>NZ_CP104467.1:3645505-3952720 GCF_025369935.1 Paenibacillus andongensis | reverse complement strand
CTACGATGGTCATGGTTCTGTAATTATGAGGCGCGTGAAAAACGGCAAACCGGTGCTCTATAATTTTGTTTGGCGAATGGAAGCGGGGCATCCAAGCACGCTAATCCGCGAATTTACCTATGAAGAAGACATCTCCTATCTGACCAACCTGCTAAAATAAAGCAACCTTCAAAAAGAAAACGATTGGCGGGACTAAACCCTTACCAACCGTTCCCTATCCAGGGATTTCCATTCCGATCAGCAGCGACAGGATAATAAGACTTATTACCTTTGTTATAGGAACTTATGTTCCTATAATGAAATTTAAGGATACCAATTCGGTTAATGAAGACCAAGAAAATAGACCTCCTGACCATGAATGGCGGGAGGTCTAGCATATCAGCTGATTTTGGCAACTTTACTGACATGTAGAGTCTTGTTGCTTGTTCTTGGGGTAAGCATTGACGGTTTAATTATTGTCGTGAGATAACGTCGCCGGGCATTTCGTTTCATCCGGAAAAGGATTTTATAGAATTCATCGCCGATACTCGTAAATGAATGAGTAGGTTTAATGCTTACAACCGCTTCCCCAAACATTGCTGAGATTTGACCGTATGTGTAATGATCAGTTGTAAACTCAGGGCATAACCTTACGCATCATTGATCTAAAAGGTGAACTATAGTTCAATCATCACATGATGGCAGCCGGCACACGATCGGCTGCCGTTGTCCGTTGAAGTAACGGGCAGTAGAGCGTGGTGTCATTGGAATGCTTTTGTGGAATTATTAGGAAAAATAACGCAACGATATAGAACGTATATACGTCTAATATGTGTAGAAACGGGGCGTATGCATGATACGAACAAAGATAACGATTGGAGTGCTTATTGGAATCATCGGGGTGTTGGTAATGATCTTAGTTATTAATTTAACGACTGACAACAAAAATGCACTTGAAAGAAATGATAGTATCCTTCACCATTTTAATAAGGTGGATGTAGACCGTTTAAATGAGATGGTTCAGCGTCATAAAAATGGAAAAGGCGACTATCTCGTGCTCATTCCACCGATTATCGACGGTGGTTACTGGATTCATGATGTGCAGTCAAACGGCAGGGAGGTCATCTGGACCATTGATAATACCAGGGATGGAATGAGTTCTGAGCATGGAAAACAGGTTTACAGATGCAAGAGGATTAGTATGGATGAGACAAAAGATCATTATGTATATACTTAATCAATGTGACAAAGAAGGTGAAAAGAGCATACCAATTTTTAGCCTATTCAAGGAAGATGTTTTGTTACTGAAACGATAGATAGTTCAATCAGGACATGACGGAAGCCGACCACACGATCGGCTGCCGTTGCCCGTTAAAGTAACTGGCAGTTTAGCGCAACTTCCTTAACTGCATTTCGTCTTATTAAGGAAAATATTGATTAATTTGGAAGGGTAATCTTAAGCGAGAGGGGATTTGAATTGTTGCGTACTTTAAAATTATTTGTATCAATCCAAGTAGTAAAATTAATGAATACAAAATTGATTTTGATTATTTAGGAGAATCAGCAGCATTAAGCCCATCACTTACTCTTAAGGGTAGCTTGACTGTTTCTACAGGTTTGATTCAGCCACATACTAAAGGGTTTACACTTAACAATGTTCACTTCGAAGGTAAAAAAATCACTGATGAATACATACTTAAATGGGTGCAGGACAATAAGGATTACGAAGAATCTGCAATAGTTAATATTACAACCCAATGAACTGTTAAGCTAACGCAGAACGATAGTTCAAATACGGGAACAGCTGCCCTCGCAGAAGAGCAGCTCCCTTAGTCGCATATTAGTAAGAAGGAGTGTGGAAAGTATGTTTCATGTAAAAGATATTTTATCCGATCAGTTATTAGCAAATGCTAATGACCCTAGTTGGTACCTACCATTTTCAGATGCAGTTGAAAATTTGTCGGAGGAAGTAGCTTTTTGGAAACCTAATGAAGATAGTAATAGTATCGCTGAAATTGTGCAGCATTTACTTTATTGGAATGAAACTTGGCAAACCAGGTACCAAAAATCTGATGTCAATGCTGTGCCTTCCATAGGAAATAATAATAAAAGTTTTATAATTCCCAAAGATCAAAAATTCACTGATTTAAAAGAACGATTATTAGATGTGCTTTTAAAATGGCAAGATCTACTTACTGAAGAAAAAGTCGAAAGTGATGTAATTGGTTTCCCAGTGGCTGCCAGGTGGTGGGAGTTACTCGGAAATGTGTCAACTCATAATGCATATCACATTGGTCAAATCTGTTATATTCGGAAGCTACAAAAGAGCTGGAATGTAGATGCAAAATAAGAAAAATTATGCAGAATAATTAAGTGAAGGAGCTTGCAACGCGGCAGCTCCTCTTTTTGTTCATTCAAGTAACGGGCAGGATAGTTCCAATACTTGGTAATGGGGAAAATGGTAAAATAGATCGAGGATATTACAGATTAATTTGAGAAAGGGGTGAACAACTTGAATGTTACTTATGAGGTGATCACCAAGAAAGGCGTTGGGGTACTAAATGAGGATGCTATTATTATGCATCCGAAAGCAAATTTGTATGGAGCTTTGGATGGTGTATCTTCCTTGGTACCCTATCTAAATTCCAAAATGGAAACTGGCGGTTTTATTGCGGCGAATCTGGTGAAAAACTACTTCGAATCTGTTACTGATCCTGGAAGTTTAAAGGACCACATGATTGAGGTGAATGATTTTCTTAGGGAACAAATGGTGCTCGCTAATATTGATCTGGGGAAAAAGGAAGAACTCTGGGGAGCCGCATTGGCAATCGTTCGTATTCAGGATAATGGTGTGGAGTTCATACAGACAGGGGATTGCATGATTCTAGCCGTGTATGCTAATAAAGAGGTTCGCCCATTAACATGGAGACAAGTTTCTCACTTAGAAGCTCCAGCATTCGCTAAATGGCAGGAAGGAATAACAAAAGGATTAAAAAGCCAGAAAGAGCTTCATGAAACCGTTATTGATACAATAAGAAAGAACCGATATCGCGCTAATACAGATGGTGGTTACGGGGTTTTAAATGGGGAAAAGGATGCAGTTCTTTTTTTAGAATACGGGAAAATTAATCTGACGTATTTAAAACATATCATTTTGTTGACTGATGGGATGTTTTTACCAACGAATATCGTACCCGAACAGAGTTCGTATTGGAGCTTTGTTGCGCAAAGAATATTGAATAAAGGTATAAAACTTTATACTCAAGAATTAATAGAACTTGAGGATAGCGATCCTGAGTGTATTCAACATATTCGCTTTAAGAAATCAGACGATAAGACCGCAATGGTGATTAATTTCCATTAGCAATCATGCTAACTGGGAACGATTGTAAAGCAGTGAAGGGCTGCCACATGGCAGCCTTTACTCCGATAGTGGGCAGGTATAGCTTAATACCTACAAACTCATCTTTAGTTGAGTTAATATGGAAACGGGACTAGAGTTACTACATACATGAATAACGATTACTTCTGGAGGATTTTTAGTGAGGAAGGTAGCTTGTTTTTGCTTCATGATTGTACTTTTAATATTTTTAGTTGCTTGCGAGAAAGTAGTTCAATTCAAAAAAATTGCAGATTGTAACTCTGTTGAGCCGCCAAATACTTTAAGCTCTACAGTTCCAGAGTGGGAAATAAGACCAAATATGCTGCTTTACGAAGCCAAGCAGAACAAGCCGTTATCTATTGTTTCTTATGAGGTAATTTTAAAAAATCTCGGCACGGAGGCGGCAAGAAACATACATGTATATATCGGCAACCAACTGTTTGGTTGGGAACGTATGAGCTTTGATTCTAAATCAGAATTAGCTTGTTCAGAATTACAGCTTAATCAATTCAATATTTGGGTATGGTCGCATGGTTGGGACACTCACTTTGACCCGTCATGGCGCTCTACGATGGAACAAACTGTACAGTTGCGTTTCGTGTGGGAGGACTCAGAAGGATGGCATCAGGTTCAAGGACATTTGCCAAATCAGTATTACAGCCAAAGTTTCATGGCAAAGGATTTAAGCCCTTTATCCGAAAATTAAACAAATAAGCCGTTAGTTCAGAAGTCTGCCACCAGCAATGGATCGGCAGACTTTTGAACTAACGGGCAGTTTTCTTCATAAAGGTTATAATTCTATATTGAAGAATCTATAAAATGCTGTTAATCTTATGGAAATATTTTCTAAAGGAGGTTATTGAATGAGCATCAAACCAACCGATCCGATACTATATACGATACCTGAAAGCTTTGAAAGTAAACGATTGTTTATAAGAGCTCCATTATGGGAAGATGGCGTGAGGGTAAATGATGCAGTTAAAGAAAGTATTGAGGAATTGCGTCCCTGGATGCCGTGGGCTGTGAACGTTCCAACAATTGAAGAGTCTGAAATAAATATCCGACGATCTAGGCTTCAATTCTTGGATCGCAGCGATCTAAGATTACTCCTCATTCAGAAAGAAACAGGTCAATTAATTGGTAGCAGCGGTCTACATCGAATTGATTGGCAAACGCGAAAATTTGAAATTGGTTATTGGGTGCGTACATCTTTTGGCAATCAAGGATATATTACTGAAGCAGTAGAAGCTATTACAAATTATGCAGTGCATGAGTTACAAGCTAATCGAATTGAAATCCGATGTGACGGACGCAATACTCGAAGTTCACGAATTGCCGAACGCCTGGGATTCACATTAGAAGGAATTCTTAGAAATGATAATTGTGATGTAGGTGGATCATTGAGAGATACTATGGTATTTTCTAAAGTTCGCGGTGTGGAGTTTTAATTATTTGTCCAACCCTTTTACGACTGAAAGAGAGGTGAGACTTTTTGAGGATCGGTGAAGTAACATCCAATGGTTTTACCTTCCTTAATTTATATAAGGAAACATTCGTCGATTTTAGAGAGTGTAATGAAAATTGGGTTATGTATAATAAGAGGAAAAATAATTGGACGGATGATGAAGTTCAAGCCTATTCAAGCATCGCAAAGCAGGCTCACAAGGAGGGGCTGACGTTGAAAGAGTCTGCGTTGCGCAGCAGTTATTTAGGAGCTGAACAGTTCGATAGTTACGTTCGTCCGGAAGAGATGGTGCACCCGAAGGGAACCTAGTTGTTACCGCAGAATCGGATATTCCTTCTATGAATTAATGAAATAACGGCCCTTGATAACGGCTCTATTCACATCTTTGTGAAAGAGCCGTTTAAATTTAGTTTATAAAACCATCGTATGCTTCAGGTAAGCAATCAAAAATGCATACAGGAGGATTGAACAGTGGAAAACCAACCATCCAGCGATTTGCAACAAACCATACAGGCGATGCTTGACGAATTAACGGAGAGTGGAATAGAAATCGGCCTGCAGGCAGCAGCCTATTACCAAGGCAAGCTAATACTAAACGCGCATTCTGGGGTGATGGATGCCCTAACAAGGAAGCCTGTGGAAAGCGATACGCTCTTTGTCAGCATGTCCAGCTGTAAAGGAATTACCGCGACTGTCATTCATATGCTGACGCAAGCCGGGAAGCTCGGGTATGACGATAAGGTAGCCGATTATTGGCCTGAGTTTGCCGCGAACGGAAAAGCGGATATTACGATTCGTCAGGTACTATGTCATGAGGCAGGCATACCGCAAATGCCGAACAATGTCAGTATGGATACCGTCTTAGATTGGGGAGCTATGGTTCATGAAATCGAACAGCTGTCGCCTGTTTGGGAGCCAGGTACCAAAACCGGCTATCATGGCTTCACTTTTGGTTGGATTCTGGGCGAATTAGCTGAACGTGTTGATAAACGCAAATTCGCGCAGATTGTACAGGAAGAGATTTGTGCACCTCTTGGCATAAGCCATGAGCTTTACTTCGGCGTTCCGGATGCAGCGGAATCGAGAGTTGCCAAAATTAGCGGGGAAGAGCTTCCTTGGATCGAAATGCCCGATCATTTATTGATTAAACGAATGCTACCGACGCATCTTATGCCTATTACAAATTCAGCCTGGAACGAATCTGTATTGCATCAGGCGGTTTTGCCGTCCGCCAATGCGTGTATCACGGCTAACGCGCTTGCCCGCATGTATGCTTCACTTATCGGCGATGGTGTCGATGGCATTCGTCTGTTGAATTCCGCCCAACTGGAACAGGCTACCTTACTCCAAACCAAGGAGCCCGATGAAGTGTTTATGGGGATGGTCGCCATTCCCAAAGCGCTCGGATACTGGCTGGGGAATAACGAATCAGCTTCAGCAATGGGGGACCGCATTCATACCTTTGGGCATACCGGTATGGGCGGCATGATTGGATTTGCCGATCCGAAGCGCCACTTTTCATTCGCCTTGCTCAAAAATCGCTTTTCCTTTAATCGCGGGGATCAGGATACGGACGTACTTATTGCGAATAAGGTGCGCGAATGGATTCAAGTATTCAATTAATCCTGCAAAAATAAAATCAATAAGACAATAAAAGAGGGTCTTATTATTAAATGTTTCATTTGCAATAAACAAGATGGAACAAACAAAGTTAATTCCCTTATAAATTAACTCAATCAGGCCGGGGCAAAAAGTCAGGAGGAAAACTTTGGGGAAACGATATATGTTTTTGTCAATTGTTGTCGCGGCTTTTTTTGTTTTAACGATATATGTTCTTGTCAAAAGTCAATACGTTAGTGTCCAATGACACAAAAGTGCCTACATAATTTATTCAGTAAAGGCTTGAATAATCAGGCTTTTTTATTTTTATGTAGGCACATTTTTGTCAACTAAAAATGCACAAATGTCCTACATTGTAGTCTTACGATGCAAATTCACCTACTTTATCGAAGCTCGAATTCGGGACAGCTCCTTATTTCATTAAGCTCCCTCGGTATGATTTGATTTCCTCACGCAAGCTCGTCTATTCGCAGGATTTCATCCTTTAGATATCAATGATGAATGAAAGATAGCGAGACATATTAGGATGTGTCGTTAAAAAGGCATGCGGGAACAGAGGTGGAGTTGAATCACCCAATTCATTCCAAATGCTGCACGTATTCTCCACGATGCCCTTAGCGATTTTCACTCCCATGTCTCAACGGGTCAAGCGCCCTATCATTCCTTCGTTACATCTATCTAAGGGGTGGAGGTCGGTCTTTCTAACGGAACAGGTCAGAGCCTTTTTGCGTAATGTATCCCGATACTCCGTGCTTTCTTTGTCTCCTGCGAATACGCCAACTTGCGTGAGATAAGGTTTATTTTAAGCTGCTAATACAAAGATTTTATCGCGGTTGTAAGCTTCATCACTACGAGCCATTCCTACTAAGAGTCGAGCTAGCTTTCCACATAGCTTCATGATAGACTTCATCTTTTTAAGCTTTTTCACCTGAACATTGTAGTGGTGTATGGCTTTAAATTCTTGGTTACTCATGACCATGCACATCGTAATTAAATAAAGAAAGTGACGCAGACGTGGACGACCTCGTTTGCTGAGCTTCAGTTGTCCCTTCCATTTCCCAGAGCTTGCTTCGGTTATATTAAGTCCTGCGTGACGGAGTAGAGCGTTCCCGTGCGCATAACCTCTAAGATCCCCAGACTCTCCTAAAACACCAGCTAGAGCAATTGGACTTATTCCAGTAATGGCAAGCATTTTTCCTGAATAGGGGATACGTTCAACAACGTCTTTGGCTTCTTTTTCTATCCTCTGCAGTTGTTTAGTGGCTAAGTCATGCTCCTCAAGGAGCTGCTCTAGATGGAGTTTGTAAGCATGTGTTGCCTGCTTAGATCCAATAGTTTTCTTGGCAAGATCGATGAGTAGATGAGCTCTACGCACACCAGAATGCCGCTTCATTGATTTCTGCCATCCTTTAATTACATCGTCAGGACTTAGTTTACATAGCTCAGCCGGGAGCGGAAAAAGCCGAAGGGTTAACAATGCACCCTTGCAAGTTAAGATTTTAAAGACTTGTCTCAGTTCAGGGAAGACAATGTCGACCCAGCGGTGGATCTGGTTAACGGCACTTACGAGTCGTTTAACGACCGTTTCTCGGTTAGCCATAAGCACTCGCAGCTCCGCGTATTCGGAAGAATGGAAGCGGACAGGGGAGTAGTAGCCGTTTTTCACCATGTCGGCAATAACTAAAGCATCTTTTTTGTCGCTTTTAGAGCGTGTATTGTCGCGGTTTTCTTTATTCTTTTTAACTAGGTGAGGATTAACAAGTACGGCTTCAATGGCTTTGTTTTTGAGCCACCCGGCAAGGCTTAGCCAGTAATGGCCAGTGGGTTCCATACCAACGATAACTTGAGATAATTTAAATGAAGCTAACAAGTCGCGAATCCAACGGTCGAGGGACTTGAATCCATCCTCGTCATTACTAAACACTAAAGGATTACCGAGAGCGACACCTCGAAAGTTAACCGCTCTGGCAACATGGGCCTCCTGAGCAATGTCTACACCAACAACAATATGATTAAAGGTAATGTTTTCAATGAGTTGATTTTGCTTATCTTGTGATTTAAACTTCATAGTAGAGCGTCCTCCTGGATGATGGAATTAAAGGGCTTTTGACCCGTAGCGTACTTCCATCGTACAGAGGCGCTCCTTTTTTTACAAAGCTGAAATTTATCCATCTACAGGAATCTAACGGGAGGTTAGCCAAGCAGATTTTGATCAAGTAATGATAACTCATTTTCATGAAGATCATTCAGGTTGTGCCGCTTATATTGAAGAAACTAAGAAACTACCAATTTATTTAAATGAAAAAACAATTGATTATTGCGCACGTCGTGCAGATTATCCTTTATATAGACAACTCTTTTGGGGGAGAAGAAAGCCGTTTCATGCTAAGGCTATGCCTGAAACGTTTACATCCAGAAATGCGACATGGAAAGTAATCGATACACCTGGGCATGCTTTTGATATTTATTATCAATTAAACATAATGTATTAACTTTACAAAAAGAAGGGAATTCAGCTGAAGTTATCCGTAATAAGCACCAAAAATACCCAATTATTAAATTTTCAGGCGGAGAATGGGATTCACTACACATTGTCACTCGATAATAAATGAAAGTAATGTACTTAAACCTGATTTATTGATCTATAGCGCAATAACCAGCCAGGGAGCAACTCACCACGTCGGTAGCTGTTCCCTGGTTTCGTTAAAGCCAACGATAAGCTACTCTGAGTATTTTTTGGACGAAACGAATAAATTAAGGGACTTGGAATAACACTACAAGAAAAAAATAAGGGGTTCAATGTCATGCAAGTAATTATTCTATGGTCTTTACTAATATTACCTTGGACGTCATTGTTGTTTTTGAAAATGGATACTGTACGCAGGTATATGCCTGTCGCTCTATTTATGACCGTCCTCGATACCTTGGCTTATCAAGCTGCTTACCATTACGGATGGTGGGAAGAGACAGGTTCCAGTCTGTTCGGTTGGGACAAAATCCTCCCGGTTCCTTGGGTGTATGGAGCATACTTGGTTATTGTTATATGGATATTCCGCTTCACATTCGGGAAATTTTGGATATATCTAATTGTCAATGTCCTTTTGGACGGGCTATTTATGTACATCGTTTACCCGATATGGCAACGACTGGGGCTTGTTTCGAGTGAATCGACTTTGCCTACAATAGCTACTATTGCTATGATGGTCGGTTTTGCACTGATCATTTATCTATATCAAATGTGGCAAGATGAAGTGTTCAAGGAGCCGAAGGCAAACCATAAGAATGACCAAGAATTGAATTGGCGTCCCTTACATTGGAGAAAGAAAGCAAGGTGACCGAAACACAAAGACTTAGATTTCATTTTTCTATGGAGTAGAAAATACACATCAGAAAATAAGAACAAGGCCACTTCCGACAATGGTAGTGGCCTCATTGATTTATATTTAGGTATATTTATGTACTATTCAATATGCACAGGAGAGCCATGACACTTTGACGATAGTGCGGCCAGTGTGTGTTTTGTATAAATAAAGTATTAAACTCAAGCGGACGGCGTTGAACTAACGGGCAGTAGAGCGTGGTTTCAACCAGTAGATTTGAAAAACAAAAAAGGAAGGTCCGACAGAACCTTCCTATATCATTTATACCATAATGGCGAAATAATTATGAGTCTTGAATTTACAATTATTCCCTGTAGAATTGTGTTATCAACTAAAAGGGGATGACTCTTTGCAACTATTAGCTGTTCAGGTAAATGAATTATTATCATCATTGCAAAGTAAAAATGAATTTAGTGAATGTGTGTTGCTCTCCAAAAAAGATAAAATCATTATTAATCAAGGATATAGATTTGCAAATCGAGAGCACCAAGTAAAGAATACTGCCGATACAAAATTCAGAATTGGATCGATAACGAAGCAGTTTACAGCAATGGCAATTATGATGCTTGAGGAACAAATCTATATTCAATAACTGGAGATTTATATAAGTGGGATCAAGCGTTATATTCGGAATGCCTAATAAAAAAAGAGAGTCTCGAAAGAATGTTCACTCCCCACGATTTTGGCTATGGTTACGGTTGGTTTATAAATAATAATGGAAATCTGAGACAAATTCATCATGGAGGAGGAATAGTTGGTTTTAAAAATAAAATAATTCGAATAGTTGATGAACGGTTTACCCTAAATATTTTAAATAACTTATCATCAGTAGATGTAGATTCGAAGTTTTGGACATGCGGTTGGATTGGGATGCAGAGAGCATGATGAAAGATTTCCTCCTAGCAGGGCATAAACTTCTTACTATTCGGTACTTGATTGGATTCCCTTATTGTCCGTTTTGGGCATCACAAACTGCCGATAATAGACGCTTGGAGAAGGTGCTTACGAATTACGCTACAGGAGTAACTAAGTTTCTCTTGTTCCATATTATCGAGATGTAGCTCAACTACTTCCTTAACTCCATCTCGAGATATGATGGCAGGAACGCCAATACATACGTTTCTCTCACCGTATTCTCCATCTAAGATCGCGGATACGGCGATAATCTTATGATCATCATTTAGCACAGATCGAGTGATGAAAGCCAATGCATTGCCGATACCAAAAGAAGTGGATCCTTTAAGGTTGAATATTTCCCATCCAGCCAGTTTGGTCCGTTGCTCCAATTGATCAAGATCGACGAGACCGAATCGATGCGGATGCTGGCTTATGATCTGATGCAGCGGTTTACCGCCAATGGTTACGTGTGACCAAGCCACGAACTGGGAGTCACCATGTTCACCGAGTACATACCCTTGAACGCTCTTCGGTTCGACTGGAAAGATTTCGGATAAGATCGTTTTCAGCCGTGAACTATCGATGGAGGTGCCTGTTCCGATCACACGATTTCGGGGAAGACCCGATAATTTCCATACGATATATGTAATGATGTCCACAGGATTTGTGGCAACAAGGAAGATTCCGTTAAACCCGCTTTGGATGATCGGTTGAATGATATTCTTCATGATATGAATGGAAGATTCCATCAGATCAAGACGGTTCTGATTTTTGTTCATGCTTGCCCCAGGTGTCAGAATCACTACATCTACATCCCCACATTGATCGAAATTGCCCGCAAATACCTTGGTCCGCGATTGAGTGAAGTCCATACAGTGAGACAGGTCTAATGCTTGAGCCAATGCGTAGTCTGGCGTGCGATTAATAAGCATCAATTCTTCGCAAACGGACTGATTGATTATGGCGTAAGCACAGTTTGAACCAACTAATCCCATCCCGACAATAGCGACTTTTCTCGGTTTCCAAGCCATAGTTACCTTCCTCCTTCAAACAAATAACGCTTGGTATATTATATATGGTTTTGGTTGTACTATGTGACTAAACATGACGCAAAACCACGATTTTCGGTTGATAAGTAATATTTTCTGACATGGAATATGATCAAAACATCTCCACAAAAATTGTGTTGCATAGGCGATACGTCTTTGGTATATAACATAGAACACAAACAAAAGTTCTTATTTTTGAGGTGATTAAATGAGTGTCATTACAAATATTGAGACTGACGAGGATGTTCAATTAATCAAGGAGTTTACACTGCTTCCTATTTTGCTCGATATGCTGGTAAGGATTCGGATGAACTCAAAGTTCACAAAGATAAAATCATAAATAGTCATGTTCTGTTTCACTTAAAAGAAGTGGAGAACGCTACCTACCCTGAATTGCAAAATATTAAGAACATTATGAAAAAGCGCGACATCAAGGGATGTAGAACGTGTCTTATGGCCTTTAAGTGTAGATAAGATGTATGGAGTTGGTTCGCGCATGACGAGACACTTTGTCACACTTGGCATGACTATGATCGGTCACGTAGCCAGGATGCCGCTACACATTCTCAAACAGAAGTTTCGTGCACGCTTTGGTAAACAATCGGACAATCAAGCGGATGTCATGTGGCGTACAGCTAACGGTGTCAGCAGCGCAAAATGCATTTTGCCACGAACAATACACTAAAAGTTCTCGGGTCCGCTCGCGAGATATTTCATCGTATCTGGAATGGTCATCCGGTGCGCAAAGTCGGCGTTACGCTAGGATCACTTGATGACGAGGAAGTCACACAGTTGGATCTCTTTGAAGACGTAACGAAGCTACGAAAACTAGATAGTGTCCTTGATGGTATTAAAGACCGTTTTGGGAGTAAAGCAATTATGGACTGCGGCAAATAGCCGTAGTCTTTTAGTTATTGTCAAAAGATATAACCGGTTTATATATCTTTCGTTAGATGGCCGAAGACAATCAAATTGATAAGATGATGTTGAAGGTCACCATTTGTTAAAGGAGGATGCTTTATGTTGAAAAAAGTTGTGTTATGCCTGTTGGTCGCAGCTGTCACCTTGATTGGTTCCGGTCTTTACGGTTCCGACGATCACGCCTTTGCCAGAAAAGTAAATGAGTACGAAGGGCAGCACTGAGTTTCATGCTCCAAGAGGGCTCAACGTCAAACGGAAGGGTGGGGAAACACTGTGCCGTCGAGCTGCACGAGCTCGTTTTTTATATCGAAAATGAAGACGAGGTAGTTATCGGCCGACGGGAAACCGGAACGTTCATCGCGCTGCCTGCGATCGGTCACGAAACGATTGAATTATTGCAGCGAGGATTCACAATCGGTGAAGTGGAACGCGTTTTGTATCAAAAATACGCTGAACCTATCGACGTTACCGCATTTGTCGAAGAGCTGGAAGCACATAAACTCGTATACCGCTTGGATGGCAGCATCGTCAACAGCCGGGAGCGAATCAAGGCGCATTTCACTTGGCTTCCTGCTAAAACCGGCCGTTTTTTCTTCAATCCGGTCTCATATTTCATGTATTTAGCCATATTTCTATCCGCTGCAAGCATCGTATTCTTTCATCCCGGATACTTCCCGAGCTATAAAGACTTCCTGCGAACTCCTACTACGCCTCTAATCACCATCATTTCACTTGCCGCTTCTTGGTTTTTCCTCTATCTACATGAATTTGCGCATTTGATAGCCGCTCGTTCTCTGGGAGTCAACTGCAGAATCGGTCTCGGACACAGGTTTCTGTTTCCGGTTGCCGAAACCGATATGTCCGGTATTGTCGTCGTTCCGCGAAATCAGAGATACAGCGCTTTTTTAGCAGGAATGTGCTGGGATGTTGTTTTTTTATCGACTGGGATATGGCTCGAATGGCTTTATGACCTGCAAGTGATAGGCATGAATGAGAATGTCCTGTTCACGATCCGTTTGATCAACTGCAATGGAATGGCACTGATCCTGTTCCAGTTTCTGTTTTTTATGAAAACCGATTTATATTATGTGTTCACGAATGTTTTTCGCTGCCCGGATCTGCTTGAGCATACTTTTTTATATTTCAAGCGCTGCTTGATATCAAATCCCTATTTGACCGAGCAATGGGACGAGGTCCCGCCCCGTGAAAAGAAAATCATTTATGGATTTGCCTGGTTCTATATGGTCGGAGTTACTGTAACTGTAGCAGGATGGCTCTTTTTTCAACTTCCAAGTCTATATAGGCTCTTGACCGCTTCGCTTGCACAACTGTCCACAATGCCGCTTCGATCGTGGAATTTCGCAGCAGGCATCCTATTGATCGGTATGTGTTTGCTTCCAACCGCAATGCTTATACATTCATGGCTTCAATCGATCAGGCGCAGATTCATGAAAAATGGGTTGAAAGGAGGTGAACAAGTTGAAAAAAATTAAGATCAAACCTGTCGCAACAGTGAAAACAACAGGGCTCACCACTAACTAATCCCTGTCATACAAAGGGTGGGATGAATGTGATTATAAATATGGCCATGAAGCCAATGGTGAAAAAAACGATATTTATGAGAGAACGGGAAAAAGGGCTATTTCGCATTAGCGAGCTTTTTCCCGATCGTGCTGTTGAAATCGAGGATGAGGACGGGTTCTTTCAGCTGCTGATTCAGCAAATGGACGGTACCCGAACCATCGATCAGATTTTAGCCGAGCTGCAGAGTAGAGATACACCGGTTACGGATGATGAGCTGCTTGAGCTGATCGGCGATCTTGATGCGATCGGTTTGTTGGATAACATGGCGTCGGCCGCATACAGCAGCTTTTCTTCCGAGGAACTGGAGCGATATAAAGCGAATTTGAACTATTTTCGCTCCTTTTCCAGTCTTGCCAGCAGTCCTTGGGAGATGCAGCAAGCGCTGAAGT
The DNA here is from genome assembly GCF_025369935.1 of Paenibacillus andongensis. Lineage (NCBI taxonomy): Bacteria > Bacillati > Bacillota > Bacilli > Caryophanales > Paenibacillaceae > Paenibacillus > Paenibacillus andongensis. The sequence continues at coordinate 3,938,054 of NZ_CP104467.1, read as the reverse complement.
CCGCGAAAATAACTGTTATCGGCGTCGGAACACTCGGATCGGGCGTGCTGTTTAACCTAGCAGGACTAGGCGTCGAAAACGTTCGAATTATCGATTTTGATCACGTTGAATGGAGCAACTTGAATCGGCAGCTGTTATTTAATGAAACGGATATCGGCAGACGAAAGATCGATGCAGCCAATGAGTTTATCCACCGCTTCCATTCCCGGATGGTGCTTGATTGTATTCCGGGCGAAATCAGATCAGCTGATGATGCGGAAAAAGCCGTTACAGACAGCGATTTCGTGGTACTCGCCGCAGATCAGCCCCATTTTATGCTGGAACGGTGGGTTAATCAGGCTTGTGTTAAGCAAGGCATTCCTTTTATCGGTGGCGGGGTGAACGCTGTTGAAGGGCAGCTGTATACCGTTGTCCCTGGACAAACGGGCTGCCTGGATTGCAACTATCTGCTACGCAGCCGGCAGGACGAGGATTATCTCCGTTATATTCAAAGTTGTATCACCTCCTGCTTTAAAATGCCCAGCACGGCCATAGCGCCGAATTACATGCTGCTAACCGGCATGGTGTGCGGGGAAGTCGTGCGCATGATTACAAAAACGAATGCTTTACAATCGGCAGGAAAAGTGGTTTCCATCCATTTCGAGACGTTTCGAACGGAGATCAAGATGGACTTTGCCAGCCCAACCCCTGAGTGCCCGACCTGCGGTCATGGCAAGGGGGAGGAAGCTATTTTTCGGTATTTTCGCGAATTGGAAAAGTCAATTACACCGTGCTAAAGAGGTGATTAACATGAAAAAAATTAAAATCAAACCGGTTCAAACGGTGAATACGACCGGATTGGCAACGAATTAACGGTTCAGCATCGAAGTTGAGACTGCGGCAAACGGCCGTAGTTTTTTTATTGATAAAACTTCCATGCCGCTTAGACGGCTCAAAAGATATAACCGGTATATATAACTTTCGTTAGACGGCGTATAAGGGGATTATTGGTAAGATGAGTTACATCGGTACACCGCGAGATTGTGAACAAATGCAGGAGGATGAAGCTAGATGTTTAACCGTTACGAAATTTACGGATCCGTTCACAAAGGACTTCGCTATGCGTTAAGCGGGCTTTGCTCACAAGCGGGATCGATAGACCTCGCAAATCAGCGGAAAGTGGAGGCGTTTATTGAAGAATGGAGGCGAGTTGTGATCATGTTGGAAGCGCATTGCCATGATGAGGATGTACATCTGAACGGCGTGTATGCGCAGTTTGCGCCCGAAACGGGGAAACAGCTGGAAGAGGAGCATGAGGATCTGGATTGGAAGCTGCAAGAGATTGACAACATCCTATGCCGGATTGAACATCCGGGGACTTCGTTGGAAGACCGTCCGCAGTTGTGGTACCAGTTAGGCAAAAAGTTAAATCGTTTTACGGCTGAATATTTCGTTCACCTACAGCGTGAAGAAGGGCCTGGAATGGAAGCGTTATGGAACCATCTGAATGATGAACAAATCCATGAGTTATCTTTTAAAATACGTTCCTCTATTTCTCCGGAAGCCATGTTGGTTCTTCTGTCATATATGCTCCCCGCCATCACCCGGACGGAACGGTTAGAGCTGCTGAGCGACATCAAACGATCTGCCGCTAGCGATTTTTACGAAGAGGTGCTTTGTTTGGCGGAGAGCTGTTTGGAGCAACAAGACTGGTTGGAGTTAGCGAAGGCGTTGGAGCGGAATGAAGGTTTTGATTCGAGCGAATTCATAGTTTCTTAGTCATTGAGTGAGCAAAAATGCGTTTTAATAGTGTTTTTGATACAAAATGTATCTAAAGAGTTAAGCATTTTTCAATTGGAGGTTTGATATGAGATCTTTATTTCAGCAAAAATGGTCACTCTTGATGGCTGTCGTTCTCATCTTGCAATCGATTGTTCCGGTCTGGGCATACGGGGCTCAGAATTCGTCGAACAGTCCAAACGAGCCCGCTCAGCAACGACAGGAGCAGGAGATTTTACCTGCGTGGGCGGTGAAAGAAATATCGACATTACGTGATAAGAACGTGATTCAAGGCTATGAAGATGGCAAGTTTTATCCGGAACGGCTGATTTCCCGGGCCGAGTTCAGTGCTGTTCTGAACAGAGCATTTGGCGAATACGCGGCGGATGATGCGCAGGGGGAGGTTGCAGCGTTTAAGGATGTAAGCTCAGGTTGGGCTGCGGAGGAAGTGAAGAAAGCCGTGCTTCGAGGCTGGGCTCAGGGCTTTCCTGACGGAACGTTCCGTCCAGAGCAGTCCGTCAGCCGCCAGGATGCAGCGGTTATGCTGAATCGGATTTTGAAGCTGAACCCCGCTAAGGAACTTAATTTTGAGGATCGGAATTCGATTCCCAAGTGGGCAACCGCCGATATTGCGGCTGTCTCCGAGGCGTCCGTACTGGAAGGGTATCCCGATGGTACGTTTCAGGGCGGAAAACTGCTGACACGGGCAGAAGCTGCTGTCATCTTGTTCAGAGTCCTTGAGTATTTGCGAAAACATGGGGAATCTCATGAAGCTCGGTCGGTTGAGATTCGGGCGCTATCCGTTACCGGAGCGCCGCTTGCGGACGCCGATGTATTCGTGCGAGAGAAAGGGAAGTTATCCGTACTTCAAAAGGGCAAATCGGGATCGGACGGAAAAATAGTTTTCCGGCTGCCGAACGGCATGTATGACGTTACGCTGCAGAAGGAAGGGCTTGCGGCTTATCAAGCGGTGAAATTTGGTAAAGAGAATTCCCAAATTAGCATTCAAGCGGAGAAGGCTGCCATCATTACCGGGAATTTGCTTCTGAAGGCAGGGACGCCCGCAGCAGGAGCGAGCGTGACGTTGACGACGAACCCGACTTTCCTCGTCGTTACCGGTTCGGACGGCCGTTTTCAAGTCGGAGTGCTGCCTGAACGAAACTACAGAATGAATGTGGGAGAGGAAGACGATTTCCAAAATGGCAAGCATGAACATGAACCTCTTAGGGTGTTGAAAGCGCCGAAAGCTGGGGAGACGCTTGATATCGGGACAGTGAATTTATCCGATCCGAAACCTCCAGGCGGAGGTGGCGGTTCCGACGACCGTACGCCGCCGGCCGTACCGGCTGGCTTGCAAGCCAATGCGGGAATCGGCAGCGCGGCTTTGCAATGGTCGGCGGTGAGCGATGCCGACCTCAGCGGCTACAACGTCTATATGTCCGCAGACGGAGGAAAGACGTGGAACCCGGCCTTGAAGGCCGGCAATGTAACGCAGTACACGGTGACGGGCCTGACGGCTGGCGTCACATATACGTTCGCCGTAACGGCGGTGGACACCAGCGGCAACGAGTCGGCGAAGTCCGCGACTGTGCAGGCGACGCCGCTCCCGGCGCCGGACCGTACGCCGCCGGCCGTACCGGCAGGCTTGCAAACCGCAGCCGGGATCGAAAGCGCGGCTTTGCAGTGGACTGCAGTGAGCGATGCCGATCTAAGCGGGTACAACGTCTACGTGTCCACGGACGGCGGGACGACATGGAACCCGGCCTTGAATGCCGGCAATGTGACGCAGTACACGGTGACGGGCTTGACGGCCGGTGTCTCTTATACGTTCGCCGTCACAGCCGTGGACACCAGCGGCAACGAATCGGCGAAGTCCGCGACTGTGCAGGCGACGCCGCTCCCGGCGCCAGACCGTACGCCGCCGAGCGTACCGGCAGGCTTGCAAGCCGTAGCCGGGATCGAAAGCGCGGCTTTGCAGTGGACTGCGGTGAGCGATGCCGATCTGAGCGGGTACAACGTCTACGTGTCCGCGGATGGCGGGACGACGTGGAACCCGGCCGTGAATGCCGGCAATGTGACGCAGTATACGGTGACGGGCCTGACGGCCGGTGTCTCTTATACGTTCGCCGTCACAGCCGTGGACACCAGCGGCAACGAATCGGCGAAGTCTACAACTGTGCAGGCAACGCCGAAATCTCAACCACAGACGCCTCCCGATGGGCAGCTTCCGCCGGATCCAAGTACGCAAGCTCCTGCTCTTCCGCTGGTGGGAGCGACAACTTTTGCGGACCGCAATTCATTCTTGTATACGGGACCGAACCCCATTCAGACGGGGGTGGCGCCGGATACAATCAAGCAGGACCGGACAGCCGTATTGCGCGGGAAGGTGCTGGACGACGCCAGTCAGCCTTTGCCGGGCGTCAAGATTACGATTCAAGATCATCCTGAGCTCGGCCAAACGCTCAGCCGCATAGACGGCATGTTCGATATCGCGGTGAACGGCGGCAGCAGGCTGACAGTCAATTATCAAAAAGACGGCTATATGTCCATTCAGCGGCAGGTTGAAGCGCCGTGGCAAGATTACGCTGCATTGCCGGATGCCGTGCTGAAGGCGTTCGATAGCAAAGTGACACTAGTTAATTTAAGCAACTCGACCGAAATGCAAGTAGCCCGTGGCAATCTGACGACCGATGTGGATGGTACGCGCACGGCTACACTGCTCATTCCGACCGGCGCCAAAGCGACAATGACGCTCGCCGATGGTTCCAACGCCGCGCTGGATGCAATGCATTTCCGTGCGACGGAGTATACGGTCGGCGACAACGGGCCTAAGGCGATGCCCGGCGAGCTGCCGCAATTCGTAGGCTATACGTACGCTGTCGAGTTATCTGCGGACGAAGCGGTGGCCGCGGGCGCTTCAACAGTCAGCTTTGACCAAACGCTGTATTATTACGTCGACAATTTCTTGCAGTTCCCTGTCGGGGAAACCGTGCCTGTAGGCTATTACGACCGCAAGACCGCAGCCTGGGTTCCTTCAAACAACGGCAAAATCATCAAAATCCTGCAAACCGACGGTGGCATCGCAACGATTGACAGCGACGGGGACGGCGCCGCAGATGATGACGCGAAGCTGGATGCGCTCGGCTTTACCATGGAAGAAAGAACGAAGCTGGCAGGATTGTACACCGTAGGCCAAAGTTTGTGGCGCGTACCGGTTCGACATTTTACTCCGTATGATTGCAACTGGTTCAACAAGGCTCCGGATGATGCGATTAGACCCGATGATGATAACAGGCCGAACCAAGATAATCCGGATATCAATGATCCGTGCAAGAAGAGCGGCTCGATCATCGGCTGCGAAGAGCAGTCGCTTGGAGAAAGCGTTCCGCTGACCGGCACTTCGCTCAGCTTAAACTACTATAGTAGGAATGAACCGGGTTATTTAGAGAAGTCATCTTTGCATATTCCGGTCAGCGGTACTGACGTACCGTCTTCCATGCAGGGGATACTCGTGAAGATTGAAATCGCCGGAAAAACCGTTTACAAAGAGTTTCCGGCCGAGCCGAACCAGACTTACTTGTTCCAATGGGACGGACGAGACGCTTACGGAAGAACTCTTACGGGGAGCTATCGTTATAAAGTATCGATCGGATACAAGTATCCGGTCACGTACTATCCTTCGATCTCCGGGTATATCGATTCGTTCGGACGCTTCCCGTTGAATTTGGCTCCCATGTCTCCGCGCGGCAGTGTTTCGACTTCCTACGAAGCCAGCTTCGAAGGGGAGCTGGAAAGCCCGGAAAACCCGTACAGGGAGGAAGGAATCGGAGGGTGGAGCTTAACCACTCACCACATCCTGGATACGGCGCAGCTGTATATGGGCAACGGCTCGGTCGTGGACAGGGCGGATCAGACGGTAGGAGCTGAAGTCAACTACCGCGGGGATGCGTCGAATCCAGACAGCATCGTGCTGAAGGATCAGGTCGGCAGCATAAGCGAAATCAATAACGCCGTGGATGCGGACGGATCAATTGTTTTCACCGCCCATACGACGGACGGCAAAAGTAATATAAATGTGTATCGAAGCGCCAAGGACGGGACGCTGACGAAATGGAGCCCGGCTCCGATTGGAAATGGCCTCATATCCGGCTTTTCCCTGGATAAAGACGGTTCACTCTACACAAGCCAGTGGGCCTCTTACCAAATTGTAAAAAGAACCAAAGCGAATCCGAACACCGCTGTCGTCGTAGCCGGAAACGGCCAGTACAGCTCCGACTTTGCAACGGTTACCGACGGTGCGGACGCGAAGACGGTGGGCCTGTTCAATCCGAAAGATATCAAATTCGGGAAGGATGGCAGCGTTTATTTTATCGATAATCAAGGGCTATTCAAAGTTGGCACCAACGGCAAGATCGCGGTATTGCACCAAAGAACACCGAGAACGACAGCGAACTTCGGGGCTTCAAGCGGCTTCGCTACACAAAGTAATGTTGGCATTGTGAGCGCACTGGAAATCGGGCCGGACGGCAGTTTGTACGTATTGGATAATTACATGAACGGCTGTTCCACCTATTATAATTGCAATCATTCCCGCATTCGCAGAATCGATCCGCAAGGACAAATATCGCTCGTCGCCGGTTCGCCGAAAGGCTATGTCTCGACCTCCGGCAAACAATTCAATCTGGATCAGACTGACAAAGCGGCGGATGCCGTATTCAAAACCGATAACATCGAGATGGACCAATACGGCAATCTTCATTTCATTGAAACGCAAACGAACAAATTATTTAGAATAACGCCGGATGGCAAAGTGGAGGAACTCGCACACGATTTCGTCGAGCAAGCAGTGAACGCGGCCATAGCGGAGAGCGGCAGCACGACACTTCGACTGATCGCAGGCGGTACGGACAGCGAGATGATCTTTGCTGCTTCAAGTTTGAGTAAGCCTGGTGATTTCTTTAACCAATATCGCATCGGCAAAAGCCAGCTGGACAGCGATCATGGCATTGCAGACTCCGGCGGTACGCAATTGTTCAAGTTCGATGAAATCACCGGCCTGCATAAACAGACGCTGGATACGTTGACCGGCAGAACGGTACAAAGCTTCGGCTATGACGCGAGCGGCCGGCTTACTTCCATCACGGACGGCGACGGCAATACCGTTGTGATCGAGCGCAATGCACAGGGCGTTCCGACCGCAATCGTTGCCCCTGGCGGCCAGCGGACAGAACTTACAGTCGAGAACGGACGGCTAACGGCAGTCAAAAACCCGTCCGGTGAAGCGTATACGATGCAGTACAATACCAAGGGGTTACTGACGAAGTTTATCGATCCGCGGAATCAGGCAAGGGAGTACGTCTTCGATCCGCAAGGGCTGCTTATTAGCGCCAAAGATCCTGGCGGGGAAGCCACGCTCGTTCGGAGTTATTTTGACGGCGGGAACACGATCACATACACCAAATACGGCCAAATTACGACTTATAAAACAAGTCAAGCGGACGGTGTCATTCGCCATGATGTTACCGGCTCCACAGGAGCGACAACGACCTCTTATATCCGGGACCAAGGCATGCAGCAGGAGATTCATTACCCGAACGGAACAGTTGTCACCGAGCAGATGAAAGGCGATCCGCGCTTCGGGGTGGAAGCACTGCTGCTGGACAGCATGACCGTATCGACACCCGCGGGAAGGAGCTGGACCCTCAGCGAGAAACGATCGGTGGAAGAAGGGAACGGCTCCCATCCGCTGGGACTTAAGAAGATGACCGTCACTTACAAAACGACGGACAACAAGAGCGGCAAATCGACGACGTCAACTGTTCAATACGATACCGTGGCTAAGCAACTGACCGAAACAAGCAGCTTGGGCTATAAGACGATCACGACCTATGACGATAACGGCCATGCCAGCAAGATCGAGCATCCTGGCCAGAATCTCGACCCGACAACGTATCAATTTGATACTAAAGGACGTATGGCTCAGACCCAGCAAGGCAGCCAGACCATTCAGTATTTCTATGACGACAGGAACAATCTGATCAAGACGCTGGACGCTCACGGCAATACGAAGGAATACAGCTATGACGGTTCCGGCCGAATAACCGGCTTCAAGCTGAACGGTCAAGAGGAGATTCAGCTTGGCCGCGATGCGAACGGCAATATGACGTCTGTCACGATGCCGAATCAAGCGGTGTCCAGGCAATCGTTCGACGGACTGGATGAACTCTCCGGCTTCTTGCCGGAAGGCGATGCCGTCGGAACGCAGATGTTCCGTGCGAACGGGCAACTCGATTACACGCTGCTGCCAAGCAGCAGAACGATCGACTACACTTACGACGCTGGCGGCCGGATGACGCAAATGAATGATGCCGACTTCCTTCGTACCTTTACGTATAAGGACGCAACGGCTCGTCTCGGCAGAGCGGAATCCGTCAATTCGTCGGTCTATGGCGTCAAGCAAGCGATCGACTACACGTACGACGGCAACGATGTAACGAAGTTGGTTTGGAGCGGGAAAGCGGCAGGGCAGTTCGATTACACCTATGACAGCTATTCCAAGCCGACGAGTATGAGGGCGGCGGTAGGCGGCGTAACGACCACGATTCCGATCGGCTGGGACGATGACGACAACTTGAAAACATTCGGGCCGTTCTCTTACTTACGAGTAGGCGGTTCCGGCTATGTCAGCTCCATTCAGGAAGGTACGGCCGGCTCCACCTTCAAGGTCGATAAAGGCTACGACGCGATGGGGCGAGAAAGCTCGCTGGTCTACAGCGTCAAAGGTGCGGAGGTTTACAGAGCAGGGCAAGAGTACAACGACAGAGGGCTGATGGTGAAGCGGACGTTGACGACCGGTGTTACGGCTGCCGTTTATGAGTACGGGTATGACGATTACGGCCAGCTCATGTCGGTAAAGGTCGACGGTACCGTTCGCGAGCAGTACGGCTACGATGCGAACCATAACCGGATCATGCGCACAATGAATGCAGGGGCGCAGGAAATCAGCCTTTACGGTAGGAATGACCAGCTGCAATCGTTGAACAACGTGCAGTATCAATACGACGCCGACGGCTACTTGATGCAGAGAGGTAGTGATACGTTCAAGTACGGCGCCAAGGGTGAACTGGTTCAGGCCCAATCCGGCGGCAAAACGATCCGCTACACGTATGATTCATTTCAGCGGAGAACGGCGCGTGAAGACGGGAAAACTACGACGCTGTACTTGTACGGCAACCCGATCGACGCTCAGCAGGTGACTTCGTCGGTCTACAACGGAACAGTGACAACTTATTATTACGATGAGGCGGGACTGCTGCTATCCTTCGACCGCGGCGGAGCGAGATACTACGTTGTAACGGATAGCGTTGGAACACCTCAAGTGGTGTATGACAAGAACGGCTTAGTCGTCAAGAGCCTACGTTATGACGGCTTCGGCCGAATGCTCAGCGATTCCAATCCGGCATTCGAGCTGGCGATCGGTTTTGCCGGCGGTATTACGGATGCTGATTCGAAGCTGATCAGGTTCGGTTACCGCGATTATGATCCGGAGACAGGAAGATGGACGGCCCGCGATCCGATAATGTACGATGGAGGGCAGGCGAACCTGTACGCCTATGTTGATAACAACCCGGTCATGCTCCGCGACCCGTGCGGCATGTTCTGCGTCGGCGCCAGCGCTTACGCGGGCCTCGGTGCAGGGTTCAAGTTCTGTGTCGACGGCGACGGCATATCCGCCTGCGGCGAAGCCGGCATCGGTGGCGGTGGAGGAGTTGATATCAATCCGTTCGAGGGCATTTCCAGCGATGAAAGCTCGATTGAAGCGACTGCCAAGTTGAAGTCGCCTATAGGAGGCATTCAAGGCGGGTTCAAATATAGACAGAATTTGGATGGCAACTGCCCTGATTTCAGCCCTATTCTAAAGGCGGACGCAGGACCGTTCAGCGTCGATCTGTTGAACCGTGGCCTGAGTGAAAATGTAGGTCCTTTTAACCTCAATGTGACGGACCCGGGAAAATCGGGGTTGAAGTTTAAGATCGACGGTCTAAGCGGACCTAGCTGGGATTTAAAAAATATCAAGACCAGCTTAAAGCTCGAAGCGGCAATAAAAGGCAAAGTATGTGCACAGCATAAGTGGTAAGAAGCAGACTCTCCATGTTCACGATCTCTCGTGACGTGGGGAGTTTTGCTTTTTTTTTGCTTTTTTTTATGGAAAAAAAAGTATACTTCCAAATTACATAAAATTATACTAAAGGATGTAGGAAGCGTGCGGAAATCATGGTACTTACTTTTTAGCATATAGTTATTAACCGGCGTCCGACCGCCAAACCAATTCGAATGGAAGAAGGAACGATGCAAAGATGGACCCAATCGAGAGAAAAGAAACGTCTGTAACGGCTCTTTATAATCATCCCATTTTACTTACGAAACTGAACGTCCCCCATCAACCCACTTATCTCGTTACGAGAGACCGGCTATTTACTGCCATGTCTCGGACCTTGCAATGCAAGCTGACTTTGGTTACCGCCCCTCCCGGATTCGGCAAGTCGACGATGGTCAGCGACTGGATTCGAAGAAGGAACATTCGAGCCGGATGGATTTCTCTCGAAACCGGCGAAAATGACCTCATTCGCTTTTGGGGTTACGTCATTGCCGCTTTCGAACGTTTGCAAAAAGGGATTGGCAAAAAAGCGCTCTCCCTGCTGCAATCCCCTGTAGCCTTCTCGATTGAACAAATGGTGGCTTGGCTTGTGAACGATTTGTTTGACATGGAAGAAGACTTTGTGCTGATTCTGGACGATTTTCATGTATTGGAATCTGATGATGTGCAGCGTTCTCTCCATTATTTCCTTGAACGGCTGCCGAATCGGATTCATGTGTGTATCCTAAGCCGCAAGGAGCCCGCTTTCCCCATCGGCGCATTGCGGGCCAAAGGAGAGCTGAACCAGATCGGGATCGTCGAAATGAAATTTACGCCCAGCGAAATATCCGCCTTCTGGTATGAGCAGACGGGCGAATCTGCGGATGAAACGTCGCTTAGGCTTCTTGCTCATCGGACGGAAGGGTGGGCAGCCGGCATTCAACTGGCAGCGCTTTCCAGAAATAGCGGTCAGCCCGATACACTGCGGCAATTTACCGGCAACCACCGCTATGTCACCGATTACTTGATGGAAGAAGTGTTTCAGCGGCAGCCTGAAACCTACCGGAAATTTTTGATGCAGACGTCGATTCTCGGCAGAATGAACCGCGAGATTTGTCACGCGGTTACTGGATTTGCTGCGGAAATGGAAATGCTGCACAGCTTGGAACGGGCCGGTTTGTTCCTGATTCCGCTGGACGGGGAGCGTTACTGGTACCGGTATCACCATTTGTTTGCGGAGTTTTTACGCAGCCGCCTAGTGCAGGAATGCCCCGCGGATGTAGCTGGGCTGCATCTGAAAGCAAGTGAGTGGTTCGAGCTGCACGGTTTCATGGAAGAAGCGATTGATCACGCGTTCGCGGGTGGCGACGATGCGAAAGCGGCGGATTTGCTGGAGAATATCGCTTTTGAGCTGCTAAGACGCTGGGAGCTTTCGACACTGAACCAATGGCTGCATCGGCTGCAGCTCACGATGGAGGAGCGGCCTAATTTGCTTTTCATCCTGACGTGGACCGAATTGTTCATGGGGCATTACGACCGAGTAAAAGTTAAACTCAGCAAGATGAAATCGACGCTTGCCTCGTTTCCGGTCACCGACAAAGCGATTTTAGATAAGCTGTGGTCGGAGACGGTGATCATTGAAAACTTCCTGGCGCTGCTGCAAGGCGACTTCAACCATGCTTTCGCTTTGCTGGAAATGTTATATGCGAATGACAATCTTCCCGACGGCGAAGAGCTATTACTGACACTCGGCATCGAGTTGAACGAGGGGACGGTTCCTTTTGTCAGAGGTTACTACGGATTCAGAGGGAGAATGAAACTTGCGGACCGGTATCACCAGCTTTACAACGCATTTATCGAAAAGAACGGGTTATATCAATACGCGTACAGCGCGTATCAACGTACGGCAATGAGCGAAATATTTTATGAACGCAATGACTTGCAGCAAGCGATGCATTATGCGGAGCAAGCGAACCAAGTGGCGCGGCAGCTCGGCGTTATGGGGGCCTATGTTTCCTCGGCTGTTGTCAAATCCCGCATCTATTGGGCTTTGGGGGAAACGGCAGCGGCGTTCCGAACCGTTCGCGAGGCTATGGATTATTTGGAGCGTTCCGATCAACGCGAAACGCAGTGGCACGAATTTCTCCGCGCTTATCAGGTGCAGTGCCAACTGGCTGCGGGAGAGACGGTTCCGGTTGACCGGTGGTTGGAGCAAGGTAAGCCTGACCCGGACGCGGAGATCACAATCAATCAAGAATTCGAATGGCTGACGTGGATCCGGGTTCTTACGGCCAAAGACTGTTTGCAAGAAGCGCTGCAGCTTGCAACCCGGATGTTCTCGTCGGCTAAACAAATCGGTCGGGTCATGACAGTGCTGGAAGCCGGCATTTGCCTTGCCGTCGTTTATGACCGCATGAGCCAAATTTATGATAGTATGCGATATTTGCACATGGCGCTCGAATTGGGCGAGAAAGAAGGGTATTGCCGCACCTTCACTGATTCTCCTGGACTGACCCCGCTGCTTATGAAATATGCCGAGTTCCGTAAAAACGGGTATATGCCGGAGCTGCAGTCGAGCGTGTCACTCCAATATGTCAAGGCTGTGTTGTCCGTTGCCAGCGAAAGCCAAGATAAAGCAGCGGCTTCAGACTTGGGTGGAGGGTATGACGCCGTAGCTAGGTATGAAGCGTTGACACCCCGCGAGGTGGAGGTATTGCAGTTGATTGCGGAAGGGTTGTCGAATAAGGAAATCGCCGAAAGACTCGTGTTGACGGAAGGGACCGTGAAGCTCCACTTACACCGGATTTACGGAAAGCTTCAGGCAAAAGGACGTGTTCAAGCGATCCAGATCGCGAGGCAGAACCGATTAATTCCATGATGATGTTCGGGAGACTGCGGGGTTTGTCTTCCCCGCGATTTTCCATCGAACAGTTAGTCCTCGCTCATCAGCTGACGAATCAGATTGCTGCGATTGTTGACTCCGACCTCTAAATGTCGGGTGACAAGTCTTGACCTCTGACATGGGATGTCGAATGTCAAGAATATATACCGATTGCCAATTGATGCCAAGAATATGTACCGATTGCCGATTTCCCCGGAGTGTTTCAACCTTGTCGCAAATCTAATGTAGGAGAGCCATGATACTTTGACGATAGTGCGGCCAGTGTGTGTTTTGTATAAATAAAGTATTAAACTCAAGCGGACGGCGTTGAACTAACGGGCAGATTACTTCCAATATGTGCTAATATATATCTGTATGTTTAGAAGGTTGAAATGGGGAAACGAAATGAAATTTTACATAGCGTCCAGTCTCAAAAACATAGAAAATGTGCGGTTAGTCGCTGAGAATTTGAAAGCACTTGGTTTTCAACATACGTTCGACTGGACAATACATTCGAACATAGATTGCATCACTAAACTACGTATAATTGGCGAAGAGGAAGTTTCAGGGGTTTTGGCTTCGGATGTAGTAATTGTCATGATCCCAGCAGGGAAAGGCAGTCATGTCGAGCTAGGAATTGCTCTGGGGTCAGGAAAGAAAATCTATTTGTATTCCTCAACAAATGAACTGAATGAAATCGGGAATACATGTACGTTTTATCATGTAGATTCAGTTGAACAAAGGATTGGCTCTTTAGAAGAATTGATAAATTCAATCCGTCTTGATTACCAGGATCATCATTAAGCTATCGGATAACGTTACTTCAATAAACTACAAGATGAGGCTGCCACCGCGAAAACAAGTGGCAGCCTCATTAAGCTATCGGGCAGATTTCTTCAACCGTGGACAGGATAGTGTGGTCACTTCGCGAATACTTCAATTTCGGATATTTTATTTTAATAATATCATTTATAGAACCCTTCGAATGTCATTGCCACCTCAATTGACGCTTTTGGTTCAACCTTTGGGTCATTAACCTAACGGATACGATAGCTGAATAAACCCACAACGGCAGCCGACCAGCGATCGGATGCCGTTTTCTCATTTAACGGGCAGATTAAATAAATAGTGAGTCTAGCTTCTCTCCAGAAAATAGGTTATCATTGGAAAAATTACTTTTGGGGAGAGGTGCAGATGTCGAATATACAGGCAATTGTATTAGACTTGGACGGAACATTGCTCGGCAGTGACAAATCCATATCACCTAGAAATTATGAGACTGTAAAAAGGTGTTATGATTCTGGAATTCATATTATTGTTGCCACGGCGCGACCGCCTAGAGCGGCTAATCAATTTGTAAAGAATATTCCTTTTGTAGACTACTTGGTTTATTACAATGGTGCTCTAATAACATGTAAGTCTAAGCAAACTCAGCGGCACATTAGTATCCCAAATGAGATTAGCCAACAGATTAACAAATTCATCGAGTTACATGCTCCTCATTCGTTAATTTCATACGAGGTTAATGATTCATGGTATGCGTGTACACCAGTTCCCGACTCGCAGCGTGCTCAATTCGGTCTCCGTTCGAATGATCCGATACCCCAGGTTATGGATAACGATTTTATTAGGTCACTATCTCCAACCAAAATATTGGTTCAAGGTTACAGCACATGGAGGGATATAATTGAGCAATTCGGCGACCATGTGAACGTAATCGCAACCGATGGAGGGGTATTGATTCAAATCATGCAAAAATCAGCATCAAAGGAAGAAGCCGTGCAATGGGTACTTAACGATATCGGGGTGAAGTCAGAAAATGTAATGGTATTCGGGGATGACTTTAACGATGTAGGACTATTCCAAATGTGCGGATTTCCGATCGCAATGGAGAACGCGATAATTGAACTGAAAAATTGTGCAGTCCACGTAACTGAATCCAATGATAACGATGGTGTTGCTGTTGCTCTCGAGAGGCTAATGGTGTAATCACTTGCTGATAATGATTGAACTAACGGAGAACGTTAGTTGATAACACACATTAGATGAGCAGGCACTACGGTGGCCTGCTCATTTTATTAAGATAGTTGGCAGGGTTAATAACAAAGGAGAAAATGATTGATAACATCATAAAAGCGAGGAACCCGCGAATTATATCGCAGAGTCCTCTTATAGTGGGAAGCGGTTTATTTTAAAAATGCACTTCTAATGCTAAGTCTTACTCAAAAAGTATCGAAGTAGAAATCTCGATCTTTTTATCCTTCTTCGTGTTTTCATGGTGAATCAACAACCTTTCGAAAACCAAAATTGAATTCCGTTTTTCGCTGTTTTTTAATACCACTTCCCACTTATCGTATATTTACCCTTTTCCTAATATTTTGAATCAATTAGTGTAATATGGCTCTCAGAAAATAAAGTTTTAGATTGACTTGCTTGATTAAGCTAAAGGGCAGTTTATCATAAAGCAGGATTTGGAAAATATTTGAGGAATACTCTCTAAAAACATAAATGTTCGGAAAGTTGATGATTGAAATAAATAGGAATGCTCCGAGAAAAATACACATTATTTATAAAGAGGTGTAAAAATGCCTTTTTTTATAGGAATCGTTCCACCTGAAGATTATAAAGAACAAATTTTGGTATTTCGTAATAAATGGGCTAAGACATTTCGAAATCGATGGGATAATAACGGATTTAGGGCTCCTGTGGAGCCTCATATTACTGTTAAACTCTCAAATGGACTTACGGAGGATATGAATTGGCTTGAAAAGGTAAGAGAAACTTGTTCTTCATTTCCAATCTTCCAGTTAACTTTGTCTGAACCAGGAACATTTGGAACAGCGGTTACATTCCTTAGTGTTGAATCGAAAGAGATATATAATCTACACAAGAATTTGGTAGATGCGGTTTCCCCACCGCCCGAACTTATTGACAGTAATATAGAGTTGGATAACTTCATTCCACATTTGACTTTGGGTCAAACAAAATGGGGCATGAATGAAGCAGAAATTATAGAAATGAAATTGGCTGCAAGAGAAGCATTACCTCCTTTTCCAAACTTCGATGTAACATTCGTGCGGGTATTTGATATCAAAACAAACGTACCTTTAGAAGATATCAAACTTGCCAAGTTGTTCCAATCAGATCATTGAACTAACTGGGAACGTTAGCTTAATAAAAACAAGCTGTCGACAAGATCGGCAGCTTGTTTTGCGAACGGCTGCAATTCAACACAGAGATGAATGAATTTAGGGTCAGGGGTGGAGGAAAGGAAGTACGATTACCATGTTTCGCTCAAGACGCGCATCCAGTTATCTTGCGCAATCTTCGCGATGGTGATTGGATCGTAGCCGATATTTTGCAGTACTGTCAACAATTCGGATCGATCCAAATTGGACAAGTTTCTCGTTCCCGACCACGTGGCATTACGACTTGTTGCGGGGGTTGGATTACTTACGCAGCGCTGGTGTCGAACCTGATGAACGGGTCGCCGAGGCTGTCGGTATGGTGGCTAAGAAACAAGACCAGAACGGGAGATGGCCAATGGAGAATCCTCACTCCGATCGAGTTCACTTCGACATGGAAGGTGTGGAAGTCGAGCCTAGTCGCTGGAACACTCTCCGCGCCTTACGAGTGTTGGCTTGGTATTCAACACGTGCTAATGCTTAAACAAAATAACAATACTATGGACTCCCAAAAAAGAGTTGGAGTTCCTCTCGAAAAGTAAGTGCGTTGGTCAGCGGGATATCTGTGCCAAACCAAGTTATTTTGAATTTTTCACAAAGCCTTTTACCAAGATTGAGTTTACAATAGTTGTTCAAAAAGAGAGCATATTAAACACCATGAGAATTGCATCTTTGCAAGGAAAGATGAAAGGGTGAGGATTCATGGAAGTATATGTGTTAGAACGTTTACCAAATCCAATAATTTTAAAAAAGCTAATGAAAATCCAAGCATCACTAAATATTATTCTTTGTGAAGATGAATGGCTTCGTTACCATAGGTTTGTTCAAGATTGGGATGAGGGTGTTTGTATGGCGAAAATAGATAATGGGGCAGGATTCCATACACCAGAGAATTTTGTAGAATTTGCAGAAGGTTATTTTGAATTATCACACCAAATAGATGATGATACATTAGATTCTGTTTCTTCTATGGCTGGAAGTTACATTTTTGAAGTGGCAAGAAGGAATTATGGTGGACAATACATTTGGGGTTGAAGTGACTAAAGACAACGCTTCAGACGTTTATAAGCAATTTGGAGGCAAATAAAAAAAGCTCATGATTAAAACGACCGTCTATGATTGGCGGTCGTTTTCTGTTTTTGATATAAAGCGGTAAAATAACAGTAGGCTACTTTCCGAAAACAAGTAGATGCAATAAGAGTAGTAAATCAAATAAGAGTCTTTATAGTGAAACACGCCGGCAAGCAAGTAAAGCCACTCAAAAGCGACCGAAAGCAACGAGAAGAGTACGATATAAACGACAGTTTTCATTCCTTTTAGATGGAACAGTTCATAAAAATAGATGAAAAAATAACCGAACGGGGCATAAAGAAAATAAACGACAAAGTCCATCACGGAATATTCAGGGCCGTCCATGATATCATACAGGTCAAATATACCTCCTCCTATGGAGTTATCCAACATACAGGCAAGCGTTGAACCGTAAATAAAGAGGGGTAACGAAGTGGAGTTTGAAAAACGTTTTGGCATGAAGTAAACAATACCATATACAATGGCGATATTTGAAAGCAGAAAGTAGTCGTTGAAATCGAACTTGTTTTCAACAAATGGCATGGCTGCACATCCTTTTGAAGCCTTTCAAAGCGAGATAGGCCATGTAAAAGAGCACTAATCGGTAAAAGATTAACCAAATCGCCGTATGGAATTGATGATAAGTAATCAATAGTAAAAGGTGACTCATCAGCTCCAAGCCAACCAGAACACCAATTGCAGCTAACTGAACGGCCAGTTTTCCAGTAACTGCCTGAGATTGAATGGAAGCATTAGCCATAATCGCAATCACATTTGGAATGATCAAACTTTGAAGCAAAGAAAAGGACACATAACGCGAGGGATCTTTCGAAATATCGAAGACATGGAAAGCATCGCCGAATAGATAATATAAATTCGTATTTAAGAAATCGACGATCAAAAATAGAAAGGCAAGATCCTTGGGAGGAAATTTTTTATGCATAAAAACTGTACTTGCAAAAAGAAACCAAGACAGGGAAATATATAAAGAGATGATCATACAACCTCGCACTGATCGTTATTTTCCATAGTATGGATTTGCCGGACAATGATTATACGAATCCTTTTGGACACAGTGAAAAAAAAGGACCTGAGAGGCAGCCTCAGGACCTAATTACCGTTTCTAGCTTATGGAAGGATAGAGAAGTACTTTTCCCGCAGTCATTTGAGTCTGATAATGGCTTATTGCAGAAGCCGTCTGTTCTAACGGAAAGGTCTGGCTGATCTCCGTTTGAATACTGGAACCGATGAATTTTTTCATCGAGCTTTGTAATGACAAGAGCTTGACACTCCGTGGTATACTTAAAAAAGTGTATTGTAAATAACCGTCCCATATCGCTCGGGAAGGTAAGCCATATATTTCCATTCAAGACTACTTACTCTAAACGGAACTTTTCTTTATTAGTCAAGATGGCAAAAATCCAGTGGATGAGTTTATTCATACAAGTAATTATCGTTACTTTGAACAACTTTCCTTCAGCACGTTTTTTATCATAATAAGCCCTTAATTTCTTATTTCTATTACTACGAGTACCACATCGTACAGCTTGATACAGGGCAGTACGAAGTCTCCTAGAGCCATGCTTAGTGATTTTATTTTGGGTAGCTACAAACTTGCCTGAAGAAAAAACACTTGGATCAACACCGGCAAAGGCAACTAGTTTCTTTGCGTGATCAAATCGATCGATTTCCCCGATCTCAGCTAAAATTGTTGCCGCAATCTTAGTACCAATACCGGGTATCGATTGGATTAAATAATATTCAATTAACTCTTCAGCCAGGGCATCTACAGATTTATCAAGGGTTGCTAGATGTTCCTGGTATTGAAGAAGCAATTTGATGAGCAACTGCAAGGAGATCAAATGGCTTGAAAAAGCCGTCTCCTTAAAGGGATTTCGCTTTGCTGCAGCCCCTAGGATTTGAGCACGTTCCAAGCACCATGAGACGGATCTGCCACGTCCAGTAAGACGCCCGATTGCTGTTGTAAGCTCCAACTCGGTCATTTCTAGGACCTCTTTAGACGTTGGGTGTAGAGCCAGAAATCGAAGGGAAACCTTTGAATAAAGGTCACCAAATACGCCATGATATTCAGGGAAAACTTGATCCAAAATAGCCTAAAACTGTAGTTTTGCTTGGACATACATACCCGTTAAAGATTCATGTTGTCGTGTTAGATAGCATAAATCATGAGATGCTGCCCCCGCTTTTTATAGGGTTCAAACTCTTCTTTATAGAACAGCACTAGAACAGCACCCCTAATAGATGGGCATCTGCGGCATCCGTCTTCAACCGTCGCAAATTGGTTTTCTTGGCGTTATGTGAGATTAAAGGATTAATGACAATGTTCAAATACTGTTACTGGTGCTCATCCAGAAACTGAACAACGGGGCTATGATAATGGCCTGTTGCTTCCATAACAATGGATGGACGCATCCCTGAAGCTGATTCCA
Source organism: Paenibacillus andongensis (assembly GCF_025369935.1). Lineage (NCBI taxonomy): Bacteria > Bacillati > Bacillota > Bacilli > Caryophanales > Paenibacillaceae > Paenibacillus > Paenibacillus andongensis. Next base: position 3,918,572 of record NZ_CP104467.1, on the reverse strand, counting down.
CTCCTCTAATATAATTTAGAAAAGCCGCTAATCCTTCAAGATCATGATTAATGTCTTCCACACTATCGCATGTGATTCGGGATCAATGTCCCAACCAGCCTAACTATGGTTGAACAAGTAGGGGGGATGAACTGAATAGCTCTCGGGATCCAGGTCCCACGGGCAGAATCGTTCGATCCCCGGTACCGTTATCTTACGGCCTCAAAAAAATGAGGTCGACCAGAAATATCTGGTGACCTCATAATACGAACGGGCAGGATAGTCGAATAGTTTCAAGAATATTTCAATAAAGGATAATTCAATAGTTGTTCAAAAAGAGAGCATATTAAACACCATGAGAATTGCATCTTTGCAAGGAAAGATGAAAGGGTGAGGATTCATGGAAGTAAATATGTTAGAACGTTTACCAAATCCAATAGTCTTAAAAAAGCTATTGAAAATCCAAGCATCACTAAATATTATTCTTTGTGAAGATGAATGGCTTCGTTACCATAGGTTTGTTCAAGATTATGATGAGGGTGTTTGTATGGCGAAAATAGATAATGGGGCAGGTGACCATCTAATTATTTTGTTTTCCCCTGAAGGCACCATAATAAAAGGTTTCGATCATGAATCTGAATTAAGCCCATATGCTCTAGATGAACATAAAGTATTGCAAGGGATTTATGATGACGTTCCTAAGGAATTATTATCTTTACTTGAAGACGATGCAATTGAAAAAGATGATGTTACTTTTTGTATTTGGCGTGAAAACAGTGACACTAACTGGCACAAGGGAAAAGTTGAAATTCCAAAAGGTAAAAGCGATGGTTCTGATTTTTTAGTGGGCTGTATATTCCATACACCAGAGGATTTTGTTGAATTTGCAGAAGGTTATTTTGAATTATCACCATCATTAGATGTTGTTGCAAAAATTTACGATGATTTCCCCATTACGGTAGAGATGATCAATATCTTAAATCCCGACTGTGATGTAAAGGAAGTTCTTCAAGAATTAGAGTTATTACGCTCAAGGATTTAGTGAAGGTAAAGATGATTGCTGGCTGGGAACTATATGGTTCAACAATCAACAGCAACATAGAACTTTATTTTCACTGGACATAAATATCGCTAACTGTAAGTCCACTAATTACGGGGGAGCATTATGCAGAGTAGATTAGTACATCAAATATTTAAACAACCTTTTTACGAAAGCGAAAAATAAGTTCGAAGAAGAGGAAAAATTCTACCACTCAGTTAAGTTCAATACATTTAGAATATATGCGTCAATACACCTCTCTGACCGATGATGAGCAACGGACGATTGCGGATCAGCTCGTTATCGAAGCTTTTTCCAAAGGTACGGTTCTTCTTCGTCAGGGCGATCCGATCCGCGACTGTTACTTTGTGCTTAAGGGTTGTGTTCGGCAGTTCGCCCTCGATGAGAAAGGAAAGGAAACGACGTCGAATTTTTACACGGAAGAGCAGTTTATAGCGTTATTTACAATTCTTAGTAATGCCCGAAACCCGCGTTGCTAGCTCTCCTGCCTAGGCCACTTACATGCAGTAAAGATAATTAGTAACTCGAAGAAGGCCATTTCCATGCATACCAGATAATTAGACAAAGAAGAGCGACTTCTACAACAGCGCCAAACACCATGTGCACCCAAGCCTCTCCTGTCAAATTAAACAATGTATAGGGAATATACACCGCGGCAATAATGATATTTGCCCAGCGACTTACTTTTGCCGGCAGGGCAACAGAAAGGAAAATCATAAGAGCTGGAATTGTTACCGAAATCAGTGCTATCAATAGAAAGACATATGAAATGTCAAATTTAAATATTTTTCCTGCCAGAATACCTTCTATTTTGCCCGGCATATATAAGGCGAAATAATCAACATAAATATAGAGAAACATAAAACTCGCCCACAGCGTAGCAATCTTCAGTTTCGAACTGACTTTGATGTCTTCCAGTGCATTTTGTGCTTTATTTTGTGTATTCATATTAATCTCCATTCATAAATTAAAAGTAGTAATCCCTATATTCCACGTCATTTTACGATATTTATTCACAACACGCTCAAAACAATAACAATTGCTGTTGTACGCGCTCAATCACAACATCCTTCGTCAACTCTGGTAAATGATCATCGACGTCTATTCCCTCAAAACCTTGGAAAAAAGGAAACTGCTTCAAACACTCTAGCTCTGCTGGCAGTTCTGATGTATGCCTGCGTTCACCTTTGTCCAAAGTTGACGCTACGTCCATCAACAAGCGCAGCGGAAGCGGAATCTCTTTCTTACTTATGTCGACCGTAATCGTCTTCGAGTCGTCCGCATGCTTCATCACGTTGAAATTATCTTTGAGGTCACCGACGATGAAGTCTAGAAGGGCTTCTTCTGCTTTATTCATCGAGCGATCGTGAAAGTCGTCCTCATCTAACCACTCGTCGTTCTTGCTTAGCCTGCTCATCATCCAGGTTGATCACCTGATAATGTAGATCGTTGGTCCGGTCTACTAGATAGACTTTCTCATCGTCGCCGCTATACACGCTGCCGCTACGTTCCACGCCTATTAGGGTGAAGTCGAAATCACTGTTCATGCTGTGTTTTTCTCCCGCATCCTCCACCTTCGCCGTTCCGTCAACGTATAGCACGGCCTCACCATCCACTGTAACGGTAAAGTTCCCCTTGACCGTCGCACTCTCGATCATTTCCCCCGACATAGGGTTACCTGCCGTATTCGGGCTCGACGCCAATGCCACCACCGAAAACATACTCACTGCTGCCACCAACGCAACGATCATCAACACTTTGCTTTTCTTTTTCATCTCCTTTAAGGTTCTATGGTTTCTCTTGCCTACAACCTTAGTCTAAAGGAGAAGTATAAACACCCTCGAAAGCAATTCTAAAAATTTTCTAAAATATAACATTTTGAACCGAACGGGGCCGGGAAGACGACGGCACTGCAAGCTGGGGCGATTAAACCTGAAGGAATTTCTTGATATTAGTGCTTGCATTCAGGTGGAGTAGATAGGAGATGAATGAATGAAAGCTGTTTTGTACGATAAAAGAAATTCTACCAATGCCCTTGTTCTGAGGGAAATAGAAAAACCCATACCTAGAGACAATGAAGTTTTGGTTAAAATTTGTGCTGTATCGGTAAATGCTGCCGACTACCGATCCATGAAGATGGGAATTATTCCAAAAAGTAAAATCTTTGGCGCCGATATAGCCGGACGGGTTGATGCGGTTGGGGAAAACGCAAGCAGGTTTGCTATAGGAGATGAAGTGTTTGGAGATATTTCCGCTTTCGGCTTTGGAGGCTTTGCTGAATATGTTGCTGTTCCAGAAACTGCATTGGCTATGAAGCCAACTGGTGTTACGTTCGAAACAGCCGCTGCCGTTCCAATGGCGGCAGTCACTGCCCTGCAGGCGCTGCGGGATAAAGGACAAATCCAATGCGGACAAAAGGTCTTGATTTGCGGTGCCGGCGGTGGTGTAGGTACATTTTCGATTCAGCTAGCAAAATACTATGGCACGGAAGTCACAGCTGTTTGCGGAGAGAAAAATGTAAAGGTAATTCAGTCTCTCGGGGCAGACGATGTCATAAACTATAAGGAAAATGACTTTACCAAATGCGGCAAGCAGTATGATCTCATTCTAGCAATAAATGGGAGCCGTTCTTTATTTGCATATAAGCGTCTATTAGCGCCTAAGGGTGTTTGTGTCATCGTCGGCGGTAGTTTATCACAGGTTATCAAATCCTTGCTGTTTGGAGCATTGCTGTCAATTGGCAGCAAAAAGATGCGCTCTCTGGCGGCAAAGCCAAATACAAAGGATTTGGAATTTATCATCAAGCTTGTTGCGAATGGCAAAGTTCAGCCTGTTATTGACAGGCATTATCTGCTTCATGAAACCGCTGAAGCTGTGCAGTATCTCAGTGGTGGTCATGCCTTGGGGAAAGTCATTATTGAGGTTGCATCAGCTCCGGTGGTAGATTAGGCCGCATTAGAATTTCCATTGCAGAGTTTATGGTCTTCCCCGGCTCATATTCGTAATACAATCTGCTCCTTAAATGCCTTATCAAACTTCTTCCGCGGACCCAATTTTAGGATAAACGACAATTTGACTAGCAATTCACCTAGTTTGGAACTCCTAACAAGTGAAACTCAAACAGCCCCCATCTAGGGATGGGAGAGAAGAAATATCTACTGTTTAAGATTTCAAACGGCAATGTGCTGGCAGTGAGGCTGACCATGGCATAAACGGCTCCAGCGCCTGCAGATCGAGCTGACCTGTTAGCTGAGGCAGCTGTTCAAAGAGAAACTTCAAGTAGTCATATGGCTTGAGTCCATTTTCCTTAGCCGTTTCGACAACGCTGTAGATGCTTGCGCTGGCCTTTGCGCTTCTCGGGGTGTTAGCAATGAGCCAGTTTTTTCGCCCGATTACAAAAGGTTTGATTGACCTCTCGCTGCGGTTGTTGTCGATCTCGAGTCGTCCGTCTGCAAGGAATGCCGTCAGTTTCTCCCATTGATTTAAGCTGTAGGTGATCGCTTGTCCAGCCAAACTATTAGGTAACGTTCGGGACCGCTGGTGCTTCAGCCATGTATGGTACGCTTCGATCAGAGGAAGACTTCGTTTCTGCCGTGCTGCATAGCGTTCCTCCGGCGTTGCTTCCCTCAGATCCCGTTCAATAGCAAAGAGCTCGTTACAAAACTTCAAGCCTTGCTTCGCTACCGCATCCAGACTGCTCTTTGCCTCTGGTGGTGCTGCCTTCAGTGACTCGTCGTATTTACGCCGTGCATGCTCCCAGCAGGCGACAAGTGTCACATCGGTCACTTTGTTATAGCCTGGGTATCCATCGACATGCAGATAGCCCTTGAATCCGGCCAAATAGTTTCGCGGATGCTCGCCGCCTCGGGTTGTTTGGTAATCATATACGACAGCCGGAGCTACACTGCGTCCGCTGCGATATAACCACAGATAGGATGTGGATTCAGCTGATTTGCTTGGCTCGCGCAGTTTTAGTAGAAAATGTTTAAATCTTCTACACCAATTGAGGAGGTTTCTAATGCCGTTTTTATATGTAATAAAACGAGCAGGCCTCTCTATTTACTTAGAATAATTTACAATACCTCCACACACAGTTAATTTTCATCAAATAATTCATTGCTAGAATAACGTTATAAGCCAATTTGAAATAAAATAGTCGGTGTGGGAACCTTCCCACATGGGAAGAGGAGATTTATTTATTGAATTACACAATCATAGACATTGCAAATATTTCGGGGGTATCGAAGTCAACGGTTTCGCGCGTGATTTCCAATTCAGGCTATGTAAGTCCAGCGGCCCGTGAAAAAGTACTTGCTGCTATTGAGAAACTGCAGTATAGACCTAATGCTGTAGCCCGTGCAATGGTTTCTCGTCACACCAAAAATATCGGCGTTATTATTTACAGACAGCATCATCCGATTGCTTCCCATCCATTTTATGGAAAAATATTAGATGCTATTCTTGAAAAGGCATCGGAATTAGGGTATTCAATATTTGTCATGACGGATAAAGAAATAACCAGCAAGTCAGCGGATTTTTTGTTAGAGAAACGGGTTGACGGACTTATACTGATAAGCCGGCTTAATCAGGAATTAGTCGATTATTTCAAGAGCTCGCAAATTCCGTTCGTCATGGTTAACGGGACAGCCGATGACAGTGACGTGATTCATCTCGTCAATGACGATGGGCGGGGCGGAGAGCTGGCAGCCGAACACATGCTGTCTCTCGGATTGACTAGAATTGCCATCATTGCCGGGCCTCAGGAGCACCGCAGTCACTTTTTAAGGTTACAAGGGTTTCGGAACACATATAAGCAAAACGGTATTGAATTAGATGAAAATCAAATTTACTACGCTGATTCTTCGCAATTTGAAGAAGGTTACAAAGCCTTCCAATTTATGTGGGAGCGTTCCCATGATTTCCAAGCTATTTTTGCAACAAACGACATGATTGCACTGGGAGCAATAAAGGCCATTTACGAAAAAGGGCTGCAGGTCCCCAAAGACATTGCCGTCGTCGGGTTTGACGATATTGATTATGCGGCGATGTCCAATCCATCTTTAACTACCGTGCACAGCGCCAAAACAAGAATGGGCCATGAGGCGGTATTGATGCTGGACGAATGGATACATGGAAATACCAGACAGACCAGAATGCAGATGTTTTCTCCTGAGCTTAAAATCAGAAATTCTACAAAAACAAAAATATTGGAGAATTAATCATAAAAAAATCATTTCATCTGAGAGGAGTGAATTCCGTATGCGTTGGTATTTAAAAGGGCTAGGTCCTCGTAAAATCATTGAATTTATCGTTCTTGTAGTATTTATTATCTTCTTCTTAGGACCTCTGCTGAATTTGGCCATTTTGGCCTTCACCGGCACATGGAACTATCCAGATGTACTTCCGCACCAATGGTCTTTGAAATGGTGGACGTTTGTATTCCAGCAGGAGGATATCGCTAAATCGATTAGCTTGTCGTTTCTTATTGCTTCAATCGTGACTGCATTGTCTATTGTACTCTGTATTCCGGCCGCCTACGCGTTCGCCCGAATCCGTTTCCCGCTCAGCCGCTTCTTCCTGTTTTCCTTTCTGCTCACGCACGCATTTCCGAAAATGGGGCTGTATGTGTCGATTGCGGTTCTGTTCTACAAACTTGGTTTAATGAACACTTTGGTAGGCGTCGTATTGATTCATATGATTAACGTGCTCATGTTCATGACCTGGATTCCGACGGCCGCGTTCCGTAACGTTCATGCTGCCCAAGAAGAGTCAGCTAGAGATGTGGGAGCGAGCCCATTTCGAGTATTTCGCAGCATCACGCTTCCAATGGCAATGCCGGGCATTATTGTCGCTTCGATCTTTACGTTTTTGAATTCGCTCGATGAGGCGCAAGGCACATTCCTGGTCGGCATCCCTCATTATAAAACGATGCCGATCGTCATGTATTCGATCATCGCCGACTATCCTGCATATGCCGGAGCCGTATTCTCTATCATTTTAACGGCGCCAACGATCATTCTGCTGCTCGTCGCGCAGCGATTCGTCAGCGCGGATATTATGTCCAGCGGATTTCAAATCAAATGACAGCACAACGGATCAGATAAAAAAGGTGGTTAATATGGATATTCAACTTTCAGTACAAAAACTGACAAAACGCTATAAAACCGGAGAAGGCGTATCCGACATCTCGCTCGATGTTCTGAAAGGCGAGCTGATCACGCTGCTTGGTCCGTCCGGCTGCGGCAAAACGACGGTGCTTCGCAGCATAGGCGGGTTTCTAGCCCCGGATTCAGGCGACATTCTCATTGAAGGCAAAGGCGTTCTGCAGGCTCCCCCGGAAAAACGCCCGACTTCAATGGTATTCCAGGGCTATAATCTTTGGCCGCATATGACCGTTTACGAAAATTTGGCGTTCGGCTTAAAAATACGAAAAATGAAGAAGGCCGAAATCGATCAAGCGATATCCGAAGTGCTGAAGCTCGTCCGATTGCCTGGGTCGGAGCATAAATATCCGTCTCAGCTTTCCGGCGGTCAACAGCAGCGGATCGCAGTTGCCAGATCGCTGCTGTTGAAACCGGCCGTTCTGCTGCTGGATGAGCCCTTCTCAGCACTCGACGCCAAACTTCGGCACGAGATGAGAGAAGAATTGCGTGAAATCCAGGCCAATACAGGCCTGACCATGGTGTTTGTCACCCATGATCAGGAGGAAGCGCTGTCGATCTCCGATCGCATCGTCGTCATGAACCATGGACACATCGAGCAAATTGCGTCGCCGCAGCATATTTATGATGAGCCCAATACGCTCTTCGTCGCGCAATTTATCGGTAAAATGAATTTTGTTAAGGGGGTGGTAGCAGGTGATCGGGTGAGCGTTGGACAACAGTCATTCCCGAATTACAAACAGCTTTCCGGAAATGTGAAACTGGCAGTTCGCCCTGAAGATGTAATCGTAAATGGCAATGAAGGACAAGGCCTTTCAGGAACGATCAAGCAGATTATGGTACTGGGGCATTATGCTGAAGTATCCATTCATTTGCGGGATCACGGAATTATTCGAGCCTTTCAACCGCGTCATAACGTCAAAGATCTTCATACTGGCCAAGAAGTTGATGTAATCTTTGCAAAAGTAATAGCTTTTCCGGAATCCTAACTATTATTAAGGAGGAATTTATCCATGTTTAGCAAGAAAACCGCCATTATGCTTACGACTCTATTCACCATCACCGGTACTGTATTAGCAGGCTGCGGCATGAAAGAGACCCCTGCAACTGCCAATCCCGCTTCCAGCTCCAAGCCTGCTGCACAGCCTGTAGAAATTTCGCTTTATGTGACAAGCTCGCAAAACGTTAAGGATTTCTGGAATGCAGTCATTCCTAAATTCGAGAAACAAGTACCTGATGTAAAAGTAAATTTAGTATTCACTGCATCCGGCACGGGATCCCAACCGACATATGACCGCATTCTTGCTGCCAAGCAAGCGAATAAAGGCTCAGGCGATATCGATATCCTTGAAGACTCCTTGGCATCTGTGACGCGCGGCCAAAAAGACGGTCTTTGGGAGACAGTAAGCACCGATAAAATTTCGAACTTGGGCAAGGTTGATCCTTCGACGATGAAAGATATTTCCAATATGGCTGTTCCATATCGTTCATCCGCTGTCGTGTTGGCTTATAACAGCGACAAAGTAAAAAAACCTCCGGCCAACTTGGACGAATTGTACGCTTGGATCAAAGCGAATCCGCAAAAATTCGCTTATAACGACCCGTCCACCGGCGGTTCCGGCAACTCTTTTGTAACGACGTCAATTTATAAATCATTGCCGACTGAAGCGATTCACAGTTCCGATCCAAGCATTCTGAAGCAATGGGATCAAGGTTTTGCGATGCTGAAGGATCTCGGAAAATATGTGTACGGCAAAGGCATTTATCCAAAGAAAAATCAAGGAACGCTTGATTTGCTCACTAGCGGAGAAGTTGACATGATTCCGGCATGGTCCGATATGGTTCTCGATCAAACCGCTAAAGGCCAACTGCCAAAATCGACAAAAATGACGCAAATTACGCCAGGGTTTAACGGAGGACCTGCTTATTTGATGGTACCTCAGCTTTCCACGAAAAAAGAGGCTGTCTATAAATTCCTGAACTACGTCATGTCTCCGGAAGCGCAATCCGTCGTCGTCGATAGTTTGCACGGCTTCCCGGGCATCCAGCTTTCGAGTATGCCGCAAGACGTTCAAGACGCTTTCAAAGGCGCTGCAGCAGGATTCCGCTCTTTCAATATCGGCGAACTGGACAAAGAGATAAATAAACGTTGGCAAAGTGAAGTTGCTGCCCAATGAGCAAACAGGTGAAAATGGGGATATTGGGATTACTTATGGTAATCCCCTCTTTTTTATTGCTGTTCGTCACCGTTGTCATTCCGATTGTCATTTCGTTTAAAGAAAGCTTAACTAACAAGGCCGGCGGCTACGATTTGTCCAATTATCAATATTTATTTACAAATAAGCTGATGCGGTCAAACATCATTTTCACACTGGAAGTTACGATCATTTCCGTCATTCTCGTGCTGATCATCAGCTATGCGCTGGCCGTATACATGAGATTCAATACCGGAGCATTGGCTGGCTTGATTCGCAAAACGTACATGATTCCCATCTTTATTCCGTCCGTTATCGCTACGTACGGTTTAATCCAGCTGCTGGGCAACCATGGTTGGATCGCCCGCATTTTGGAGACGGCGCATGCGGGACCGCTGCCGCGCATCATTTTCGATATGAAAGGGATCATTATCGCCCAATTGTGGTTTAATATTCCGTTTACGACCATGCTGCTCGGTTCCGCCTTATCCGGAGTCCCGAACTCGGTTATCGAAAGCGCGAAGGACGTTGGAGCCGGCGGCTTGCGAATCTTTTTCCGATTTGTGCTGCCTCTTACCTTTAAAACCACGCTCGTTGCGGTCACCTTTGCATTTATGGGCGTTCTCGGTTCGTTTACTGCTCCCTTTCTTCTTGGACCCAATGCACCGCAAATGCTGGGTGTATCGATGGAGCAAATTTTCAACGTATTCCAGGAAAGACAACTGGCTGCAGCGACTGCTTTCTTTACGTTCCTGCTATGCTCCGTGATGGGGTATTTTTATATCCGGAGCATGATTAAAGAAGAGAGCGCGAAACTATCATGAGCCGAATCATCCTTGATGTACAAGGGCAAGTGACGCCTGCTACTTCGAAAATGCATATTTCCAATAAGTTTCACCTCAGTCAGCCAAGAGGAAAACTATCGATCAGCCGGTGTCGATCACCTATTTTAACATCGACGATGACGATGAGAGCATGGTAACCCGAGCCGTTCGCGCCATCACAGCAGACAAAGCTTCTGTGACGATCGGACCGCTCGTAACGTTGGAAATCAACACCGATCTTTCTTCATACAAGATTGGTGATCGTATACCGCGCCAAGATCAGCGATCTGAATACAGGTTGCATGCAGCTGCAGATTTTTCAGTGCGGAAAGGGATTTGGCAACGATTGATAACACCTTGATGTCCGTTGAAATCGGGCTCAATCTCGGAGCGGACATCGTTGAAGAAGACGTGCGAGTAACGAAGGACGGCATTCCGGTACTGGCCCATGATGATTTTTGAAATATGTCGGACGGTCGAAAGTGCCATATTTCTCAAATGACCTACAAAGAGCTAAGCGAGCGGTAGTTTCTGTGGACCCACTGCACTATCTGTTGCGCAAACCACTTATGTTTAAACCGCAGTGGGTGAACGCGGCTCTTTTACTCATGACTGCTGTACAACTTCCATCCGAAAATGGAGTGGCCCGAACGGTTTCAGCGTTTATCGAGCTCTAAGTAACTTATAAAGAAATGGATTCCCTCGATCTTCTCAGAGGGTGATCGCGAACGGCTTCAAGCGAAATGGAAATCCTCTCCGGATAGAGCCTGAACCAAGATGCATATGTAAAGGATGAATGAATGATGAATCAAGCCAATGAAGAAACCTTACTACAGTCTGCCATAGCGTATGCCAAACAAGCGGGGGATCTCATTCGCGGGCGAATGGGCAATTTAGGAGACATTCAGGAAAAAAAGAACGGCTCCGATTTAGTAACCAAAGTGGATATGCTCAGCGAATCATTATTGCGGAATCATATTTTAAAGGATTACAGTGACCATTGGATTTTGTCGGAAGAAGATAACGGTACGGTGAATTCCTATGAAGCCTTGCAGAAAAAGGGATCAGGCTTAGGCTGGATTATTGATCCGATCGACGGTACTACCAATTTTATCCACGGAATTCCCCATTTTGCCGTATCGATAGGCATTGTTCGGGATCAGGAGCCTTTCATCGGTGTCGTTTATAACCCGTTGACGGATGAATTATTACATGCCAGAAAACATTTTGGAGCTTTCCGCAACGGTGAGCCCATCCAAGCGGGAAAAGAAAAACGATTAGGCGAATCCTTGCTTGCCGCAGGCTTCCAGGCTGAGGAATGGGGACCTAATTCTCATCTTTTGAAGCAGATGGACAAGCTGACGGGAAACTGCCGCAATCTGCGGATGAACGGGGCAGCCAGTCTCGATTTGTGCTGGGTCGCCATGGGGAGGTTGACCGGCTTCTGGCATAGTGGTCTACATCCCTGGGATACTGCGGCGGGTGTGTTGATTGTTCGTGAAGCAGGAGGTCAAGTAACCGACAATCACGGTAATCCATATCAGCTGCATCATGACACATTGGTTGCTTCAAACGGAAAGATTCATTCTGAATTTCTATCAGGGATAGAGCTTTAAGGGGTTTCCTTGTTGAAAATTTTGAACTATCAAGAAACAAAAGCACAATCAATAAAACCCAGTCTAACTGTGGAAGGACAAGCACATATGGATAACCATAAACTCATCGCTCAGTTCCGAAATCTTACACGCAACACGAAATGGGAGCAAAAAGATAAGATTGATCTACAATTTAACAACTATCACTCACAAGGAATGGTTCGAATCGGGGACCTCTTCTATTTGTCCTCGGTTGAACTTATCGAAAAGCCAGTAAAATATGACCAGCCCCAGCACGGTTATGACCGTACTCCTGGAAAGGGAATCGGTCACCTGTTTGTTTTTGATAAACAGGGGAAGCTTGTGAATGATATGCCCTTGGGTGAAGGGAACATCTATCACCCAGGCGGTATTGATTTCGATGGTAATAATATTTGGGTACCTGTCGCCGAATACCGACCCAACAGCCAATCTATTGTTTACAAAGTAGATCCTAAGACTATGAAAGCAGAAGAATCGTTCCGAGTCCATGATCATATCGGAGGATTGGTCCGTGACGGTCAAAATGGAAAGCTTATAGGTAACAGCTGGGGTTCGCGCAAGTTCTATGAATGGAACCAAAATGGGCAGCAGCTGCTTGTGAAAGAAAACTCGAGTCACTTTGTGGATTATCAAGATGGTCATTATGTAGGCGAAGGGAAAATGATTTTGAGCGGTATCTCTGAGCTGGTCAATCCTGCAGGCCGCAATTCCAAGCCGTACGAGCTGGGTGGATTAGCCCTGATAGACACGAAAACGTTGGATACGATTCATGAAGTACCCATCACTGAGTTTTCTCCGCAAGGACACGTAATTACCCGTAATCCGGTGTTCGTGGAGAACACCGGTCAAGAGCTGCGTCTTTATGCTGTACCGGATGACGATCACGGGTCTATGCTGGTATATGAAACAAGCAATTTGAATAATAAACTATAATCTTATCTTGCAGTAGGACATCTGGCTCTGGTGCAACAATTAAAACTGATCAAAGAAATCCATGATATTTGGTTTGATTATGCTGTCAAACCAAACAATTTATTGATTAATTCAACTTCAGACAGGGCAGACGAATGATTGCATTCGACCTGCCCTTTTCTTATCCTATGCATTTTGACGCCTTACGATGTGGCTGTGGTAAATGCGGCGGGAGTAAGAAGAAGTCGAATGGGAGAAGTATCCCCCTATCGAACGATATCGTATTTTTATTTTGGGCAAAGAATCCCTTGCGTCCTATGTCATTACGTAGAATTCGGAAAGTTAGTATCGTGGGATCCGCCGCCCCTTGTGGAAGCCTTCTCGTAATCGGAAAATCTCTTTTCCAGGCTGCAAGATGCCTACTCAGAAACGGTTTTGTCATTGCTAGTAGCCAGACGCCAAACGGCGTAACCGGATTCATAGTGTTTAAACGCCGTCGAAGAGGTCAACCTAACTCTTGTTGCTCTGATTCACATCTAAGAGCTCCAGGAATTAAAAGGAGATCCCCAGGAGTGTACTTTGCAGATGCTGATTTAGAGTGCTCTGGGCTGTGTACAGGTAGGGATAGAGATATTGTGTATGATTGGAAATTAACACCTACGGATAAAGATAATCCAGGTAATCTAAGAATTGTAGGAAGTTCACGTAAGGTAGGTGACGGCACAGTTCAAGTAGCTGGAACTGGTACTTTTGATTTAAATGTATTAGTTACGTTTTAGTGTACCGCTGGCCCTCTCGTAACAGCACTATGTAGTAGCCAAGCAACGGTTAGATTCACCCAGTAATAGGGAGAAAGTGCAAGGAATCAAATGAGTCTTTAAATTACGGTTTTGGGGTATATTCCACACCACAGAGTATCTGTGGTGTTTTTCTTATTGAACAAACGGATACGATAGTTAAGTTGAGCAGACTGCCACGGCAGTCTGCTTTGTTCGTTGAAGTAACGGGCAGATTAGTGGAATATCGTACCAATAGAAGTTTTGTAAAAAATTCCAATTTCAATGATAACTTATTACTTATTTGCTTCGTCTAATTCGTTAGAATGAACATTGGGAGTGATGAATTTTGAAAAAGTTTGTTTTAGGTCTAATTTGCGGAATTGGTTTAACCGCGACAACTGCTGTTTATGCCTCAGACACAATTCAAGCGTATTTGTTTCCTGCGAAATTCGAAGTGAATGGACAAAACAAAGAAATCGACAGTGAATATACGGTATTAAACTATAACGGTCATGCTTACGTACCTGTACGTTTTGTAGCAGAAAGCTTGGGTCTTGGAATAAGGTATGCAGACAAAGACAATGTGATTTCGATTATGAATGAGCCAACTAATGTTGACGTAGTAACAAAAAAGGTTTGGCTGGTCCAATACCGCATAACTAACGGAGTGGACAGAAATTATGTAAAAGGTCTTTTAGGCGAACCAAGCGTAGAACGGACGAATGATGATTCACAACAAGCGGTTTGGAGATATGATATATCGCCGATCCAAGGATATAAATACGATGATTTAAACAAAATTGACGTTAAGGGTCTTGAACAAGGAGACATTAAAGCTCAGATTTTCATTCATTGGTCTAATGAAGGCAAAGTTGAAAGAATTGCATTGTGGTACACAAAAAATAAAGATAAAGATAAATGGATTCACGTGAACTATTTATACGAAGACGGTTCAACCACAGATGCTATTTACGAATAAAGCTGGAAAAGCATCATTAAAGATGGTGTATCACTACGCTAACGGAAAACGATAGTTGAGGGGCTTTCTTCGCAAGCTCCTCTTTTTGTTCATTCAAGTAACGGACAGTGCGCGCCTAGCCAAGCTAGGCACAACTTACTGATGCAAGTTCAGTCGGGGTAAGGTCCAAGCCGCCCCGTAGCTAGCAGGCAGACGTCGGCGAAATCCGGCGGCTGAAGCCCTGTGAAAAGTCGCGCCTCGCGCGATGAAGCAAATCTGCAGGCCGTAATGAAAATGAATCCTACCGCATCGTGAAACTGAACCCGGGAGGGATAAGAGGGAGCCGAGCCACGACTGCCCCGGCGAAGGCCATGGAACGCGCAAAGATCTTGGAATGCAGCGCAAAAGAACCCTCCGGTGTAAAGGGATCGGCATGCAGAGACAGTTGTGTTTGGAACTAGGGAGACCCTCCCCCGCACGAAGTTTTTTTTTTCGTAACAAGCAAACCTATAAGCCCCAAAGGTGAAATGGCGAGCTGCGGGAAGGGAGTCGGAGGGGGCCATACTACCAATGATCCGGCGGACAACATAACCCCGGGGAGGGAAGGGCGCCGAAAGGCAATACCCCACTTCGTTTACGGGATATCAAGGAGGTAAGAGCAAGTGAATGCCGAATACACGGCTAACGCCACCAATGAAAACGCTCGACAACTCCAAAATACCCTCTATCTTGCGGCTAAGGAGAACCCAAAGCGTAAGTTTCATGCGCTGTACGACAAAGTATTCCGGAAAGATATCCTGCAAGAAGCATGGAGAAGAGTGAAAACCAATCGTGGAAGTGCCGGCATCGATGGACAATCAATCGAATTCATCGTCCGAGAGATTGGCGAAGAATCCTTCATCGAAGAGATCAGGCAACAGCTAATGAATGGGGAATACCGACCTTCTCCGGTCAAACGGAAAGAGATTCCGAAGCCGGACGGAAAGGCACGTCCCTTGGGTATTCCAACAGTCCGTGACCGGACTGTTCAGATGGCAACCAAACTGGTGATCGAAGGTATATTCGAATCAGATTTTAAAGATTGCTCTTACGGATTTCGCCCCAAACGGTCGGCTCACCACGCTATAAAGAGCATCCGGGAAAGCATCAATTGGGGCGTCATCAACTGGGTGGTCGACGTAGATATAACAGGCTACTTCGATAATATCTCCCACAGCAAGCTGATGAAACTGGTCGAAGAACGCATCTGCGACAGGCGCATTCTAAAGTTAATTAGACAGTGGCTTGAAGCAGGCGTTATGAAGGATGGCGTATGGCACAAAACGGAGATCGGTAGCCCACAAGGCGGTGTAATATCTCCTCTTCTCGCCAACATTTATCTCAACTACCTCGATACGATATGGGAGAAACAATTCTCTCATCTGGGCAAGCTAGTAAGGTATGCAGACGATCTTGTCATTCTATGCCGGTACAAACCGCAGGCACTCGAAGCTATTCATGTACTCAAGGCTATCTTCGGAAAACTAGAGTTGACCATGAACACATCCAAATCAAAGTTAGTATGTCTATGGAAGAATCAGGATGGGTTTGACTTTCTTGGCTTTCACCATAGGAAGATGCCGCATCTCCATAAAAAGGGGGTTATGTATAGACTTCGAAGCTTTCCATCGAAGAAAGCGATGAAGAAGATGCGTACTCGTTTGAACGAAGAAACGGCATCCCGAGGACGGTTAAACTGGCCGTTAAAGCAAATGGTTGGGCTACTGAATCCTATGATCCAAGGGTGGCGTAACTTCTACGCTCATCTGGATGTAGATCGAAGTATGGCAAACCGTTTCCTTGCGAAAGTGGACTGGTACATCCTGAGGAGATTGAGACTGTTCTGGAATAACAAACATAGGAAGCGCAAGCGGAATTGGTCAGAAATGCATATTCTGCTTCAACGTACAGGACTGAAAACATTATGCACTTGGGTAAAACCGTACTGCCCTGGATGAAGAACGTCGGAAAGCCGTATGCGGGAAAACTGCATGTACGGTTTGATGAGGAGGGGCTGGGATCTCCAGCCCTTTACTCTACTTCCAATATTTATTGGAACAATCATGCCCCCTTTGACGTCTACTAATCAATGATGCTTATTAAGCACCTAGGAGGTGAGTGTTTATGAAACAATTCATAAAGGTGAATCTTGTGTTTCTGATAGTAACCCTTCTATTTACCGCCTGTGGTGCCAAAATGGTAAGACGCAGGAGCCATCAACATTGGACCCCGCCATTAAGAAGTTTATGGCTGAGCCAAAGCTTATTCACAAAGATGACCAATTCGAGATGAAACTGAACATTGAGAAGACGAAATTCAAAGTAGGCGAACCTATCGTTTACTCTGCATCGCTCACTTACATTGGAAACAACAAGTCAATCTTTATCTGGGGCGGTCATACATACATTCTGTTTTCCGTGACAGATGGCAAAAAGATTAAGATGGAGAGCGTGAATACGGCAGAAGTGACCGCTACGAAATTGAGTCAAGGAGAAACACACGAATATCCTTTTTTTAAAAGCGGTAGCTACTCCGCTAATGACCCTGATGCAGGATTCTGGAAGAAATTTTATTGATACTGCCAGCAGGAACGTACCTAATCACAGCCAGAAGCGACTTTTCGCTAACAGAGAAAGTTATAGATAGCCATTATAACGGTGAAGTGCACACGACAATTACCGTGGAATAAGAAGTAGGCGAGGCAGGCAATCCATGGCAGACTTTTGTTAAACTACCCTGAAAGTAGCCGATCACCAATCGAATTTTCATTATTCTGGTGGTGTCCCGTGAGGGACATGGATGGCTAACGGAATACACTATAGTTCAATCGCGAGATGACGGCAGCTGGTATACGATCGGCTGCCTTTTCCATTGAAGTAACGGGCAGGATAGTTCCAATATGTGTTAATATTAGTGAGTCCTTATATTTGATTTTTGAGGAGTAAAAGACATTCAAAACACCTCCGGAATAGAATCTCGTTCATTTGGTGTTGAGGGATTTTAATCTGCATTTCATCCAAAAGCTATCTATACAAGGTCAAAAGGTTGTATCATGCTTATATAGAGTTTTAGAATAAAGGTACTGGAAATGAGAGGTGTATCATTTTTGTATAGAGTGGCTATTTGCGATGATGAGGAAAAACAAAGAGAGCTTGTTAAAAGCATCCTAATTACTTTGTCGATAAAGACAAATATAGATTTTGAAATTGAATTATTCGACTCGGGAGAGCAATTGGTATCCGATTATGAGCGTCATGAAACTCCATTCCATATTTTAATTTTGGATATTGAAATGGGGGGGATGAACGGGATTCAAACAGCCCGAAAAATAAGAGGGTTAAATAACCTGGATGAACAAATTATTTTTCTGACAAGCTATCCTGAATATATGGTTGAAAGTTTTGATGTCATGACATTCCAGTATTTGATAAAACCCATTGCTCCTTCGATCTTGGAGGAGAAAATGATCAAGATATGCCAATACTTTCAAGCACTTGATAAAAAGTTTATGGTTATCAAATCAACCTATGAAGAAATCGTTTTAAAATATGATGACCTCATTAGTATTGAAGCTGCCAAAAGCTTAACTATAAAAAGCAAACTACATTTTACGACCACTAATCAAACATATGAAAGCAAAGGCATCATTTCAGATTATGCTTTGGCCTTGAAAGACTGTAACTTCTTGCAAATCCATCGTTCTATTATTATTAATCTGCTTCATGTGAAGAAATTTGCTAGCGGAGTTGTTCTAATGTCCAATGGGTTGGAATTACCCATAGGTCGTTCTAAAATTAAAGAGGTTAAAGATACTTACACCAAATTTATGATTACGAAGGTCGATTGATATGATTCAAAATAATTTTCCTATTGTCTTTAGCATTGTACTTGTGATGGGCGTTCAAATTAATTTTTTCTTCAACTCGGTGTTTGATAAATCAGCTAAAAAACATAACCGGTTCATTTATTTCATTACGTTTGGGTTGCTTGCTTACCTGTATCTGGTTATTCCCATCTCTCCTATTTTATCATTGATTCTATCCTTGCTCATGATATTTAGTTTTGCACAATCTTATCAAGTAGAAATTAAAGACAAGATCATTTTTTCTATGTTTTACGGTGTTTTAATATCTCTAGTTAATTTTATATCCCTTTATTTTTTTTATACCCTATATTCAGTTGAGTTTAGCTTTGACCCTGTAAATGAACATGATCAATTAGCCTACACGAAAGCTATTTTACTCAGTTGCATGATCATGTTTGCTATCATTCAGATCATACGTCTACTTGCAAAACGTAGAAGTTACTCTTTGCATTATCGTTACTACATATTTTTTTCGGTTATTCCTATAGTAAGTATAAACCAATTGAATATTCTAACTTATAAGGACGCCTATTCTTTCATATCCGTCATTGTATTACTATTTTTAAACGTTATGATTTTCTATATTTTTGATACGGTCATTGATAAATTTCAATTCATGCATGAGAATACACAGTTGCAACATCAGATGGACTATCAGGATGCGAATTACGAAAAAGTCGTTCACAGCTTCAAATCCATTAAAAGAATCATTCATGATACGAATCAGCAGTTTTTGTATATTGAAGAGTGTATTAAGCGAAATGAGTTAACAACTGCTCTGGAACATATTAAGACGACATTAAATAAAGTCGAGGGGGCCTATCAACGGGTTAACACGGGGAATCTGGTTATTGATGCCCTTGTCACAAACATTCTTAATATTGGACAAGCCAATGGCATAAGAATAGATACAAAGATTAACTTATGTTCACAAGTAGTCCATATTGACCGTTATGACTTATGTGTTGTCATTGGAAATATGCTAGATAACGCAATAGAGGCTTCTAAAAAGTTAAAAATCGCAGAAGATAGGTACATTCTGATAAAAATACATGCTACCGAGTCTACCCTTCTCATTCACATCATGAATCATATGGAGAATGAACTTGCCCACTTAAACAGTCAAAAATCAAACCCGGAATTTCATGGTATTGGATTAACGAACATAGCTAGAATCTGCGACAAGTACGGTGGTCATATGACCATTGAAACGAAACATAAAGTATTTAATAATATGGCGCTAATACCATTTTATACCAACAATTCTTAAACAACCTGTTGTTTAGGGATTGTTTTTTGCGTTTCAGGGCGCTTTTCATTCTAACAGCGTTCTTCCTTGTATGATGAATTCAGTAAGTCCATCTAGAAGGAATACGAGGAGGAATTAAAAATGAAGAAGATGGTTTGCAATAACGGTCACCCCTGATTGATTTACCCGCTCTAGGATTTGGATTGCTACCGCCTCAAAAATATGTATATACGGGCAATGGACAAAATCTCCAATCCTCTAAATCGGTCAACTAAAACGGTATGGGAACATAGAAATGAAAAAACTACTACGCTTTGGATGAAAAGATAACTTCAATGATGTATCTGATCAAAGCGCTCTTGGCCAAAATAATATGAATAGAGAAGAGGAATGCCTTATGAAAGTACGTAGTCAAATTACATTTGCAAGTCTGGCCCTTTTAATATCTGGAAGTTCCTTGCTATACACATCGCCAACCTCAATTGTAAAAGCAGAGCCTACTCAAAATGAATCTAGTTCTTTACAAACAAGCACTCAACAAGATCATAATTCCGTCAAGCAAGCTATGCAGGATACATTGCAACTTGGATTCCCGGGGATACTTGCTAAAACTTCTGAGGGTGGAAAAAAGTGGGGTTATGCCACTGGGGTAGCGAATCTGAGCACCAAGAAACCAATGGAAACAGATTATCGCTTTCGCATTGGCAGTGTGACGAAGACGTTCACCGCAACAGTTGTACTTCAATTAGCTGGAGAGAACCTCTTGAATCTAGACGACTCCATCGAAAAATGGCTGCCTGGTCTCATTCAAGAAAACGGATATAATGGTAAACAGATTACAATACGGCAAATATTGAACCATACAAGTGGTATCGCTGAATACTCAAGATCCAAAGACGTAAATTTTATGGATACAAAAAAATCGTATACGGCTGAAGAATTAGTGAAGTTGGGGATTTCTCTGCCCCCAGACTTTGTCCCAGGAAAGGGCTGGTCTTATTCAAACACAGGATACGTAATACTGGGTATTCTTATTGAAAAAGTAACCGGAAACAGCTACGCGGAAGAGATTGAAAATCGGATTATTGAACCGCTGGAATTGTTGGATACATTCCTACCTGGTAATTCAAGCGTTATTCCAGGCACCAAGCATGCCCGGGGATATTCCCAGCCAGACGAAGCAAGTGAGATAAAAGACGTAACTTATTATAATCCAAGTGCAGGTAGCTCAGCTGGAGATATGATTTCTGATGCTGACGATTTAAATAAATTCTTCTCTTACTTGCTCGGTGGCAAATTACTGAAGAAAGAGCAACTAAAACAAATGCTTACTACAGTTCCTGTAGGAATACATGGAATCGAAGGATATGGTCTTGGAATCTCTGAAATTAAGCTTTCAAATGGTGTCTCGATATGGGGACACACAGGTGGCATTCTAGGGTTTTCTACGATTGCTGGAGGTACACTTGGAGGCAATCATACGTTGGTCGTCAGTTTGAACAGTTTGGGTAGAGATAACAGTCCTAATCCTTTTAAAAATATTTTACTTGCTGAATTTAACAAGTAAGCAAAAAGGTAAAACGGAATAAATGGAATAAACGGATAAATTTTGTCATAGCCCCAACTTACTTCTAAAAATAAATTTGGGGCTTTTATGGAATTATGGCGGCAACTTTTTGAACCTTGCTCCCCTCAAAACGCGCCTGGAAAACCCGCGCAATACAAGGGGTCTTGCGCCCCTATTGCGTACATTGTCCGCTGTTTCTGCTTGCGTTCGGCGGTTGTTGGTACTGAATTTACATGAAGTAGTGGAAAGTACAGAGGGCTTGCCCCGAGAAAATATTATACCCTTACAGAAAAAGGAAACGAATACTTAAGCGCGATGTCCTTAGAATGGGATAATTTATTAACAGCTATATCAGAAATTAAAGGGGAGTTAAATTATGGATAAAATTATAAATGACTATTTTATAAAAATTGAAAAGTATTTGAAATCTATGTCCGATTCCGAGCGTATTGACATTTTAAAAGAAATCAAAAGTTTAATGCTTGAATTACAAAATAATGGTGTATCTTCTGAGAAAATCATCGAACGGTTAGGAAACCCAAAAGAATTAGCGAAAGCATACTTAGGTGAAGCCATTTCAAAGAATAGTAAATTTAGTTGGCGTAAATTCGGCGCAATATTTGCATTTTGTAACAACTTTGCAGGCTTCAACGGTATGTTACTTTTGCCTTTCATCAGTACTCTTTCCATTGCTTTAATGATTGGTGGAGTTATTACGCCGATAGGCGGAATTGTTAAATTTGTCGGGTATCTTATGGGATATGATATTGCCGGAATAACAATCGAAATGGGAGCATTTACACCAAGCATAATGCAGTTCTTGCCAATTTCTATTGTGATTGGTGTGTTAATGTTTTGGCTTGGGAAAGTCTTATGGAAGCTTACTATTAAATATATACACGCAACTAGTCAGAAAGAGAAAACATTTTATTAAAAGAACGGGGTGCGGCGATCATTCATAGATCAACGAACGTTTTGAGAGTTATACGGATCAAGTTCGGCAGGGTTGTTGATATTGATGAAGTGTTTACCCTTATAATAAACATTGGAAAAAGCCTGGATTAACCGATGAATTCAAGTTTAAGAACCACTGATCAAAATGAATCAGTGGTTTTTTATTACTGACATACAGGGAAGGTATTCAAAAGGCATCTTATTATTTTTGACAAAAAAAGAGCTGTATATAATATTATTATGAGAGTGACACGAGAGACTTTTAGAACGAACTTATTATTTGATGATCAAAAATACACATTATATAATGTGTAACAATATATTAAAACTTAGACATGGGTGTCGAATGACAAGAATATAGTCCGATTAATATCCGCCAAAATGGCGGCTTTTTTATTTTATCGGAACATATTCTTGTCATTTCTCGATGTCAAGAATATGTTCCGATTGCCGATCTAGGCCAAGAATATAGTCCGATTGCCGACAAGACCCAAATATATACTTTTGGGCATTCAGCTAACGGGCAGGATACTGAGGTGGACTTATCACATAGTATAAGAACTGGACTTATTCATATTTTGCCATTGGAGAACAATGCGGGCATTATCGTAATCTTAAAATAATCATCTTCATCCTTCAGCAACTTGGTTCTTAACGCTAATAGGTGGATTTAATGATCATTATGTTTCAATTCTCACAGACCAAGTCTGATTGTCGAATAAAAATTTTCCAAAATGAACATCATAAACTAAAATGTACCAAAAGGAGTCGTTCCCACTTGGTTTCTTTGACGTTAATATTTGTATTTTTAAGCCTCATTACGGTTTTGGCTCTTTTCGACGCAACCATCTACCAGAAATCTTTGCTTCAATCTTATCTGGAATTGGCAAGCATTCACACGAGCTTCGGGAGGCCCATCCTGCTCCTGCAATTAGTTATAGCATTGGTCGTAAGTCTATTTATGGACATCAAAAAATTTCGATCGGTAAACCGCAATGAATCCAAGTCGTGAGCAAATATCTCTATCGCAACTATTTTTGCTGATGGTTACATTTGAAACAGGCAGCGCCATCATTTTCGGCATCGGCAGCGATGCTAAACAGGACGCATGGATTTCGATCTTACTGTCGTCTGCTGTGGGAGTCGCTCTTCTGCTGATCTACTTCGGGTTTATGCTTCGGCTGCCAGAACGGAATTTCTTTCAAATCATGGAATTTGCCATGGGTAAGCCAATTGCGGCCGTATTTATTTACCTTTATGTTATATATTTCTTCTACATTTGCATACGGGTAGATCGTGACTTAATCGAGATCATGAAAACCACACTCTTGACCCAGATGCCAGTTGAGATCTTGCATCTTTTCTTTTATATCCTTTGTATGTACCTTACAAGCTCGGGGATTCAAATCATTGGTCGGATCGGAGAGTTATTTGCTCCGCTCTTGATGGGTTTTTTATTTCTGATCGGCATTCTTTTAATTGCCGACGGGGACGTCTTGTTTAAAAGACTGTTGCCCGTTATGGGCGAAGGTATCGGACCGATTATTAAAGCTGCGTTCCCGAGCGTGATTACTTTTCCGTTTGGTGAGTTGATCGCATTCACAATGTTCATTCCGTTCGCCTCGCAGTTCTCGAAAGCTCGGCGCGTCGGTGTGTTTGCTATCTTGGCTAGTTCTTTTGTTATAGTTTTCTCTTGTATTATCCAAATCGGCACGATTGGCATAGATGCAAGATCAAGGGCAAATTTCCCATTGCTTAGCGCCGCACGCATTTTAACCATAGGATATTTTATTGAACGTATTGATGCGCTAGCGACATTCATCGTGATGCTGGGCATCGTGATCAAAGTGTCCGTCTTCTTTTACGGCGGACTAAAGGGATTGGAACATTTGACGAACGTACGATATCAATTGTTTGTCATTCCAATTGGGTTGATCCTTTCGGTCTTGTCTGTTGTAGTTTCCCATAATTTTGCCGAACACGTTTATGAAGGCATTAAACTCGTTCCCTATATCCTTCATATTCCGTTTCAAATCGCTTTTCCATGCGTATTATGCGGAATCGTAATGTGGAGAACTAGAAAACGGGTAGCTGCAGGCAATAAATAGTAAGGTGGGACTTTCCGATGAATAATACAGATCAAGCAACGACGAGAAACTCGCTGCTTCCCGAAGGAATGAACAATGCTCCCTTATCGCCCATATTGGAAACGAATCTGGATAATCTCAAAACGGCGTTCGGCAATACCCTTGACATTCGCTTCGACCGGACGCTTGTGGACAGGCAAAGCGCCTTAATATGCTTTCTCGATAGTATGACTAACGCGCAAGAAATCGACACCATCAGACAGCCGTTACTGTCTCCTGCCCATGCATCCCAAGATTTCAATGACTTGGAGCATTTCCGAATGCAGCTGTTTCCGGGATTTTCTTATCTTATCGTAACCGAACTTGAGAAAGCTTTATCATGCCTATTGGACGGATATGCTTTATTATTCTTCGATCAAATTGATAAAGCTCTTGCTCTTTCAATTGTTAATCTCAAGTCCCGAAGCATCGAAGAGCCTACAACGCAAACCATCATCCGTGGTCCGAAAGATTCGTTCACGGAAAATTTGCAAACAAATATTTCCCTTGTCCGGCGCCGGATCAAACATACCGCTCTTCGATTCGAATTTCTACAGCTAGGCAAAGATACGAATACCTCGGTTGTCATGGCTTACATGCAAAATATTGCAAACGAGCACATCGTGGCGGAATTGCGCCTCCGTCTACAGCGGCTGCAAATTGGCGCGTTGATGGATTCGTCTGTTCTCGAAGAATCGCTAAGCGACAATATGTATTCGCCTTTCCCTATGTTTCTTAACACAGAAAGACCTGATACTGCAGCCGGTAGCCTAATCCAAGGGAAGATAGTTGTCATCGTGGATGGAAGCCCGTTTGCGATTATAGCTCCAGCCGTGTTCAACGATTTTTTCCGAAGCCAGGAAGATTATTATCAATCATACCTAATGTCAATGTTCATCCGTTTGATTCGTTTCATTTCGCTTTTTCTTGTTACGATATTGCCAGCGTTTTATTTGGCAGTCACGACCTATCATCAAGAGCTGATACCGTCCTTGTTGTTAATCACGATTGTTTCACAACGGGAATTGGTTCCTTTCCCTACCGTCATCGAAGTACTGCTTATGGAAACCACCTTTGAAATTCTCAGGGAAGCTGGAATACGTATGCCGAGAGCTGTCGGCAATGCGGTGTCCATTGTTGGTACTTTGGTAATCGGACAGGCTGCAGTCGAAGCTGGTATCGTGTCGAGTGTTATGGTCATTATCGTTTCACTTACAGGAATTGCCAGTTTTGTCGTGCCGGTATACTCCATGGCACTTACTCTTCGTTTGCTTCGTTTCATGTTAATCCTATTAAGTGCTGCATTGGGTTTATACGGTATCGGGTTCGGTTTAATTCTCATCATGATTCATTTAGTAAAGCTAAATTCGCTGGGAATTCCTTACTTAACACCATTAGCGCCTTCCTCTCGACGGGATATTATCGGGGTATGGATTCGTCTGCCTTATCCGAAAATGTTCCAAAGAAGCTTCTTCTTAAAAACAAAATCGCCGCTTTACAAAATGAACAAAAAAACAAAAGATTGAGGGGCCTCCAGCAATGAATACGAAACGTTCTCTATTATCGGGAATAGCACTGCTAATCCTATTGTCAGGATGTGCCACAGTTGAATTGAACAATTTATTTGTAGTATTTGGGATGGCATTGGATAAAGGCGAGAACATGAAATGGAAGCTTTCCGTACAAATTATTAATCCGACGGAAATGGGCAAAAAATCAGGGGGAGGTTCTATTCCAGCTATCGTTTATAGTCAGGAAGGGAATTCGGTAGAGGAAATACGCCGCAAAATGAATGCAGGGCTTCCTCGAAAATTGATTTATTCGCATGTTCGAGTATTTGCACTGAACGAGGAAGTGGCCCGCGAGGGCAATCTGGATTTTTTGGATTTTCTGGAAAGAGATTGGGAACTGCGGGACGATTTCAACATGGTCTTAGTTACTCGCGGCACCGCTTTGGAAGTCATCTCTACTCTTATACCGGGAGGTATTTCACCCTCGACCAAATTGTTTCGGCAAAGCGATAATTTTAATAATGATTGGGGAGGAGCTCCGCAAGTCAAGATGAAAGACATGATCGAAGCGTTCACATCTGAAGGAAGGGACCCTGTCATCGAAACGGTTACCGTCCAAGGGAATGTGAAAACAGGCTCGAAAGATGAGAATTTAAAATCCGTTATCATTCGTAATAATGTGATCTTGTCGGGACTAGGCGTGTTTAACAAACAGAAACTTGTCGGACTCCTCAATTTAGATGATACGCGCAACTACTTATGGACACAGAACATGATTAAAAACACTGTAGTGACGGTACCTTGTAAAGACAAAGGGCATTTTGATGTCAGTGTTTATGATTCAGGAACAAAAATAAAGGCGTTTTACAGTGCCGGCACCCCTATCGTAACCGTTAAAGTATTCATCAACGGCATCGTTGAGGGGATTTCATGCAAAGCCGATTTATCCAAGCCTCAAACATTCAAAAAACTGGAACAATTGGCTGAACTTAAATTAAAAGCATCCATAGAGAGTACCATGAAGAAGGTGCAGGTCGAATACGGATCTGATATTTTTGGATTCGGTGAAGATATGTACAGACAAGATACGGCCGCTTTCAAAAAAGTACGTCAAAACTGGAACGAAGAGTTCAAGCGCGCAGTGCTTAAGGCCGACATCTCCATCTATATAAGAAGAACCGGACTAAAGATGAAAAGCTATACGGATGAGATTAAGTAAAACCGAGTTCTCACTGAAGTCGAGTGGAATTATCATGTACCGCTATATGTTAAATCAAAAAAATGATTAAACTAACGGCGAACGTTAGTGCAATGTCGAACTACTACCAGGAGTTGCCAGTGGGCTTCTCATAAGTTGCATGTAGTAAATGCGAAGGTGGAATGTATGACTAAAAAACTGTTTATCTCCTTGTTCGTATCCTGTGTATTGATTCTATTGAGTATCGGGATAGTTTTATTGTCTGCTTTTGGTGTGCCAACAAAAGTACAAAGTTACGAAGATATGAAAAATGCTCAATTTGGATTTCCTATCTCATTTATAAAGCAGGATCTTATAAAATCAGGAATTACAGGATATGAGGGTGGATTTCCAGATCGTTTCGAAATGCAAACAGACTTTCTTGATAATGATATAACCATGGATTTTTCAATGATGAATTTTATCTTCTCCACGGTAATTGTTTTCGGAATGGTACTGCTACTATACATACTATTACGAAAATTCGGGTCAAAATTATGGTATGGCTGACGATATGAAATTAATGAAGTTGATATGATTTAACATGAATCTTAAACACCGAAGAGGTCAGAGGGGCGGCAGTCGTTCATTCCGCTAACGCAAACGATAGCACAATAACAACAGGCTGCCGGCTTACTCGGCAGCCTGTTGAAGTAACGGGCAGGATAGCTTAATGACGAAATAGCATTATAATTATGGGTATTAGAAACCAGACAAGAGGTGTTTTAATGTCCGAATATTCTCAAATACAAACTTATATCAAGAGTAACCCGGAAAAATTTCAAGTGCGTTATAAAGCGATTTGCAGAAGTGTTAGAATCTCTGGGACTGGACTCTAAATACTTCACAACTGAGCAGGAATGGGAACTATTACACACTACGTGGCTTGGTGGTGACGCAGAAGAACAGTTATTCCATAATGATGGGGACCAACTTCGTATTCGACCATATGTGACGGGGTGGACCCCAGAGGTAAGGAAAGAACTCCAAGATACTTGGTTAGAAGTTAGTTTACTATTCTTGACAGTAGAAATTGAAAATCGAATTGGACAGCTAAAAGATGAACACAAATCGCTCATATGGGCAATGATGGAAAAGTTCTCAAAGGAATTTACAGAAAGTGGAGTATATTTCACAAACGAAGCTACGGACGGAAGACCTTGGGAAGCTTTAATATGTGGGGAAAATGAAGACAAATGGGAATTTGATGCAACGATTCTGCCTGAAAATTTGTCTCAAATATATAAGGATTATCCTACTGAAATGTTCATTAATATTAATGAAAAAACAACTTTTGTTGCCAGGAAAGCTATCTGGAGGAGTGCACCTTGGTTGACAATTGATTAACGGGCAGTAGAGTGAAATGAAAAAGACTGAAATTCTGTAAAATGATGGAACTTTAATGAGTGTTGAACGTCTAAATGATATTAGTAACTTACAGGAGGGTGGTTCAATGCAAAATAATCACGAAACGAAACCTAGCCTGAAAGTAAGTAAACAAAACGGCATCCAACGATATTGGCAAACGGTTCCGCAAGTATCTGAAAAATGTTAGGGGGGTGATGATTAAAATGGGGAATATCGAGCAACTCATTATGAATATCATCATGTTTCTTTTTTCCAAGCATAGGCGTTTAGTGTTTACTGCATTCAATCAATCGAAATATTATGATGCTGTAAATAAATTAAAAAGTCATGGCATTTCCTATCGCAGCCGAATAACAAGTCATGACACGGGTACAGTGGGTTCAGGCAGAAATGAAAACAGCCAATACGACATCTACGTCAAAAAGAATGAGGTATATCTCGCGGAGAAGGCTATAAATCGCTAGCGGTTTAATAATAAAAAATGCTGTTGTACGGCAGCATCTCATTGAGCTAACGGGTACGATAGTTCAATCAATAAAGACAGATCGGCCGCCTTTCTAATCTAACAGACAGGTTAGTCAATACTGGAAGGATATTTAAGCAGTTTAAGGAAATAAGGATTAACAACTTTTACAAAAAGCGGTGATCCGTCTGAACAAAAACATTCCGAATAAAATACATATTATTGGCTCAGTGGGTAGCGGTAAAACCACACTTGCAAGAAATTTATCCCGTAAGTACAGTGTTCCTTACTATGAATTAGATAACGTGGTTTGGATAAGGCATGGATCCGAAGATATTAGAAGATCTGACGTAGAAAGAGATCAGTACTTAGAAAATATAATTCGTTCGGACCGATGGATTGTAGAAGGTGCTCATAGCCATGATTGGGTTTTCAAAAGCTTTCAGAATGCTGACTTAATTATTTTCTTGGACACCCCGTATGCGCTAAGAATAATTAGGATTACAAGTAGATTTATCTTGCAAAAACTAGGGATTGAAAAAGCGAACTACAATCCAACATTTAATATTTTCATGAAGATGTTCAAATGGAATGCTGGATTCGAAAAACAAAGTAAACCGATGATCTTGAATATGCTCACTCAGGAAAACATTAAGTCATTGATTTTAAAGGACAACAGAATGATTGACCAATACTTTAAGTAAGTAGAGAACATGTAAGCATTAAATTGGTTTTCATTACTATGCACCGTTGAGCTCTAACGGGACACGATAACAACAGGGAGTAGATTGCCGCAAGCGGCAGCTACTTCCTGTTTTATTGAAGTAAAGGACAGTATACTGCGATCTTGCAGCCCGCAATGGAACAGTCGCACAGACACTAGAAGCTGTCGGTTTGCGTCCCCAAATGTGGTCTTGATGTTGTCGATTTCCTTATTTCCAGTAGGAGATTAGTAAATCAAGTTGTATTTATTAGAGGACGATCAACCAAGAGGGATGTGTTCTGAGATGAGTAGTTCGTATGATGTACATATTGGCAAATTAATCAGTGGGAGACGGGCTTTAGAAGGTGACGGGATCTATCTTCTCTGCACCCCTGATAAGGAAATACTTGAGGTCGGTACTTATGGACCTCATGACGGCATCTTTATCAGCTCCAAAGACATGGAGGATGCGCTATATGATTTCTGCAAATCTGCTTTGGATGATTACATCGCAGAAGGTCACAACAAGGATGTTTACACGTTTTCAATTTTCACAGATTCCTATCACGGTAGCTATGTGATTTACATCAATAATCTGGCAGCCCTAAACCAAACTGTAGATGAAGCCTATATCGATTACCAAAAACGATATCTCGAGAAAGGCTATGACCATTATAACCGAACCCGTGAACAGCTCTACACTGAATTCAAATACGCCGAAGGCGACTACCCCTTTATGTTCGAAGAAATGCCGCAACGTCTACAGAAGTGGTTGAGTATCTTCTACAGCATCAGTGTAGAAGAGCCTAGATCACTACGAATTGAACAATGTATTATTTTTGAAAAGAAAATCGTCGACTCTCAGCTCTTCCTGATTGCAATCGATGTTATCCGTCGCCTACAGGACGATCTCAATCGATTGAATCGGACCGATGACTTCATCGCATACGTATCTGCGGCTGATGGCGTCGGCGGTGACTATTTGACGGACAGCCAGCTGATACGGAGATGTGTGAGTGAAGATCAGCTGTATAAAGCTAGGCCCGAATTAAGGGAGAAGGATTTGGCATTTAATGCAGCTGTAACGGCGGTACAACAGAGGCCTATCAACGATCAAGTCCAACATTGGATATTAGTGATCGAACGGGGAGAATTCGGTGAGGGCAGCATGCGCAGCTTTTGGAAAACTGACTATGAAGCATATGAGCAGTTAGTTACGCTCGGATCTCCAGTTGTCCCTTACATCCAAGAGTATTTGAATGACAATCTCAAGCATGATACCAGACTCATCCTTGAGAAAGTGTTGAAAGATGTGGGGAGCACTCCTAACAGCATTTAATCGTGGTTGCTGTTAAGCATCAGGGAACTATAGTTCAGCACGACATGACGGCAGCCGATACACGATCGGCTGCCGTTGTCCGTTGAAGTAACGGGCAGTGCGCGCCTAGCCAAGCTAGGCACAACTTACTGATGCAAGTTCAGTCGGGGTAAGGTCCAAGCCGCCCCGTAGCTAGCAGGCAGACGTCGGCGAAATCCGGCGGCTGAAGCCCTGTGAAAAGTCGCGCCTCGCGCGATGAAGCAAATCTGCAGGCCGTAATGAAAATGAATCCTACCGCATCGTGAAACTGAACCCGGGAGGGATAAGAGGGAGCCGAGCCACGACTGCCCCGGCGAAGGCCATGGAACGCGCAAAGATCTTGGAATGCAGCGCAAAAGAACCCTCCGGTGTAAAGGGATCGGCATGCAGAGACAGTTGTGTTTGGAACTAGGGAGACCCTCCCCCGCACGAAGTTTTTTTTTTTTCGTAACAAGCAAACCTATAAGCCCCAAAGGTGAAATGGCGAGCTGCGGGAAGGGAGTCGGAGGGGGCCATACTACCAATGATCCGGCGGACAACATAACCCCGGGGAGGGAAGGGCGCCGAAAGGCAATACCCCACTTCGTTTACGGGATATCAAGGAGGTAAGAGCAAGTGAATGCCGAATACACGGCTAACGCCACCAATGAAAACGCTCGACAACTCCAAAATACCCTCTATCTTGCGGCTAAGGAGAACCCAAAGCGTAAGTTTCATGCGCTGTACGACAAAGTATTCCGGAAAGATATCCTGCAAGAAGCATGGAGAAGAGTGAAAACCAATCGTGGAAGTGCCGGCATCGATGGACAATCAATCGAATTCATCGTCCGAGAGATTGGCGAAGAATCCTTCATCGAAGAGATCAGGCAACAGCTAATGAATGGGGAATACCGACCTTCTCCGGTCAAACGGAAAGAGATTCCGAAGCCGGACGGAAAGGCACGTCCCTTGGGTATTCCAACAGTCCGTGACCGGACTGTTCAGATGGCAACCAAACTGGTGATCGAAGGTATATTCGAATCAGATTTTAAAGATTGCTCTTACGGATTTCGCCCCAAACGGTCGGCTCACCACGCTATAAAGAGCATCCGGGAAAGCATCAATTGGGGCGTCATCAACTGGGTGGTCGACGTAGATATAACAGGCTACTTCGATAATATCTCCCACAGCAAGCTGATGAAACTGGTCGAAGAACGCATCTGCGACAGGCGCATTCTAAAGTTAATTAGACAGTGGCTTGAAGCAGGCGTTATGAAGGATGGCGTATGGCACAAAACGGAGATCGGTAGCCCACAAGGCGGTGTAATATCTCCTCTTCTCGCCAACATTTATCTCAACTACCTCGATACGATATGGGAGAAACAATTCTCTCATCTGGGCAAGCTAGTAAGGTATGCAGACGATCTTGTCATTCTATGCCGGTACAAACCGCAGGCACTCGAAGCTATTCATGTACTCAAGGCTATCTTCGGAAAACTAGAGTTGACCATGAACACATCCAAATCAAAGTTAGTATGTCTATGGAAGAATCAGGATGGGTTTGACTTTCTTGGCTTTCACCATAGGAAGATGCCGCATCTCCATAAAAAGGGGGTTATGTATAGACTTCGAAGCTTTCCATCGAAGAAAGCGATGAAGAAGATGCGTACTCGTTTGAACGAAGAAACGGCATCCCGAGGACGGTTAAACTGGCCGTTAAAGCAAATGGTTGGGCTACTGAATCCTATGATCCAAGGGTGGCGTAACTTCTACGCTCATCTGGATGTAGATCGAAGTATGGCAAACCGTTTCCTTGCGAAAGTGGACTGGTACATCCTGAGGAGATTGAGACTGTTCTGGAATAACAAACATAGGAAGCGCAAGCGGAATTGGTCAGAAATGCATATTCTGCTTCAACGTACAGGACTGAAAACATTATGCACTTGGGTAAAACCGTACTGCCCTGGATGAAGAACGTCGGAAAGCCGTATGCGGGAAAACTGCATGTACGGTTTGATGAGGAGGGGCTGGGATCTCCAGCCCTTTACTCTACTTAGTGACATAGCATGCGTGTAAGAAAGTTATAAAATGGAAACTTTTCACTTGTTCCCTTCGTCTTATTTCTAGGATTAAATGTTGGGAGAGTAATAGGGGATGGCTATGAGAAGAGTTTCATACTTTTTCTTTTTTATAATCGGAACGGCTCTGATTCTTATTGGAGCATTACCATCTGTCTTTGCTTATCCATACAGCGATGGACCCAATTCAGGACCATCAAACACATGGGAACTAGCTCTAATGATTTCTTACGAGGGATGGATATGGTTCTTGATTATTGGGCTTGCCTTATCAATTTTTTCACTTCTTAAAATAAGAAGGCAATAACAGAAGCATCTGTTTAATGATTAAATACATTATTGCACTAACAAGAGAACGAGAGCACAATATTGAAGAAGGCGTTTATTAGGAAACAACAACGATGCAAAACGATTTCATAATCTAATGTATGGTGGTGGCTAATCTGCGAATTTGGGTATATTTTATTTTTTTAACTATCTGTGTGCTTGGAATTACAACGACTACTGAAGCAACAAGTTATCCTTCTGATAGAGTGTTGTGGAACGACAACATATATGACACTTTGAAAGAAATAATTCCCATGGATAGAATTGGGCAACAAATCGGCGAAGTAAAACGCAACGTTAATCCAATGCCGAAAAAAAACGGAGATTCTAATACTATTCCTGTTGGAACAAAATTATTTGAGATAAAAGGGATTAGTACGAAAGAAGCGATTGCTGTTCAAAGAGGTGGAGAATATAACAAAGCGTTAAATCATGGGGAATTTAAAAGTGATGAAACTTCTTTAACAATGTGGTATTTAAAATTTCTACTTACGTTTTTTGTTATTCTAGGTTTGGTTTTTTTATGTTTCGTTGGTTTCGTAAAAGTAAATAAAAGTGTAGTTCTATACACCACTCCATTGTTAGTAGTGGTCCTATCTTTATAAACTGATGTCTTACGTTCAAATTGTACTTTGTGTTTAAATACATTACGGTGAACCGTACCATAGATGACAAGTCAAGTCAGGTGAGGTCATTACGCTCCCTCGGTATGATTTGATTTCCTCACGCAAGCTCGTCTATTCGCAGGATTTCATCCTTTAGATATCAATGATGAATGAAAGATAGCGAGACATATTAGGATGTGTCGTTAAAAAGGCATGCGGGAACAGAGGTGGAGTTGAATCACCCAATTCATTCCAAATGCTGCACGTATTCTCCACGATGCCCTTAGCGATTTTCACTCCCATGTCTCAACGGGTCAAGCGCCCTATCATTCCTTCGTTACATCTATCTAAGGGGTGGAGGTCGGTCTTTCTAACGGAACAGGTCAGAGCCTTTTTGCGTAATGTATCCCGATACTCCGTGCTTTCTTTGTCTCCTGCGAATACGCCAACTTGCGTGAGATAAGGTTTATTTTAAGCTGCTAATACAAAGATTTTATCGCGGTTGTAAGCTTCATCACTACGAGCCATTCCTACTAAGAGTCGAGCTAGCTTTCCACATAGCTTCATGATAGACTTCATCTTTTTAAGCTTTTTCACCTGAACATTGTAGTGGTGTATGGCTTTAAATTCTTGGTTACTCATGACCATGCACATCGTAATTAAATAAAGAAAGTGACGCAGACGTGGACGACCTCGTTTGCTGAGCTTCAGTTGTCCCTTCCATTTCCCAGAGCTTGCTTCGGTTATATTAAGTCCTGCGTGACGGAGTAGAGCGTTCCCGTGCGCATAACCTCTAAGATCCCCAGACTCTCCTAAAACACCAGCTAGAGCAATTGGACTTATTCCAGTAATGGCAAGCATTTTTCCTGAATAGGGGATACGTTCAACAACGTCTTTGGCTTCTTTTTCTATCCTCTGCAGTTGTTTAGTGGCTAAGTCATGCTCCTCAAGGAGCTGCTCTAGATGGAGTTTGTAAGCATGTGTTGCCTGCTTAGATCCAATAGTTTTCTTGGCAAGATCGATGAGTAGATGAGCTCTACGCACACCAGAATGCCGCTTCATTGATTTCTGCCATCCTTTAATTACATCGTCAGGACTTAGTTTACATAGCTCAGCCGGGAGCGGAAAAAGCCGAAGGGTTAACAATGCACCCTTGCAAGTTAAGATTTTAAAGACTTGTCTCAGTTCAGGGAAGACAATGTCGACCCAGCGGTGGATCTGGTTAACGGCACTTACGAGTCGTTTAACGACCGTTTCTCGGTTAGCCATAAGCACTCGCAGCTCCGCGTATTCGGAAGAATGGAAGCGGACAGGGGAGTAGTAGCCGTTTTTCACCATGTCGGCAATAACTAAAGCATCTTTTTTGTCGCTTTTAGAGCGTGTATTGTCGCGGTTTTCTTTATTCTTTTTAACTAGGTGAGGATTAACAAGTACGGCTTCAATGGCTTTGTTTTTGAGCCACCCGGCAAGGCTTAGCCAGTAATGGCCAGTGGGTTCCATACCAACGATAACTTGAGATAATTTAAATGAAGCTAACAAGTCGCGAATCCAACGGTCGAGGGACTTGAATCCATCCTCGTCATTACTAAACACTAAAGGATTACCGAGAGCGACACCTCGAAAGTTAACCGCTCTGGCAACATGGGCCTCCTGAGCAATGTCTACACCAACAACAATATGATTAAAGGTAATGTTTTCAATGAGTTGATTTTGCTTATCTTGTGATTTAAACTTCATAGTAGAGCGTCCTCCTGGATGATGGAATTAAAGGGCTTTTGACCCGTAGCGTACTTCCATCGTACAGAGGTGCTCCTTTTTTTACAAAGCTGAAATTTATCCATCTACAGGAATCTAACGGAGTACGATAGTTCCATAAAAAACAGAAAGCAGGCTACCGTTATTAATACGGTAGCCTGTTGAAGTAACGGCAGAATTCATCAATAAAAGATGATAAAATAAAGAAGGGAAAGATACGAACAGAATATACCGAGGAACAAGGTCAATTCCATTTTAAAAATAATTTTTTTAATATTGTTAATGCACCAACGGGTGGGAGGACAGGCCATGAACAAAGAAGAACAGGTCATAATGGGTTTCAGGGACTTATATAACAAGATGGTTTGGCTTAATAAGGATAAGATGGAAGACAGTCTTAAGGGTTATAAGTCTTCGGAAGTACATTGCATTGAATACATTGAAAGAAATGTAGATTCCAACGTGACAAATCTTGCGGAGTCCTTTTATATGACTCGCGGTGCCATAAGTAAAATAACTAAGAAGCTCATAAAAAAAGGCCTTATCGAAAGCTACCAGAAGTCGGATAACAAGAAAGAAATCTATTTTAGGCTTACTGAGCAAGGGAAAGTAATTTATAAAATCCATGAGGATCTGCACAAAGAGTTTCAAGAGCGGGATAAAGCCGTATTTGAGCAGGTAACTGAGGAGCAATTTGACAGTATGCTTAGCTTCATGGAAAAGTATAGTAGGCACTTGGATACAGAAATAAAGAAACTGGGTATAGATATGAAGTCGGAATAAATTTAAATAATGAAAATGAAACCACAGGCAGCCGGGTTCTAGTGAGAACGGGCTGCATTTTTATTGCTATTAATTTGTTGACAAGGAAACAAAAATTCGGTACGATAAATTTGTTTCCAAGGAATCAAAA
The DNA here is from genome assembly GCF_025369935.1 of Paenibacillus andongensis. NCBI lineage: Bacteria > Bacillati > Bacillota > Bacilli > Caryophanales > Paenibacillaceae > Paenibacillus > Paenibacillus andongensis. The sequence goes on along the minus strand of NZ_CP104467.1, from coordinate 3,881,971 downwards.
TTATAGCTTTTGAGGTGAGAATTAAATGTCCATATTTAGATCATACAATGAACAGAACACAGAACAAGCCGTAGATAAACACGCTTTAATATTCGGTTTTATCTCCGTGTTTCTTTGCGGTATAGGCTTCAGTATCATATCACCTGTCGTCCCATTCTTAGTGCAGCCTTTTACAAGCATTCCGGGAGAACAAGCTATAGTTGTTACGCTGCTGACCTCTGTTTATGCAGTCTGCGTGTTTTTTGCTGCCCCCGTACTTGGAGCTTTGAGCGACAAATATGGCCGTCGTCCATTGCTCTTAGTATGCCTTTTGGGTTCCGCAATCGGGTACTTCGTTTTTGGCATAGGAGGAGCTCTATGGGTCCTATTTGCTGGGCGCATAATAGAAGGTATAACAGGCGGGAGCATAAGCACTATCTTCGCATATTTTGCAGACATTATTCCTCCAGAACAGAGAACCAAATACTTTGGATGGGTGAGTGCGGTTGTAGGTGTAGGCACCGTCATTGGCCCAGCTCTAGGCGGATTAATTGCCAAGTTTGGTTATTCTGCACCCATGTATTTTGGAGCAATAATAACTTTTTTGAATGTTGTTTATGGAATCTTATATATGCCTGAGAGTCTTGACAAGAATAATAGACTGAAAGAGATTACCTTTGTAAGGCTGAATCCATTTACACAGCTTGCAAACGTACTTTCCATGAAAAACTTAAAAAGGCTACTTGTCTCAGCGTTCTTACTTTGGATTCCCAACGGATCTTTACAGGCAGTTTTTTCACAATTTACAATGGATACTTTCAGTTGGAAGCCTGCAATAATCGGACTTATGTTTTCAATTATGGGCTTCCAAGACATCATTTCACAGGGTTTCATAATGCCAAAGCTTTTGATAAAACTTAGTGATAAACAGATAGCAATTCTTGGAATGGTTTCGGAGATTATAGGCTACAGTCTTATTGCGCTATCTGCTTTGTTCTCATTTTATCCTCTTTTTATCGCTGGAATGTTTATATTTGGTTTTGGTGATTCGATCTTTGGGCCTTCATTCAATGGGATGCTCTCCAAGTCTGTCGATTCTAGTGAACAAGGAAGGATTCAAGGAGGTAGCCAATCTATTCAGGCTTTAGCAAGAATGATTGGGCCTATCATCGGAGGTCAAATCTATGTATCACTTGGTCATGCCGCACCCGCTTTTATGGGTATAATCCTTATAGTAGCGGCAATACCAGTTTTATATAAGAGAACGCATGTAAATATGTAAATACTTACTTTACATTGAATGACAATGCAATAGAGCAAAATGTAAAAACAACCTGCCCTGTGGTAAATAAAAAAAACGCATTTTTTGCAGATAGCTTGTTGCGGCAATTTTAGCGGCAAGACCAATCGGCGGTTTTGAAAATAACAAATCAAAGCCGACGTTTTCCTTTGAAAGAAAGGATTTATGAGGGAGTAATAAATGCGCCATTTTTTAAGGATACGGTGGCAATAGGTTGCGGTTCCATAATCTATTTAAAAAACCTCTGGCAGGGTGTTGTATCAGAGGTTTTTTTGCTGTTTATTCCGACGACAACTTAAAAAGGACGGCTGCCGCCTTAAAAAATAAGGGTAGAACAATTTAATCTTATTTTTTCGTGGGCGAAAAGAACCTCATCTCATTCCCACAGACCACTAATGTTCAGTCCTGCGGATTAAGAGGGACGGGCAGTAGAGTGGAATAACCAAGATGGAAATTATGTAAAATGTTGGAACTTTTGTGAATGCTGAACGTCTAATGTTTAGTAGTTAATTAGTTAATAAGAAAAGGGGTAATTTCATGAGAAAATTTATTTTCGTTGCGGTTTTAAGCATGTTTTTGCTGAGTGCATGTTCATCTCAACAAAAGTATACTTCCGTAAATGAAGCCGTGAAGTCCATCGAACATAACATTAGTCAAATAGAATCAACTGTCGAAACTCATCTTGATGGCATTCAACCTATTAGCTATGAACTGGTTAACAACGAATTCATAAGGGTTTATGATTTTGGCTCGAAAGAAAAACGAGACCTTGGAAATAAACATTTCGAAGAGAAAATACAGCTTCTCAGTTCCCACGCACCAATCGTTTATCAGTCAGGTAATTATTTAGTTCTTTATTACAGCAATGTTAACTCAACAAGTCGAACCCCTAAGTTGACCGAAACGAAATACGGAGAAAAAATACAAAAAGCACTAAATATCATAGAATAGAGGATTGAACTAACGGATACGATAGTTGAATAACACACATTAGATGAGCAGGCACTGCGGTGGCCTGCTCATTTTATTAATCTAGCTGGCAGGGTAGCTTAATAACAAAGGAGAAATTGATTGATAACATCATAAAAGCGAGGACCCCGCGAATTATATCGCAGAGTCCTCTTATAGTGGGAAGCGGTTTATTTCAAAAATGCACTTCTAATGCTAAGTCTTACTCAAAAAGTATCGAAGCAGAAATCTCGATCTTTTTATCCTTCTTAGTGTTTTCATGGTGAATCAACAACCTTTCGAAAACTAAAATTGAATTCTGTTTTTCGCTGGTTTTTAATACCACTTCCCACTTATCGTATGTTTACCCTTTTCCTAATATTTTGAATCAATAAGGGTAATATGGCTCTCAGAAAATAAAGTTTTAGATTGACTTGCTTGATTAAGCTAAACCGAGGGAAGGTGAACGTTAGTTCAATAAAACAGCGACAGTCTAGGACATTATTTTCTCGTCCTTAGGCTGTCGCTGTTCAATTTCCAGGCTCAAATTTATGGAGACTGACGATATGGCAATTCGAAAAGCCGCGTGGAATAAAGTCAACCAGTCTAACTTTATTTTCTGCCAACAAACCCTGCGGGCTTTTTGCATATTAAAACGAATAAAATCTCAATTTCATCTTTATATAATCTTCACCTCATCTTGACATGTACGCATTATATTAATACCTGTAAGAGCAAATAAAACAATGAAAAGAGGTTACTAACATGGTAAAGAATAAAAAAAAGTTATTCACTGTACTTGGTATTTCTGCAGTACTGTTGGTGGGAGCTGCTAGTGCATATGCGTCAAATGCAACCAATGCAAGCCCAAAACAAGTAAATGAGGTAGTACCCGTACAAACAACGGACAAAGTACCCACTCCTCAAGAAATTGAATCCGTATTAAAAGGTGAACCAACACCAGCAACAATTAAAGTAGAAGGTTTATTTTCCAAAGATGGTAAGCCTGATTATACGGCAGATTTTTTTCTAAACGATGAAAAATTAATTTCGTTATTAAAAATGAGCGCACAAGAATTAAAACAAGAATTAGCAACAGGGAAGTCTGTCGTTGAGATTGCTGAGTCTAGAAATGTTTCAAAACAACAACTGATTGATGCTATTGCAAAAACACAGGTTGACGCACAAATTCAAGCCGAAAATAAAGGCGAAGTTCCTAAAAGCAATAGTTCAATGGAGAAAGATGTTCAAAGAAAAGTGGTACAAGTCATCGAGCATAAAACTGAAACCGCATGGAGTAAATAAATCAACCGACCACGTGTTAGTTCAACAAAGAAAGGAACAGTTATGCCGACGGAGGCAGCTGTTCCTTTTTAATTATCTTTACATAATCTTTATTTGGCTATGTTACAACTAAGTAGGTAAGAATGGTATTGAAAAGCAACGTAGGAGCAATCATATGCAAAAAACAATTTTAATTGTAGAAGATGAAGATATTTTGCGTGAAATTATTAAAGATTATCTCATGAATGAAGGCTATCTCGTATTAGAAGCGGCCGATGGGAAAGAGGCTTTATTATTATTTCAAGCACATGACGTTCATTTAATTATGCTGGATATCATGTTGCCAGAGCTTGATGGTTGGTCTGTTTGCAGAAGAATAAGAAAATCTTCGAATGTCCCGATCATTATGTTGACTGCAAGAGTGGATGAAGATGACACATTATTAGGATTTGAGCTAGGGGCAGATGATTATGTAACAAAACCCTACAGTCCAGCTGTTTTATTAGCCAGGGCTAAACGACTGATCGATAGCAGGAATAGGGAAGAACGACAAACGGAATCCCCCATGTCTCACGCTAGCAGCGATACCTTATCTATAAATGGGATTCAGATGAATCTATCTTCACAAACGTTGACTGTAGAAGGGGAACAAGTCCACCTGACATATACAGAATTCCAAATCTTAGCCTATCTCATGCAAAATAAAGGCATCGTCATTTCGAGAGATCAGCTCATTTCGAAAATTTGGGGCTATGAATACGAGGGAGATGATCGTACATTGAATACTCATATCCGTAACCTAAGAAGTAAGCTGGGAGATAAATCGAAGCTGATTACGACGATTGTGAGGACAGGCTATAAGTTCGAGGGTAACGCATGAGAGCGAGTATTGTATTTAAACTATTTTTGCTGACCACCCTGTTATGCCTATTCCTATTAACCACGATTTATCTAGGACAAACGATATTTTTCAAGCAATACTACGCAAACAGAAAAGTAAATGACATTCAGACGAATATCCAAACCTTTAAAGAAAATTATTTAAAAAGTAGCGGGGATGTACTTTCCATTCAGAAGTTGGAACAGGATTTTTATAGGCAAAATAATGCATGGATTACGACATTAGATAGCTTTGGAAACTTAAATAATGTGAATGATTTCTATGTGGAAGTCAAGATGGATACAGCTAAATCTAAATCTAACGCGGAATTCTCTGGAAAAACGATGACCTTTCCGCTTTATCATATGGTGAACATCAATGAGATTTTAACAAGCACCCCAAGTCAAGCGAAATCCCTTCTGACCTCGAAAGCACGTGTTGCTATTGCAGCGTATAAAGAGGATCTGGCGTTAATTCCATATCGTATGCAATTGGTTGAAAAAGGAAATATAATGTGGGAAAATGAGAAAATTTCCAAAAAGATATACGATCTTCAAATTGATATTAAATATAATAAGTCAGAGAAACCCGTACTCCCTGAGATTTTACTCAACGGTTCGATTACCAAAGTACAATTCCCAACAGGGAATGAATCCTCAAGTTTTATTTACACCAATAGCTTGTTTATGGACAGATTGAAGGATTTTCAAACGAATTTAATATTCAATGATACGAAAATCAGCTATGCTTCCTTGCAAATCCTTGATTTTACGCAAAATGACGTGAAGTACAAAGTGTTCATCGACCCGTTCAAAGATCAAGAGGGAACAATACGTTATATTTTCTCCATGGCTTCGCTACAACCCGTTGATGAAGCGGTGCAGATGCTTCAAGATTATTATGTGTACTTGATTGGGCTAGTTATGCTTCTTATTGTTCTTGCTGCTTGGTATTATTCTAGAAAGATCGCGAACCCCTTGCTGCAAATCAATAGGACGACTAAGCGGATGGCAAGTTTAGATTTTTCGGAAACGATTGCCATTCGATCGAATGATGAAATCGGCGACTTGTCTCAAAGTATTAATTCTCTTTCCCAATCTTTGCACGCCTATATCGAGCAGTTGCAGATGGACATTGAGAAAGAAAAGCAATTGGAAAATACGCGAAGAGAATTTATTTCAGGGGTATCCCACGAGCTAAAGACGCCTCTCAGCATTGTGAAAAGTTGCATTTCGATTCTGAAGGATGGCGTTGCTACACATAAAAAAGATTATTATTTCAATGCCATGGATAAAGAAGTGGATAAGATGAATCTGTTGATTGAGGATATGCTTGAGTTGGCTAAGTTTGAATCAGGCACCTATACAATGAAGATGGAAACGTTTAATATCGATAAGCTTATTGAGGATATTTGTGAAAAACTATCCGTGGAGTTCAGCTCGAAACAACTTCATGTGCATACCGAGCTTGCAACCGTTGCAGTCCTGGCGAATCAACATCGGATCGAGCAAGTCCTTACAAATTTTCTAACCAATGCGATTCGCTATACGCCAGAGAAAGAGCAGATTTTCATTTCGATAAAGGAAGAACTAGATGAGGTTAAGGTATGTATTGAAAACAAGGGGGCTCACATTCCAGCAGATCAGCTAGATAAAATATGGGACCGCTTTTATCGAGGAGATACGGCACGCCACCGCTCACAAGGCGGCACAGGTTTAGGGCTTGCTATATCGAAAAATATTTTGGAGTTACATCGTATGCCATACGGCGCGGCGAACACAGAAGACGGGGTTTTGTTTTTCTTCTGGTTAAAGAAACAAGTTTAAACAGTTAATAACCACTTTTCATGACATGCTTTTTAACGTATGGAAAAGTGGTTTTTTTTCGTGTAATCTTCACCTCATCTTTATTTCGGCTCCGCTTTATCTTCATCTGCCTCTATTAAAATAACTCTATGAAATGATCATTTCAGCCAGATAGAGTTTGCTTAGAGAGGAGATCCAATGATGAAAAAAAGTATGATCCTTGCCTTATCCGCTATCCTATTATTTGTTTCTGCTACATTTGTATTTAAAATACAGGCGAATAGCCTATCTAAGAATGAAACTATGAATTCTATAAAAAGCGAATCTATCAATAAAGAAAGCCGCATTTTAGAAGGGAAAACAATTGTCATTGATGCTGGGCATGGTGGAAAAGATGTGGGTGCAACGGGTCAGACCGGCACTTATGAGAAAGATATTACGCTTCAAACAGCCCTTAATATTGAGCGAGAGTTAGTAGCGAAAACGGGAGTAAACGTCGTTTTGACACGTGATAAAGATGAATTCCTAACTTTAGATGAGCGTGTTGATATTGCGAAAAATGATTCAGCTGACCTATTTATTAGTATTCACTTTGATTCGTTTACAAGCGATGATGTAGCAGGCATAACAACTTACTACAACAAATGGGAAGATCACGAACTAGCAAATATTTTGCACAAGCAGTTATTCAAGCTGAATATGGATACGAAGGACCGTGGGGTAGAAAAGGGAGACTTCCATGTATTGCGAGAGAATGCAAGTCCATCCTTATTACTTGAACTGGGTTATATTTCAAATAAAGAAGATGAACAGCGTATCCAATCTCAAGCGTTTCAAACAAATGTAGCAAATGCGGTTACCGATGGCATTATTGCTGTATTAAATAAACAAATTTCAGTTGCTTAACTTTGGGTGATTATTCTCTATTCCAGAATCAATGATAAATAATAAATTCGATTCAAAGATATCGAAACATTGTCCGAATGAAGTACGCGTAAAGGCAACAGCGTTGAACTAAGAATTTATTTCTCATTTCTTAGTTCGCCGCTGTTTTATTTTTAATCCAAGGTAAATCTAAGATCACGTTTACAATTGAATGCTTATTGGGGAATTGAGGAAATATAAATAGGATTCGATTTACAATTTGGAAGGGGTTAAATCATGTATGTTTAATATCCTACTTATTATTTTGCTGGTTATTCTAGTGTTACCTCCAATCATTTTTTTCGGTTACATGTATGCATTATCTAAGAACCCAAAGCATTCCATCATTCGTTCGCATCCGTTTCTCGGCTGGATAAGATATTTACTAGAAAAGTTGGGGCCTGAATTTCGTCAATACTGGTTTGACAATGATACAGAAGGGAAACCTTTCTCGCGTGCTGATTATGTCGGACTCGTTTATGCCGCGAAATATCGAACTGATCTTATTTCCTTTGGAGGAAGAAGAGACTATGAGAAGCCAGGATTCTATTTGTCGAACGCCATGTTCCCCAAATTAACCAGTGAGCTAAGAGTTGATAATGAAGTGCTCTTACCTGGAAGGAAATATGTTATTACTGACGAAGGGCTTTTCACAAGGAAAGAGAAGATCGTGGATGAACAAATTAAGCCTTGGCTACTACATGATAACGATACAATCGTTGTCGGACAAAACCGCTTGTATCCATGGAAGCTAAAAGGTATGTTCGGCGCCTCGGCCACTTCGTACGGAGCTGTAGGGGAGAATTATATACTGTCTACTGGAAGCGGAGCATTCATGGCAGGCGGTTCATGGATCAATACTGGAGAAGGTGGTGTAGCGGATGTGCATCTGGCTACCGGCGTTGATGTTATTTCCCAGATCGGCCCCGGCATGTTCGGTTTCCGCGATAGTACGGGTCTCTTCTCTATAGATGCATATAAACAAAAAGCTAACACCCCTAATATCAAGGCATTCGAGCTAAAATTTCATCAAGGAGCTAAAATTCGCGGGGGGCATTTGGAGGGCTCTAAGGTTACGGAGAGAGTTGCAAGAGCTCGTTTAGTACCCGTGGGGAAAACCGTTAACTCACCAAACCGGTTCGAGTTCCTAACTAATCCCGAAGATGCATTACGCTTCATAGATAGGTTACAAAGAGAAGGAGGCAAGCCGGTAGGTGTTAAAATTGTTGTAGGCGATCCAAAGCGAATCGAACCTTTTTTTCAGGCAATGGTGGACTTGGATATGTATCCTGATTTCATTACTGTTGACGGTTCTGAGGGAGGTTCTGGAGCAACCTTCAAAGCGATGGCGGACGGTATGGGGCTGCCACTCTTTACAGCACTGCTGATTTTAGATGATACGGCTAGAAGATTCGGCGTGCGCAATCGTTTTAAAATATTCGCTTCCGGAAAGCTCGTTACTCCTGATAAAGTAGCAATCGCGTTGGCATTAGGGGCGGATTGTGTGAACTCTGCACGCGGTTTTATGATGGCTAATGGCTGTATTATGGCTATGCAGTGCCATACTGGCAAGTGCCCGACTGGCATTACGACTACGGATTTTAAATACCAAAAGGCGCTAGCTCCTGAAGAGAAACAATGGCGGGTGATGAACTATATTCTTCAGTTGAGGGAAGGCTTATTTTCTTTGGCAGCAGCATGCGGCTTGGAAACTCCTCGAGAATTTAGACGAGAACATGTGGTGTTTACTAACGAAAAGGGTCAAAGCATAAAAATCATAGACCTGTTTCCTTATCCAAAATGAATTTAATCTAGGAACTTCACCTCTACCCAAAAGAATATATAACATGATATATTGCGTTAGGTACCGGTGTTAGTCAGCCGAACTTTTAAGCGGTTGCCTTTTATAAATTTATTTTTCAGAAATGAAAAAAAGAAGCTTGAGAAATTAGGAAATTACGTCACAGTAAAAAATGCGGAAATTCCCCTGTATTGTAGTCTTGTGACAAAAAAACAACCTACATAGTAGGATTTTGAAACTTGGCAGATCCACGGACAGGATTAGAGACTTTATTACGAGCGCTGCTGAATTAGTGTTCAAGGAATTTAGCAAACCTTTTAAGACTAATGAGACGGGGACTTATATAGTTTTTAAGGTGGAATGATATTAACGAGATCGCACATTTTATTACGCAAACGAGTTACTTATACAAACTACAAATTGAGGCTACCGCTGTGAAAACGAGTGGTAGCCTCATTAAGCTATTGGGTGGATAATGGGATGGCATTGTGGAAAAAGTGACAGTGATATAGTTAAATATTAACATTTCGTTAGGAGTGATATTTTGGGTACAACAAGATCTTTATCTCATTCCCGACGGAAGGCAGGGAGGAGTATTTTCAAACTGATTAAGCTAACGGGCAGATTTGCGTGGTCGTAGCTGTATTCATATTCTTTTGATAACCTATTAGTAGCAGCCCAGAGCTATGAGGATAAATGGGGAATTATAATTGGAAAAGTACAAAATAAGTTATTTACATAAAAAGGAAAACGGAGATTTAATGCGAATATTAAATCCTATTCAATCATGACGATTCTAAAAATTCATAATGAAAGGATGTTTGCAGTGCCACTTACAGAAAAGAAAGTATTGGATTCAAATAATGGACTGGAATTGCAGGATTTAAGAAACGAAGAGATAAATAAGGTTTGTTTTAAAGGGGCGACTTTTAAATATAATGATTTGAGGGATACTTCAATTGCCCATTCGAATTTTGTGAATTCTAAATGGAATCATATCTATTTTTCGAATGTAACTATTGATATGATTCAAATGGGAGGAACTATATTTGAGAAAATTGTTCGTCCATCAGCGGAGAAAAGTCATTTACTCGAAGAGCCTGGAACTGACAATTGGGTAAACGTGGAGCCAGTAATCTTTAAAAACAGTGATTTGAGTACAGCTATATTTGATTCATGTAATCTTACAAACGTGGAACTTAAGAATTGTAATATTAATGGGTTAAGTATTGATGGAGTATTGATTAAAGATTTATTAGAACAATATAATAAGAATTTGAACTAATTTAATGGATACTTCACTTAGAGACTATTCAACTAACGGAGAAAATAGATAGTTCATTAACAACAAGAAAAGGCAACCGACCGTAGTGAATCGGTTGCCTTTTCTCAACTAACGGGCAGTATAGCGGAATTAATCACATCATTCAAATTACATAAAAAGGTAATTTTAGTTATTCGTCGAATATATCTTTACGATTTATGTAAAAACAATTGGAGGTATTGCTATGGAAGAAATGAAATTAAAAGGACCCACCATGGTATTACTTGTCAGTAATTTAGAAGATTCAATCGAATATTATAAGAAACTTGGATTCAAGTATGAACTAATTGGTGGACCTGATATACAACATGTCCATATGAGTAGAGACACGGTTACTTTCATTTTACATCCTGCGAAGAATAAAAGTGATGTTAAGCCCTTTTCCTCGGTTGAGGGTGGATTATATTTTGACGCTTTTTGTTATACAGATGTAAGACGAATTCTTGAGGAGTTTAAAACAAAAGGAATAGAGATTGTTAAAGGACCTGATTTAAATGACTTTTTTAGTGAGTTTACGATTAAAGATCCAGATGGATATAGAATTTCATTCGGTGGATAGACTCTGGCAATCAATACCTTCGTTACGCTCCCTCGGTATGATTTGATTTCCTCACGCAAGCTCGTCTATTCGCAGGATTTCATCCTTTAGATATCAATGATGAATGAAAGATAGCGAGACATATTAGGATGTGTCGTTAAAAAGGCATGCGGGAACAGAGGTGGAGTTGAATCACCCAATTCATTCCAAATGCTGCACGTATTCTCCACGATGCCCTTAGCGATTTTCACTCCCATGTCTCAACGGGTCAAGCGCCCTATCATTCCTTCGTTACATCTATCTAAGGGGTGGAGGTCGGTCTTTCTAACGGAACAGGTCAGAGCCTTTTTGCGTAATGTATCCCGATACTCCGTGCTTTCTTTGTCTCCTGCGAATACGCCAACTTGCGTGAGATAAGGTTTATTTTAAGCTGCTAATACAAAGATTTTATCGCGGTTGTAAGCTTCATCACTACGAGCCATTCCTACTAAGAGTCGAGCTAGCTTTCCACATAGCTTCATGATAGACTTCATCTTTTTAAGCTTTTTCACCTGAACATTGTAGTGGTGTATGGCTTTAAATTCTTGGTTACTCATGACCATGCACATCGTAATTAAATAAAGAAAGTGACGCAGACGTGGACGACCTCGTTTGCTGAGCTTCAGTTGTCCCTTCCATTTCCCAGAGCTTGCTTCGGTTATATTAAGTCCTGCGTGACGGAGTAGAGCGTTCCCGTGCGCATAACCTCTAAGATCCCCAGACTCTCCTAAAACACCAGCTAGAGCAATTGGACTTATTCCAGTAATGGCAAGCATTTTTCCTGAATAGGGGATACGTTCAACAACGTCTTTGGCTTCTTTTTCTATCCTCTGCAGTTGTTTAGTGGCTAAGTCATGCTCCTCAAGGAGCTGCTCTAGATGGAGTTTGTAAGCATGTGTTGCCTGCTTAGATCCAATAGTTTTCTTGGCAAGATCGATGAGTAGATGAGCTCTACGCACACCAGAATGCCGCTTCATTGATTTCTGCCATCCTTTAATTACATCGTCAGGACTTAGTTTACATAGCTCAGCCGGGAGCGGAAAAAGCCGAAGGGTTAACAATGCACCCTTGCAAGTTAAGATTTTAAAGACTTGTCTCAGTTCAGGGAAGACAATGTCGACCCAGCGGTGGATCTGGTTAACGGCACTTACGAGTCGTTTAACGACCGTTTCTCGGTTAGCCATAAGCACTCGCAGCTCCGCGTATTCGGAAGAATGGAAGCGGACAGGGGAGTAGTAGCCGTTTTTCACCATGTCGGCAATAACTAAAGCATCTTTTTTGTCGCTTTTATAGCGTGTATTGTCGCGGTTTTCTTTATTCTTTTTAACTAGGTGAGGATTAACAAGTACGGCTTCAATGGCTTTGTTTTTGAGCCACCCGGCAAGGCTTAGCCAGTAATGGCCAGTGGGTTCCATACCAACGATAACTTGAGATAATTTAAATGAAGCTAACAAGTCGCGAATCCAACGGTCGAGGGACTTGAATCCATCCTCGTCATTACTAAACACTAAAGGATTACCGAGAGCGACACCTCGAAAGTTAACCGCTCTGGCAACATGGGCCTCCTGAGCAATGTCTACACCAACAACAATATGATTAAAGGTAATGTTTTCAATGAGTTGATTTTGCTTATCTTGTGATTTAAACTTCATAGTAGAGCGTCCTCCTGGATGATGGAATTAAAGGGCTTTTGACCCGTAGCGTACTTCCATCGTACAGAGGCGCTCCTTTTTTTACAAAGCTGAAATTTATCCATCTACAGGAATCTAACGGTGAACTATAGCTCAATTACAAACAACACAGGCTGCCGCGAAATTGAACGGCAGTCTTGTTGCGAACGGGCAGGATAGTGCAACAATAATTTCCAAATTGCGTCTATATTTTCGACTGCACAAACTGGAGTGAGGTGATAGTTTGAATAAAAAAAACTTAGCTGGTATTTTATTTATTTGTATTATATTCAGTTTGAGTGTACTACGCCCTAATACGGCGTATGCATGTAGTTGCGGCGATCCAGGCATCGAAAAAAGATTTGAACTATCTAGTGTCGTATTCACAGGTTCGTTAATAAGCAAAGATAAAGATGGCGGGAACATTTTTAGTGCGGATAAGGTTTGGAAGGGCAATCTCACAGATGGATATGTGTATAGTGGGTTCAATGGTATGTGTGGGACAGAATTTGAAGTAGGAAATAAGTATCTAGTTTATACAGAAAATCTTAAAGGTAAGGAATCCACCAGTATTTGTAGCGGCAATAAACTGATTACTGAGGCAAGCAAAGATATTCACGCTCTCAACCAATTAACAGAACCCGTGTGGAAAAATAAATCATTACTGATAATTGTTTTTGTTTTCTCAATAGCAATCTTAATAAAATGGAGAGTTAAATTGAGGTTCAAAAATAAACGTCCCTTACTCTAACGGAGAACAAGAGTTCAATCATTCAATTTATTGCATTTAAATCCGATATATAGCAAGACATATACATTTCAAATAGACAAATGGAGGAAGTCACGTGCGTAAAGAACTCAAAGGAATGGTAATCGGATTTGTTTTAACCTCACTCTTAGTTGGCGGCTCGGCTCTAGCTGCTGGCTACAAAAGTACAATTGAAGTTTTATTCAACAACGTCAATCTAACGGTGAACGGTAAAAAAGTAGCAAGTGACAATATTCTATACAACGGTACAACCTATATCCCTTTACGTGATGTGGCCGATCTATTAGGAAAAAAAGTTGGATGGGACCAGGCATCGAGTACTGCAAGCATCAACGATCCTGGATTTGTACCAGCGGATAATGGTGACGCCTCGGTGGCTTGGAAAGACGGGGAGGAAGACGCAAACTTATCAGTACAGTTTAAAGACAGAAGCGCAACCGTTGTTATTGGGCGTGATCATCCAAATGGTACAAAAATGAATGTAATCTTTAATGAAGATAAGTTTGGCTGGCCATTGGAATTGGATAAAGGCAGCAGTGCCGACATATTTAAACCTTATGGCGATTTAAACGATGGTTTTAGTATCCACGCAACGCTTCATGATTTCGATGGGGATGGTAACCCAGAGATCGTACTTACCGCAGGCAATGGACTGGTGACCGGCCATGTGTGGGTATTCTCATATACGTCGGTTTCCGACGTATCGAAAATCAATCCATTAAAACTCGAGCTTTCCGAAATGATTCAACAAAAGGTGGAGTTGGATAAGAATAAACTTATCATTCCTTATGGCAGCGTAGGGCTCTTTAATGAGTATGACTATACTAACGGTCATTTCGCTAAGAGTGTTCAATAGTAATATTTAAGATAATAGAGCATTTTGCATAATTGCGTTTTTAATTGATATCTATGCTTGTCTCAGGAGCGGTTGGAGTGGTAATAATATTCGACGGCAAAAGAAAAAATGAGACGTCAGGAAAAGGAGCTGCCACGGCAGCTCCTTTTCCATTGCACCTTCACAAAATAAGCGATTTTATACATATGTCCTACTGGGCGTTGAACTAACAGGCAGTTATCTATGGCTTAACTTACATTAAAAGGAATCCCTGCATATATGACGAAGAAATATGTATCACCGATATTAGGGAGCCAAAATAGGAATGAAAAAAATCCTCATTATTGGAATTGTAACTAGTGGTAAGACGACATTGGCAAAACGCTTATCAAAGAAAATTAATGTACCTTGGTATGAACTCGATTCCATTGTTCATCATCAAACGTCAACGGGGCGGTATAAGCGTACAGCAGAAGAGCAAATTGATGTATTAATGGAAATTGATAAAAACGGAACGTGGATATTTGAAGGAACTGATAGAGAATCCTATCAATGTTTATATCAAATGGCAGATACAATCATATTTCTTGATACTCCATTGTGGAAGCGTAGAATAAGAATTCTAACTCGATTCCTTAAGCAAAAACTCGGAATTGAAAAGTGTCATTATAAACTAGATTTTTTGATGTTAAAGATGATGTATAAATGGACACGGGATTTTGAACAAAATAGAAGCAGTTTTGAAACCAAGTTAAAACTATACAATGATAAGCTGATCAGATTAAGTAATGACCTGAACTTTCCCTAATCTGACAAAGATTACGCTAACAGAAAACGATAGTAGCATGACGAGCAGGCTGCCGGCATCATCGGCAGCCTGCTCAACTATCGGGCAGCATTGTGGAATTAAAAATCGAAAATCTTTTGTTGAACTTGAATTTTCATCACCATAAAAGGAACTTTATGGAAATGAAAACGTCTAACTTTTAAAATGAAATTAAGGTGTTTCCAAAAGGTATTTTACTTAAGACAGCTTGCTTGGTTAGATTACTTAAGAATTCTAAGGAAGGATAAAGAGAACTAGCTTCTAATTCGGGTTTTTTTATATGGAGATATGATATTTCACCGTTGCCTGGTTTGGTTATCTATATTGTGGACTAAATATCGATATTAATGGGCTTAGAACAATGTCAAAAAGTACCCAGCTTCTTGTACATTGGTCAGATGACGGAAAAGTAAATAAAATTGAACTCTGGTATACAAGACAGACTAATTTATACCCATTATCCATTTCCTGATGGTTCTACTAGCGGAGCTATTTACGAATAGGAATAATTAAGGCAAAACGTATTAACTGAACTAATTCTTAGAATTTTTTTATAGGAGGAAGTGATCCATTTGAAAAAATTTATATCAGGCTTACTTGTGGGGGCAGTTGCTAGTTTTTCCAGCGTGGCGATTGCATCAGATACCATACAAGCATTGATCTTCCCTGCAAAAATTAATATTAATGGTGTCACCCATGAAGTGAGTGAAGAATATCGGATTCTAAATGTGGATGGTCACGCGTATGTCCCAATTCGTTATATAGCAGAGAATACTGGTACGATCGTAGGTTACGACCAAAAAAATCAAGTAATTTCGTTGGCCTATGGGCAAATCAATCTTCAAGATCCAAATGACAAATCGATTTCCATCGGGGATTTAGTTGTTGAAACCATTTCGATTAATTTAGAGGGATTACAAGGACATATAAAAGTTGATCGAGTAGCTACAAGCTATGTGAATTTAACAATTGAATTTTACGATAAAGATGGTAAGTTACTGGGTTCTACCGACCTCTCTGATGATTTTAATCCGGGTATTCAATCTTTTAAAACAACTCTCTCTGGATTTAATTCCACGGGGTATACAACAGTTAAAGTCCGAGTGAATGAAGTACGTGACGGTGTTAAGTCGCACCTTGATAATCTTATTGCTTCTGCTAAACAACAGGATGAAAAACAAATTCAGTCTACTCTTTCACAATTGCCATCTGAGAAACTTGATCTTCTTCTTATAGAATTTATGAAGCGTTTATACAACTATGATCAGAATGCTTGCTCCTATCTGTATCCATATATTTTAAATACAAAAGCAAATGTTAATGTGATCGATAAGGTAACAGGCTATACACCTCTCATGTATGCAAGTACTTATTTCCCAACTATGATAGACCCCTTGTTGAAAAAAAATGCTGATGTTAAAAAAGCTGCAAAAGGTGGTTCTACAGCATTAATCATTATTGCAGGAAGGAATAACCCTGATGTTGTAAAGAAGTTTCTTGATCTTGGAGCAGATCCAAATGCAAGAACTGATAACGGAGGTAGTGTTTTATACTCGGCAGTTTACCCATTATTTAGAAATTATACGGAGGAAACTGTCAAATCCGTTCAGTATCTGCTTGATGCGAATGCATCTATTAATGTTACAGGTCCAGAAGGCAAGTCACTTTTGGAAGGATTTAAAGATTTCATGGGTATATCCGAAGCAAAACAAATTTATGATCTGTTAGTAGCTAGGGGAGCAAAATAGAGTAAATGACGCAGCTGTTCGAAGAAAATAAAGTCTAGAATAAAAAAGTATTAGAAAGCAAAAAGAAAGTTGCAGCCCAATATAGCCTTAGACTGACAATGTGTCATTAAGCTAACGGAAACGATAGCTGAATAGTGATAGACGTTCAGAGGAGGTGCTTGTATTGTTAGAAATTGAGAAGGTTAAAGAGACTTAGCCAATTAGACGAGTCTGAAGCAAGAAGCCTGCTGCTGATCATATACGCAAGGCTCGATACTGCAATAAATGGAACTGGTGGGGATGAAGTCATTAAGGAAACTGTGATGGATATATTTGATATTTTAAAAAGTTTACCTAGCAAACCAATTACCAAAAGGTAATTGAGCTAGCGGAGAACGATAGTTAAATACCCGAGGAGCGGTCTAATGGCGGCACTTCCCTACGCAAACGGGGCAGTAATGCGTGCGTAATTGTTATATCACTGATATAATATGGTAAAATAAGGATATTGAAAACGAGGAGGTAACTATGAAAAAACCATTTTTTCGAGCTCTCGTTGTAGGACTAATTTTTGTATTTGTTTTTTATGCTTTTCAGATTATTCAAGGGATGTATCTTACAATGAACTATGTTCCAAATATTGTCGAGACATATGAGTCAGTTGATTATCTACAACATAATGTCACATTTGGATATATATCAAGCCCGATGTGGAGAACGATAGAAATCCTGGGATTGATGCTACTTGGAATAATTGTTTTTTATACTGGAAAGGTATTGAGAAGGAAGGTTTAATACCCTGAGGAGTCGGAATTATGCTAACAGAGAACTATAGTTGAGGGGCTTGATTCGCGGCCTCTTCTTTTGTGTATTAAAGTAACGGGAGGTTACTTTGGTAGGTGTCCAGACGTCATGAGGCATTGATCCTGATGGCAGGGCCTCGTTGAGGGGTCGAAATTTACATTAAATATAATTAACAGAATAGACTGGTTGAAGGAGAAGAGAGCATTATGGTACATTCCTACGAAATACCGCCATTGTTGGATGAGATCATGGCATGGGAGAAGGAGATCAAGCAGAAATTTCCTTACTTGGAGACGCCGACAGGCTATTTTCTGCAATTCGATCCGTGTGACAACGGCGGGTACAGAAGTTCTCCAGCTGATGCGATTATGTTCGCGCGTACAGGCATGGATGGCATTCATTTTTCCCTCCTGACAGATTTCGGTTCTGTGACTGATTTAAGTTTGGCGCCGATCATTCGCGTTGACCCTATGGATTTTGGTAATTGCACGAAAATAGTCGCCAACAATATAAGAGATTTTTTCTTACTTCATTTTTCTGATCATGAAGGGCTTTTGCTGAACAATTTTGAATCCGAGGAACAATACCTGTCCTATTTGAGAGACCAGGAGGATGAGGACGACGAGGAAGAGAACGAGTATTTCGACAGGAAGAAGTGGCGACGGCAGAAGATCGAGGTGCGTGACTTCGCTATGCAGTGCTTCGGCTTTCAGCCCCTCCCTGACGGATATGCCTACATACAAGAGGTACGGCGAGCACGCTGGAACGAACTGATCTTGCCCACATCTGATGGATTGGGGGTCACGGCACGGGGCATATCAGTTGATGGCCTGAATAGACCGGCTCCTCACCCATGGCATATGAAGGAAATCCCGGGCCGGAATGTCGAACATTTAAAGGCCTATATTGCTAGCGCGCAGCAAGCAGGGTTATTTGGCTTTATCCGTGACTGTCAGGTCCAAGGAGTGGATGATGACAAAGTTATCCGGGCGATCTGCGATCAACTTATTTTGCTCGGTTTGCCTCTAGAAGCCAAAAGGCTGGCTTACTGTATGGGCATATAATCGTGGTACCGTGGTTTACTTGGTTAGATGCACTTTTAATATTGAGCTAACGGATACTATAGTTGAATAAAACATCAATGGACGAAGCTGCCGGCACGATCGGCAGCTTCATTACGTTAACTGGCAGTATACTTCAATAAGATATACCTTTTGAAAAGTATATATTTACCTGTGGTTATGCAAGAAAAATAGTGTTTCACTATATGAGCAGTGCAAAATATTCACGGTAGAGAAACGAGGCCCATCTAATTGATTGAATGGTTCTATAAAAATGAAAAGGATATCTACGGTCCTTTTACTACGGAGGAAATGTCGGAACTAATAAGGGCAGGGCACATTAACAAACGTACGCTTGTAAGGAAACACAAGCTTGGGGAATGGTTAGTAGCCGAAATATATACGCAATTTGAATGGAATGAAGAAAAAGCGAAGGTTAGACCATGGCTCCGATTATGGGCTAGATATTTGGATTCTTTATTATTTGTCTCTTTATTTCAATCATTATTGGATAATCCTTCCGTCCCTTTTGTTTCTCCAGTTATAGATTGGATCGTGTACGAGCCATTTTTAATATCAGGGACAGGGGGGTACGTATTGACAATGATTCTTTTGCTGGTCTGGATACCTTTCGAATCTCTGTTTCTGTCGTTTGTGGGAACAACACCAGGCAAATTTGTATTTGGGGTAAGAGTAAGAAATCCAGATGGCACTAGACTTTCTTTTAGTCAAGCTTGCAAGAGGAGTTTTCTTGTCTGGTGGCGTGGTGAGGCCGCTGGGGTTCCAGCAATCTACTTAATTACGTATGCGTCTGCCTATCGAACATTGAAGCATAAACTGCGACAGATTACATGGGACCGTGATATGAATATTAACGTATCGCATCGGCCTACTTCCATTTGGATCGAAGATCTGTACTATGTTATAGTTGCTGGTCTAGTGTACTATTCCTTCTTTGGTTAATAACCTGAAAATGTGGATGCTAATATGAATCAGCAGTCTCGTTACGCTAAAGGGCAGTTTTCTTCAGTTGTTCTCAATTGTAGTTTAGGTGTTAGAGAACAAGAAGGTTTAGACGTTAGAGACTAGAAGTTGATTCAACGGGCATCACAATTTAGTTAGTGCTGTTTGTAAGAAAACACACAGTCCATCGACTACTTGTACAACAGCCACGGTGTATATTGATCTATGAACGACCAAACGGCAGCCGGGAATTAATCATTCGGCTGCCGTTTGGCTTCAATATATCGCTTCGTTCAGTCACGGACGTAATCCGCCGATAGTGTAACCGCCATCTACGAATATGCTCTGACCAGTAACAAAACGAGCGTCGTCAGAGAGAAGCCAGACCACGACATCCGCCACGTCTTCGGATTGGCCCACCCGCTGTAAGGGAGTTTGCTTGACGAAGGGACGCGCCGTAGTCTCGTCGCTTAGAACCTCCTGCGACATCGGGGTTGCAATCATTCCAGGACTGACATTGTTAACTCGAATGTTGCTAGGACCAACCTCCAACGCCACGGTTCTCATCATTGCATCGAGTGCTCCCTTGGATGCTGCGTAGCCTGAAGTACCCGGCATTGCCCCATGCGCTGTCCACGAAGAAGTGTTAACGATCGAGCCACGGATTCCACGGTCGAGCATTGCAGCGATCTCGTATTTTAGACAGGCGAACACACCACGCAGATTGACCGACATCAGAGTATCGAAATCTTCAAAGGATAGTTTGTGTACAGGTGAGAAAGCACCAAGAATGCCGGCGTTGTTCCAAGCCATATCCAGACTTCCAAACACATCCAGCGTCTTGTTTACAAGCGCTTCGACCTGACGAGGATCGGCAACGTCAGTTTGAACAGCGAGGGCCCTACCTCCCTGAGAGACAATTTCTTCATAAACTTCTTGAAGCTCTTTTGTTCGTCGACCCGCTATGACGACATTGGCGCCTTCCCTGCCGAGCCTTAGCGCTGCAGCACGGCCCATTCCGGTGCCGCCTCCAGTGACAATCGCTGTCTGGCCCTCAAATCTCTTCATGTCTTCCGCTATCCCCATTGCAATCATTCCCTTCACATATTGGATGCCGTCGGCTATTTCATTATATTTAAGTTAGTAATATACTTAAAGTACGCAAATTAATAATACCAAGTAACAAAAATAATACTATGCAGAGGGATAACGAGATGGCAAATGCTCCAGAAAAAAAGTGTCCAGTCGAAACGACGTTTGATGTTATTGGTGGAAAGTGGAAAGGGGTGATTCTTTATCACTTAATGAGCGGAACGAAGCGGTTCGGCGAGCTTCGCAGAATTTACCCTCAGGTCACGCATCATATTCTTACCTTGCAATTGCGGGAACTCGAACGTGAAGGGATCATAGAGCGCAAAACGTACGATCAGGTGCCGCCAAAGGTAGAATACTCGCTAACCGAATTTGGTAAAACCTTGAACCCAATTATTTTGCTGATGAAAGAATGGGGAGAGCTTTACAATGAACGAGCAAGCCGGCATCCTCATTCTTCGGACGATTGACCTCGGATTCCCGCCAAAAGGGAAAGCCCCTTCCGCTTGACTATCAGCGTAAGGGGGCTGGGGCTACTGTCCCAATGCAGCCACGAACAGTCACTTTCTCAATTTTCACCCTTATGACCATCAAGGTAACCAATCATAAAGGAGAGTTAGGTCATTGAGCTAACGGGAGAACTATACTTCAATATCAAAAGGGCAGCCGTCGTGGTAGCCCTTCACTACGCTAACGGGCAGTTTAGCATAGGATGGTACCATTTATTAAAGTCGCCATTCGGAAAATTTGATACGAAATGAAACCTTCTAAATCATAAAAAATATGAAACATTGCTTGACCTTGGAGTTACCCGAGGGTTTATCATAGTCATTGTCAGAGGTACATATCGGAAAGGAGGGGTTTGGTGTATACAATTGGCGAAATATCGAAAATCGTTAAAACATCAGTTGATGCACTAAGGTATTATGATGAAATTAGCTTACTAAAGCCCGTACACGTTGAAGAGAGTAACCGTTACAGGTACTATTCAAAAGAGCAAGTTAGCCAACTATTATTAATAATTGAACTTAAGCAATATGGTTTCAGTTTAGATGCCATCAGGGAACTACTACATAATGGAGCGTATTTGGATAGACAAAGGTTAAAACTAGCCTTAAATGCAAGGGGTCAACAACTTGAGATTGAAAAAAACGCTCTAGAGAAGACAATCGCTTCTGTTAATCGAAGAAAAAATGAGATAGAAAGGGATGAAAAGGGAATGAGTGCGAAGAAGATTTTGGTTGTTGATGATGTAGTTTTTATGCGACAAATTCTAGGTGAAATCTTAGAAAAGCATGGTTATTTCGTTGTTACGGCGGAGAACGGTCAACAAGCTGTTGACAAGTTTGCTGATGAACAACCAGACATTGTTATCATGGATATTAATATGCCTATAATGGACGGCATAACTGCAACAAAAAAAATAAAGGAGATCGACAAAGACGCAAAAATATTAGCTTTATCCGCTAGAGGCTTCTTGCCTGTAATTTTAGAGATTCTTGGACAAGGAGCGAGAGACTTTGTAGTAAAACCATTTCAAGAAGAAACCATTCTTGATGCCTTAATTAGGATATACGATGTAAATGTTACTTTTAACGAACAAACATTCCAAGCAATAAAAAAAGAATTCGGAGAAGACAACACAAATAATGAACCAATGTCACAAGAAATGATTTCAAAAGTGCTTCAACTTTGTACTTGGGAGTATGACGAACGCACTCGTGAAGAAATAAAAGAGATCATGCAATATCAGTCCTAAATAACAAACCCCTATTCTAACGAGTGGGGGTTTGTCATCCAAATTATTTTTGATTATTTGCTCAACTAACGGAGTATATTAACGCAAACGCTGATGCCAACCTACAGTTTAATTTTCAGTGGGATTTGATAAGGGGATGATAAACATAAAAGTTCTGTTTATATGCAGCAGAAACAAATGGCGAAGCCCAACGGCCGAAAAAATATTTCATAAATATAATGGTTATGATGTGAGGTCTGCTGGGACAGAGGATGGTGCTAGGATTAAGGTAACAAGCGGACACATTGGTTGGGCAGATCTCATATTTGTAATGGAAAAAAAGCATTTGAGCCGACTCAAAGATAAATTTGGATCAACACTTAATGAAAAGGCGATCTGGAACCTAGATATACCTGATGATTATGGTTATATGGATGAAGAACTAATTGAAATACTAAAAGCTAGAGTATCGGAATATATTGAAGTCCCAGAGTGATGATTCTCGGTAAAATGAAACGGATGTGCTGTCTCGTATGAAACTTTTTCTTATTGAAATAACGGGCAGCTTAGTGCAAACAACCTTACTTTAAATGCGGTATAATTTTGTCAGAGGTGACGGCGGTGAAGACGGATAAAGAAAAATTGATATCGGTTATTTATGACGATACTTCAAGAGACGACGAAATTGACGATGCTGTTATGGATTTATCCAAATTTGATGACGATGATGTGATACAAATTCTTATGAAAGTAGCAAATGACGCTTCATTCGATGACATGATAAGAGCCAGTGCAGGAGAATCTTTAGCAGATATTTGGATAAGAAGAAGTATCGTCGACTATTCGCAGTTAGGAAGTCTGACAGAGACTGCTTTGAAAGAAGCACTGGGACTGATTAAATCCAAACGAACTGATTGGTATACGACTTTTTCGGAACTTTTCCCGATGAAAGTAAAGTAAATTAAGAACCGAGATTCCGCTAACGCAGAACGATAGTTCAAATAATGGAGCAGATTGCCTCAGCCGGTAGCTGTTCCTTTTTTATTGAAGTAACGAGCAGGTTTGTTCATTAGCTTTAAAGGTATATATCGATTCGTTCGCGAATAGTTCAATATCTTTTGGTATATTTTGTGAGGTTCGAAAACATACGGTCGAATTTCGAAACATCGGGATTAATTATAGAAAGGAGTAGTTATATGAATTTTAATATGAAAGAAGCTATTGAGGTTCTGGAACGTACACCACAAGCATTGGAGTTTTTTTTATCTGGTATATCTGATACATGGTTGAAATGCAATGAAGGCGAAGGAACCTGGAATGTCTCTGAAGTAATTGAACACCTCATTGAGTTAGAGGAAGATACTTGGATACCAAGGTTAGAATATATTCTTCAGGAAGGTGAAAGTAAACCATTTCCCTCATTTGATCGCTACTCTCATTTAAATGAAATGTCATCGATTGAACAAAAGTTACTTGAATTTAAAACGCTTAGAACACAAAATTTAACCAAACTTAAGGTTCTTATTGAAACTGAATTGAATCTTGAATTGACAGGTTTACACCCTAGATTAGGTGTGGTGAAGTTAAGAGAATTACTTTCTACCTGGGTTGTTCATGATTTAGCGCACATTGCTCAAATCGTACGGGTAATGGCCGATAGATACAGGGCGGACATTGGGCCTTGGAAAGAATATATAGGTATATTGAAAAAGTAATGTTGACATGTGAACCATCATTTCCCAGGAAACAAGAAATTTAGTTATTCAACTAACGGATACGATAGCTTAATATAGACACCGCGGCAGCCAACACATGACGATCGGCTGCCGTTTCCACGCTATGGGGACAGTATAGCTAAAATGTTATTAGCAATAAGAGGAGAATTATAGTTATCATCGATATCCTGACATTTTCGTGCAGAAAATGCACGGTATTCACTTTTTATCTGCAATAAAATTTATCTTGAAGGGAGGAAAAACGATGGATTGGTTGGATAGGATGAAAAGCGCCATGGAATATATCGAAACAAACCTAGCGGACAATATCTCATATGATGAAATAGCGCAGAGAGCCTGTTGCTCTACTTATCATTTTCAACGAATGTTTCCTTTTATTACTGGGGTATCGTTATCTGAGTACATTCGACGTAGACGGTTGACATTGGCAGCATTTGAACTACAGACAACAGATGCAAAGGTTATTGATGTAGCTTTGAAATATGGATATGATTCGCCAGAAGCGTTTGCACGGGCGTTTAAGAATCTTCATGGGATAATGCCAATATCTGCGCGCGATAAAGGTGTTACTCTAAAAGCCTATCCTCGAATGTCCTTTCATATTTCAATAAAAGGAGATGTCGAAATGAATTACCGCATCGAACCAAAAGGGCCTTTTGAGATGTTTGGAGCATATGGTCTGGTCAATTCCGATCCCCAAAAAGTATATGCTGAAGTTGCTCAGTTCCGTCAACAATGTGATGTAGATGGAAGTGTTGAAGGGATGAATGGATTACTGGGACGCTTTAGTAACACCATCTTGCACGCTGCCTTATATGATCATACTGGAACATCTTTTAAATACATGGTGAGCTATTTCTTACCAAAAGGACTTGAAATTCCGGAGAGATTTACAAAGCTTTCTGTCCCGGCACTAACGTGGGCGATTTTCCCGGAACCGCAATGTGATTTAATAAAGTTATGGGGAAGGATTTATTCCGAATGGTTTCCGACATCGGAATACGAACAGGTTGAAGGCCCAAGCTTTGAAATGTATTTTGGAACTGCAGGGTATGTGTCTGGGGAGATTTGGATTCCGGTTAAGAAAAAATAACTTGTTACTCCATGCACTACGCATGTGTTTCTCATCGGGCACCTGTTGTACTATATTGCGCAAACGGAAACTATAGTTAAACACTGAGGGCTGCTGCGGAGCAGCTCTTTATTTACGAAAGGGCAGGATAAGGCTATAGAAAAACAAGGATATCATTAGTCCTGTATCGAAATTTTTAATTAATACAGATACTTACAAAGGAGTGTGAAGATGTGGAAAATAATCGTAACTGGGCTGGAAACTACAGGTATAGCGCCTCTGAACTTCATGTTCCTGCAAACGTGGAACAAGTACAACAATTAGTGGCTCACAGTAAGCAAATAAAGGTGCTTGGTACGAGGCACTCGTTTAATAGCATCGCCGATTCTACCGAAAGCCTTATCTCGCTTCAGAATCTTAACCAAGTGATAGCATTAGACCATGCGAACAATAAAGTAACGGTTGAAGGTGGAATCCGGTACGGAGAGCTTTGCCAATATCTTCATGTCAATGGCTATGCGCTTCACAATTTGGCTTCGCTACCGCACATTACCGTTGCTGGTGCTTGTGCTACGGCAACGCATGGATCTGGTGATTGGAATGGCAATCTTGCTACAGTGGTTGATTCTATGGAGATCGTCCAAGCTAATGGGGACTTGGTCGTGTTCTCCCGCGAACAAAAAGTCGGAGGCATCGAAGGTGCGGTCGTTGGACTTGGAGGATTGGGCGTAGTTACTAAAATTACACTGGATGTGATCCCCACATTTCAAATGAGTCAGTATGTATACGACAATCTGTCTCTGGTGCAACTTAAAGAGCACTTTGACAATGTTTTCTCAAGTGCTTATAGTGTCAGCCTATTCACCGATTGGAAGAATGCGAATTTCAATCAAGTCTGGCTAAAGCGGAAAATGACAGAACAATCCTCTGATCAGCCAGAACCTGAGTTTTTTGGCGCGAGAATAGCATCCTCACATCGGCATCCAGTACCAGGACATACAGCGGAAAATTGCAGTGAACAGATGGGCATCCCAGGACCATGGCATGAACGGTTGCCGCACTTTCGTATGGATTTCACCCCAAGTGCTGGAGAGGAGCTACAAAGCGAGTATTTCGTGCCGCGACAAGATGCCTATCATGCATTGTGTGCGCTTGATCGCATACGGGAGCATATCTCGCCACTCCTTTATGTTTCCGAGGTTCGCACCATTGCAGAAGACAATTTGTGGATGAGCCCTTGTTACAAACAGGAGTCGGTTGCTATTCATTTTACATGGAAACCGAACTGGGAGGCAGTCAAACAAGTGTTGCCGATTATCGAAAAGCAACTTGCGCCTTTCCAGGCTCGTCCACATTGGGGGAAGCTGTTTACCATGCAACCCACTCAATTGCAGTCTCTCTACGAGAAACTGCCTGACTTTCGGCAACTTCTCCTTCAGTGTGATCCTCAAGGAAAGTTCCTTAACGCCTTTTTGAATATATATATGATGTAAGACTAAGGGCATTCTACTTGCTTAGGTTCGTGGGTAAAGTGAAATTTAAGAGAAGACTTTCGTAAAAGGTATGATAGATACACAAAATAAGTCTGCTGGTTTTGCAACGGGGACTGCTATGAAGTTGAATATCAGAGAGCCAGTGACGAATTATCGTGCAGGGGAAAACGGCCGGCCGTATTTGATATCGCGCCTCGTTCCGCTAACGGGCAGGATTCTTCAAGTGATACATTGAAATATAAAACGAATATTTAGAAGTATTATGCTAGAAGGGTGAAGAAATGGTGCTTTCCAAAGAAATACTATATTCATTTAATCTTAGTGGGGATATTGTGCCATTGAGTGGCGGACAGAATACATCAGTAAGAGTCAGTAATGCTGTATTAAAACCTGTGGATGACATACATCATTCTGAATGGTTACTGAGTATTATTTACAATATAATCCCTCAAGGTTATAGAGTATCAAAGCCTATTAGAAGTAAATACGGTACTTTTGTAAATAGAGGATGGGCTTGCACTCAGTATGAGGTAGGTAAGGATGTAAAAGGGCGAATAGAAGAAAAACTTCTGGTATCGAAGTTATTTCACCGTGACCTATCTTCCATTGATTTTCGGAACTTCCCTCATACTGATAATCCTTGGTCCAAGGGTCATCGTATAGCATGGCAAATAGATGAATTGCCAGGGGAATTACCGAGAGAAACACAAGAAATTATTAATAAATTACTAAGTAGGGTACGCTTAAAAGAGCAATATAAAGTGCAGATTGTTCATAGTGATTTGTCGGGAAATATTCTTTTTGACCATGTTTTGAGTCCTTTAGTAATTGATTTTTCTCCAACAATTGCTCCAGTAGAATATGCAGAAGCCATTTTAGCTTGTGATTGTATAGCATGGCAAGGAAGCAATATTTCTGAGATAGATCTGCTACCAGATAATGAACTATATAAAGAGATGATTATTCGAGCTATCATTTTTCGTTTATCTGTTTCCGCTATATTTTCAAAAGGTGATTATCTTAAATTTTGCCAAGAGTATCAGGCATTCAAATCCATAATAGAGTATATAAAGTAGCATTCAACTATTGAACTCCCTCGGAAACTTTAGCTGAATAAAGACAGACAACAAAGCAGGTGCTATGGCGACCTGCTTTGTTCATTTTATTAAGGACAGGTTATTCTAATCTCTCCGTCGAATGAATGTAATGTGTTATTTCAAAATTATGGAGATGATTTTTTGAAACTATATGTTGTGAGACATGGTCAGACAGAATGGAACTATGAAAATCGAGTTTGTGGAATAACTGATGTCCAGTTAACGGATAAAGGTGAAGAACAAGCAAAAGAACTTTCTAAAATAGTATATGAGAAGCAAATCGACATCATTTTAACTTCACCATTGTCAAGAGCAGTTAAAACAGCTGAAATACTTTCAAGAGCCATTAATAAAGATATTGTTATTGACCACAGACTTGTTGAGCAAAACTATGGGGAATTTGAAGGAACTAGTCGTGACAACCAAAATTTTAAAGAAGCTAAAAGGCATTTTTCGAATAAGCTTTCAGGTGGGGAGTCAATTTTACAATTATCACAAAGAATTTTTAATGTTCTTGATGAAATTAAAGAAAAGTATTTAAATCAAAATGTCTTAATTGTGACCCATGGTGGTGTCTGTAGGGTAATTAATGCTTATTTTAATGAGCAGACCAACGATGAATTTTATCATTTTCATATAGGGAATTGTGATTTGAAAGAATATCACATTAATAGATGAGATAATTTTGGATTCAACTAACGCAAAACTATAGTTGAACAAACTAAAAAGGCTGCTGCGTGCAGCCTTTTGTGCTAACGGGCAGTTTAGTGCAAAACTTCACTATAAATGCGGTATAATTTTGTCAGAGGTGACGGCGGTGAAGACGGATAAAGAAAAATTGATAGCGGTGATATATAACGATGCTTCAAGAGATGACGAAATTGACGATGCCGTTATGGATTTATCTAAATTTGATGACGATGATGTGATACAGATTCTTATGGAAGTAGCAAATGATGCCTCATTCGATAACATGATACGAGCCAGTGCAGGAGAATCTTTAGCAGATATATGGATAAGAAAAAGTATTGTCGACTATAAGCAGTTAGCAAGTCTGACAGAGATTGCTTTGAAAGAAGCATTGGCACTGATTAAATCCAAACGTGCTGATTGGTATACGACTTTTTCGGAATTATACCGACTAAAGTAAGGTGAATTTATAACCGAGGGACGGAAAACAAGTGTTTAAAATTACGGGAATATGAGGTGTAATTCTTGAATAAGATTTTAAACTTCAGTTTAATTACCGAGCAAATTAATAATTTTATTTGGTCGAATTGCAGTAAAATAAATGAATTTCGGTACTTCATTACACAAAATAAATACTATGAAGACATTTCAGTAATTGAAATTACTTTTGAATACACAGGATTGGATACTTATCTAATAAAGACTCAATTTAAGGAACTGGGAAGCTATGAGATTAGTTCAGGAGGTCTAATATTACAGTTAAGTTTATTTCAGGTTACTGATATTAGAGATGATGGTTGGAGTGAATTGAACTATAAAGCTTGTGATTATGAGAGTGAAAACATTGAGTTATTTTGTAAAGAAATCGAAGTGATTTCTCTGGAGAAATTGTAAGAGTTTTGCGTTACAGGGATTAAGCTAACGCAGAACAAATGTAAAGGGAGTTTTATATGGAACGGTTTACTATACTTGTCCAAGGGAAAAATTATGAACTAATTGTCGGTGAATACTACATCATAGATTACTTTGATGATGATATTAGTTTTCAGGGATTAGAAGCAAAGGTTGAAGACACGTTTTGGAAAGATGATGGTAAGACTTTCTTCTTTATTTGGGTTCCTGAACACAATGAGGATTATCTGGTATCGGACGTGGAAATAAGAAGCATATTCCTTAAGGGAGCAGAAAATTATGAATGAGAATGGTGATGACATCGACTCAAATAGAGAGAGAAATGAGTCAATAATCAATGGTTGTCTCATGGTACCAGTACTGTTTGTAATTTATTATATTTTATTTGGCAAAATTTACGGATTCATATACACCGAGCCAAAAGAAGGCTATGGAATGTTCTTTTTTCTGTTTACTAATCCGATTCTTTCACTATTTTCATCAATAATTACCGTGGTGATTTTCTATTCAAGAAAAAAGTTTTTGAAGAAATAACCTCGACAAAAAAGCTGGTACTGGACTAATCCAATCTATTCGAGGATTTTAGCTTTGAACTAACGTCGAACGTTAGCTGAATAAGACCCTGCAACAACTGCATACTTTATGACAGAGACGCTTAGACATAAACTTAATTGAGGACAGCTTTAAATAGAGATGATGACTTCTAATTCATAAGGAGATAAAACTATGACAAAAAATAAAGTACTACGAATGGACAACGTCCTTATCGTCGTTGACGACCTCGAAGCCGTTAAAGCCTTCTTTCTCCAGCTCGGATTCGAGTTGGAGGGCGAAACGAGCGTCGAGGGCTCCTCCGTAGATCGTCTCATTGGCCTTCAGAACGTCCGTGCTACCCTCGTGTTTATGCGCACTCCGGACGGACACGGACGGATCGAGCTGGACAAGTTCCACACGCCGGATGCGATTAGAACTGGGCCGGAGAGGGCTCCGATAAACGAACTCGGGATCCGCCGCATCATGTTCGCTGTCGATGACATCGATGACGTGGTCGCGCGCCTGCTTGCCCATGGCGCCGAACTGGTCGGCGAAGTGGTACAATACGGGGACACGAATCGACTCGCCTACATCCGCGGTCCCGAAGGCATCATCGTCGGATTGAGCGAGCAGCTCAAGTAATAAATCGGTAACTGTTACGCTAACGGTGAACTATAGTTCAATAGACATCTAAGAAGGCTGCCGACAGCATAGAGTGGCAGCCTTCTCAGCTAATTAGATTGTTAAACTATAACTGAATAATAACGTTCTAAGGAGGATTGTTATGCTATTTCGTGAACTGGGCAAAACGGGGATAAGTATTCCTGTTATAGGCCAAGGTACCTGGAAATTTGGTGAGGATAAAGATCGGGAGTTAGAAGAAATTGAAGCCTTACGTTTCGGAATAGCAAATGGGCTAAAGTTAATTGATACTGCTGAAGAATATGCAAATGGCGGAGCAGAAAAAGTTGTAGGTAAGGCAATACAAGACATAAGAAAAGAAGTCTTCCTAGTGACGAAGGTTTCTGCTAGGAATTGTTCTTACAAAGGTGTTCTAAGCGCTGCTGAGGCAAGTCTGGATCGTTTAAAGACAAGTCATATCGATTTGTATTTACAGCACTGGCCGAGTGATCAGTACGATGTTTCGGAAACAATGGGGGCAATGGTTGAACTAGTGAACAAGGGGTTTGTTAAATATGTTGGGGTGAGCAATTTCTCAATTAATCTAATGGAACGGGCCCAATCCCATTTAGGTAAAGTACCATTGGTTTGTAATCAAGTTGGATACCATTTGAATGATAGAAGTATTGAGAGTGACGTTTTGCCCTTTGCTAAGGAGAATGGGCTTACGATTATGGGATATTCACCATTTGGGTATGCACCAGGTGTATTTGGTATGAAGGGTTTCCCTAGGATCGGATCACAGGAAAGAAATGTATTAGATTCAATAGGGGTAAAATAAAGTAAGACTGCTCATCAAGTGGCATTAAATTGGGTGTTAAGGCAGGAAGGATTAGTTTCTATCCCCAAAGCGTCGAATAAGGAACACATCATAGATAATCTAAATGCATTGAACTGGGAGTTAGAAAAAGAAGATCTTGAACAGATAGAGTTTAACTTCCCATTCGGCGGAATAAGTTAAGCTAACGGAGAACGTTTGTTCAATACACAGTAAATGGGAGGCTGCCGGCACGATCGGCAGCCTTTCGCTCTCCTAACGGGCAGGATAGTTCCAATATGTGGTATATTTAGGTGGGGTCACAATTCATAAGCTCGAAACAATGTCCTTATAAGTTTTAAGGTGGGAGTTGGTTTTTTGTCGAAGAATTTGAAAACCATTGTATTCTGTTCCATCGCCATTTTATTAATCGCTTCATATTTTTTGAGCATTGGACTAAAAGACAATGACAAGGAAATTGAAGAAGCTGTTTTATCTTTAAACCAGCCGATGACAAAAATTGTTCATATTGAAGCAGTAGAGAATAAGAAAGCTATTGCTTTTTATGAATGGGGAACAGCACCCGATGATTATTTTGGGATTGCGATATTAAAGAAGGACCTTTTTGGTTGGCACTTTAAGGGTGGTTCAACTTCGGCATCACCAAAGGAATATAAAATAGGATGGTCTTTTAGTGACTTAAAAAGGGACTTTTCAAATTACACAGACATTCTCTATGGAAAAATATGAGACGCCGAAATCGTAGACGTACTTGTTAATACTAATGATGGTAAGCAATATTCAGCAAAAATCATTGGTGATAAAAACGATGATAGGTATTGGTTCTTAATAACAGATGGAGTAAACCTTATGGGTTCTACTGTTACAGCCCGTTCTCAAACTGGAAAAATAATCGAACAGATACCAAGATAAATATTGATCGTTGAACTAACGCAGAACAATAGCGTAATAAGTATAGCAACTAAAAGGGAGTTGCCGAGGGAGCTCCTTCGCCTTTTTCGCCGTTATGACCGTTAAGGTGAACCCTACCATAATAGATTTTGTTGGGGAAAGTGCGGGAGTGTTGATGAGAGTGTGAGTCTATCCCCTCATGGAATACCCGTACCTAGATACTTTTCTGCATAACGCATAAAAGTATCGGCTGCCGGCGAGAGATAACGTCCCTCGAAGGAAAAGATGGCCACCGAACGAGATAGAGGAAGATCCAGTGGGATAATCGAAATAGATGGCCCTGGCGTCTCTGCCATCAGCCTAGGGAGTATCGAAATCCCGAGGCCTTCTGCCACCAGTATCCGCGGAGAAGCGCATTCGTAGGTAATGATTGGCTCAAAACCCTCTCTGATGCACGCCGCATATACAAGTGAACGTAACCTCGATCCCTCTTTAAAAGATACAAACGATTCTTCTCTTAATTCCCGGATAGAAACCGCTTTATGTTTCTCGAATGCATGACCCTTAGCAACGGCAAGAACTAACTCGTCATTATACAGCGATTTCGCACAAATTCCAGATGGAGGATTTGAATCTTCCAACTGTGGAAGATATTTATCATCCCATTCATGTGCAAGAGCGAGATCCAATTCGCCCTTCTTAAGTGCCTCAAGAAGCGATCTGGTTGTATTCTCCCTTATAAATACTTTAATCCCCGGATACTCAATCCTGAAGGTTGCCAGCATTCGCGGTAGTCTGGTTTGCACTACGGATTCTAGCGCACCTACAGTTACCTTCCCTCTTAGCTGGTTGTTGAATCCTTTGGCGGAATCTTTGGCCCGTTCCGCCTCAGCTAATGTTTTTTCTGCACCAATAAAAAATATCTTTCCTGCCTCAGTAAGCGCTACACCGCGGGCAGAGCGGTTAAACAGCCTTACACCAAGTTCTCGTTCCAGGTTTCTGATTTGCTGCGAGATCGCCGGTTGGGCGACTTTCAGCCGTTCAGCCGCTCGTGTTAAATTGTTCAATCTCGCGACTTCAACGAAGTAAGCTAATTGTCTAAACTCCATATTTCGAGATCACCTAATTTTCAAGATATAAGTAAATCATATTGCTACAATAACATATATGTCTTTTTCTTATCAATTTAACTGTAGTAAAGTAATCATTAACAAAAGCAAGTTTGAATTTTCTTGGGAATGGAGGTCCAAAAGATGAAGCCGGCAATCATGAGAAAATTTTAAAAGTCGCGTAGTTCATAGGTTTTTCTTTTCTTTTAAAACAGTAAGCATTTAATAATCCTCCGTTTTCCTTATTGTTTGAAGCATCTGAGAATTAAATAGAAATTTTGTTATAAAAAAAGAAAAAAATTGGGAATTGTAAACTCATAAAGATGCGCTATACTAGGGATTTGGTATCGATTCCCAGAAAAAGGTGAGAGGGGCTGTTTACAAATGAAAATAGCTATCATTTGCTTTGATGATTTTACGGATCTTGATGTGTTCCTGCCTTGGGATTTGTTGAATAGAGTGCGATTGGTCGGTGGTATCGCCGATTGGGAAGTAAAGCTGCTGGGGACAGCATCTTCGCATGTGTCTATGGCGGGATTAAGAATCCCCATGCATGGGATGGTTGAGGAGGCGAATACATTGGATGCCGTCCTGTTCGCAAGCGGAAGAGGGGTGCAACCCTTGTTCAAGGACCCGGCTTATCTAAGCCGATTTCAGCTTTCTCCGGATCGGCAATTGATCGGATCCATGTGTTCGGGTGCTTTGCTCTTGGGAGCTTTGGGTTATTTGACAGGAAAGCGGGCTACCACTTATCCGACTGCAGCCGTACAGTTAGCCGCGTTTGGCGTAGAGGTCGTTAACGAGAGCTTTGTAAATAACGGTAACATCAGCACGGCTGCCGGGTGTTTGGCCGGACAAGATTTGTCTGCTTGGGTGATTGATTCTTTGATGGGGAATGAAATGACCCAGCGTGTTCTGGAGACGGTTCAGCCTGTCGGCCAGGGGCTTGAGATTACTTTGTAATTATGAAATTAAGGTTTTAAGAATAACCGCCAATCGGCGGTTATTCTTATTTATAAATTGCGATTGGGTATGGATATGAGGGGTTTATAAGGGGTATGGATATATGTTCTTGTCTTTTAATGATATATATTCTTGTCCAACGACATCATATGTGGATCCGTTTCAGAGGACGGAAATGTCCACTTTTTTGTGAAGATGAAGATTGGAGGATAGGGGGAAATGGCTTCGTTTTTTCATGTATACCGTTTCAAGCATTTACATTATCAGAGCAGAAACTCAAAGAAATAATTTTCCGGGGTCAGTAGAACGAGTGAATTTACGTCTGAATACGAAGCTGAAGAATTGGCAGAATATCTGCATTTTGCAAAGTGATATTTGTATTTATCTTTTTTAGAATGATCGTTCTTCATTTCTCTCTGTGCTTTGACAGATTTCTTCCTTCCTCCTTAAAATGTTGCACTTTTTAGAATGATCGTTCCTAATATGATCGACCTTTTGGTTTAATAATAAGGTCAGATTTATAAAGGAAAGAGCTGGGTGATGCTTTTTTAGTTAAAAGCTCGCTAGGCTGCGTGGAGTTCAACGAGCGCAATGCGATTAACAGATATTTACTAAATCATTTAATTTAACTGGAGGTACTATAATGAAACAACTATTCACTCCTTTCAGGCTTGGATCTTATCAACTGTCCCATCGAATCGTTATGCCGCCATTGACACGGATGCGCGCTGGTGCCGATGGTGTCCCATCTTCCCTAGCCGCCGCCTACTACAGTCAACGTGCGACCAAAGGCGGTCTGATCATTGCAGAAGCAACACAGATTTCACAGGAAGGACAAGGTTATCCGCAGACCCCTGGGATCTATACTCAGAATCAGGTTGCCGGTTGGGAAACCGTCACGGAAGCTGTTAAGAAGCAAGGCGCAATATTCTACCTCCAATTGTGGCATGTGGGGAGGATTTCACATTCCTCGCTACAAAGAGATGGAGCCCTTCCGGTGGCACCGTCTGCGATCAAAGCGGCTGGCAATGCCTATACAAGTAGTTGGAAACGCGAACCTTATGAAACACCGCGTGCGCTGGAACTGCATGAAATTGAGCAAATTGTAGCCGATTATCGCAGGGCTGCGGAGAATGCTAAGCAAGCTGGATTCCACGGGATCGAGATTCACGCCGCTAATGGCTATCTTCTTCAACAGTTTTTGGAAGATAAGACTAACCAACGGAATGACCGTTACGGCGGCTCGATTGAAAACCGTGCGCGCCTTCTTTTTGAAGTACTCGATGAAGTTGCAGAAGTCTGGCCGAATGAATGTATCGGTGTTCGGCTATCGCCTTTCAATGACGTCGGCGATATCGCTGACAGTGATCCTGAGAAGCTGTATACGTACGTGATCAAGCAATTGGCCGAGCGAGGTATTGGTTATTTGCACCTAATCGAGCCACAGGTTCGTTCTGGTCTGGTCGAGGAAATGAATCATGAGGCCCCATCATCTGTGGCAACGATGTTTCGTCCATATTTTTCAGGACCTTTGATCGTGTCGGGAGGATTTGACGCTGATACTGCAGAGCAAGCGCTTGCGGCTAGAACGGCAGACCTCGTTGCCTTCGGACGGGCATTTATCGCGAATCCCGATTTGCCGAAGCGCTTGAAGCTTGGTACGCCACTAAACATGCTTGATAAATCTACAATTTATGGTGGCTTTGAGCACGGCTACACCGACTATCCTAGCATCGACGATATCGATAAGAATACTAAATGATAAAACTGTAGGATGATAAAAAAATTGACTGAATAAAGTAACTACCGGAGAACGTTTCTTTAACAACAATGCATGCTGTCACACAATTAGTGACAGCATGCATTGTTAAATTCGGAAATTTTAGGGAGACTCTAGATGTTCTTATGTATGCTTGACTGACGGTGTGCCATTAAGCGAGGATCGAGCAGGATAGCTTAAGGATTTATCATTATAATTTCTGTGCCCCTATTCCTATTTTCTTCAATAAACCAATGAGTTGTTCTTTCTCTTCGTTGTTCAGAAAGGAAAAATTTTGAGAGATCGTTTCCACATGTTTTGGGAAAATTTCATCAAATAGAGCCTTGCCTTGTCCGGTCAGTATGGCATCACTCGCTCTCCCATCTTGGGGGTTTGGCTGCCGCTCGACAAATCCTTGCTTGACTAATTTGTTAACTACAAAGGTGATGCTTCCGCTCGGAATGGAAAATTTTTCACTAATTTTTTGAAGGGTATGAGGACCTTTACTATAAAGCAATTCCAGAATTCTAAAGGTTTCAGGACCAAGATTGTGCTTTGCAACATCTTTCCCGATGTTGATAGATACAGCTTCGTAAGCTTTCGCAAAAATACGTAACAATCTTAAGTCCAATTCTTTTTGTTCCTCTTTGAAGTTCATAAATCCGTCTCCCCCTTATCAGGCCGAATAGTCCTATGTATATTTGTATGCTAACAATAGGATAGGATTAATGGTTTGTCAATTTCACGGCTCATTTGACAAACAACTACAATAATTATATGATATAAATATCCTAATTATAGAGTTTATTAGGTTTACTTTTATGGGAAAGGAGTGAATACCACGGTTTTTTAAGGCGGAGTTAAATAGACATCCAATAATCAGGAAGCTTCTCAGGGAAGTGTGAATGAACCACTAAAATTGAAAACAAATGGAGGAATTACAATGTTAAACATAGGAGTTATTCTTGGAAGTACACGCCCAGGACGCAACGGTGAAGCAGTAGCCCGCTGGGTGACCGATGTTGCAAAGAAACGCAACGATGCTAATTTCGAGCTTGTGGATCTTGCCGATTACAATCTACCGTTGTTGGACGAACCGATCCCTGCTGCAATGGGCCAATATAGCAAGCCGCATACGATTGCTTGGTCGCAGAAAATTAATTCCTTTGACGGCTTCGTATTCGTTACACCGGAGTATAATCATGCAACTTCCGGCGCTTTAAAGAATGCCATTGATTTTCTTTTTCATGAATGGAAGGATAAAGCAGCAGGCTTTGTCGGCTATGGCGGCACCGGCGGCGCACGTGCAATCGAGAATCTCAGACTCATCGTCGGAGAGCTCCATATGGCCGATGTACGCGCACAAGTAGGGCTTTCGCTTATGACAGATTTTGAAAACTTTAGCGTCTTCAAGCCTGCTCCTCATCAGGAAGCTGCAGTCAACGCGATGCTCGACCAAGTTATCGCTTGGAGCGGCGCATTGAAAACATTGCGTTGAATCGATCATGTTATGTAGGGCAAATTAAGAATGACAAAAATGCAAGTTGTATCCTTTAGTATGCGCGTGGTACTGGACATTATATTCTTAATTCACAGAGTAGCTAAGTTTCAAAATGGGAATTGGCAACGTAGCAGTGGCTGAGCGATCGAAAGTTTCTGTTGATCGTATATTAATGAGAAGTAGCAACGTTTAACTATATTGAACGTCGGTGGTGCTCCCACTTCCCGCAGGCATAACACGATAATGTCCACCTGCGGCTCCTGCGGATTGTGATTGTGATGAAAACGCCGCAGCTGCATCGGAACAAAGCAAACGGGAAGAAAGGAAGCGTTAGAGTTGAATAGAGTGGAGAAAGTGGAGAGAATAGACAGAGAGAACCATACAAGCCATGATGTATCAGAAGTCAGGAAAAGCATCCTATGGATTTATTACATCTTTTTTTTCTCTGTCCTGAATGAATCAGTGTTTAATGTATCTACACCTAATATTGCCAAGCAGTTCACGCTGAACCCGTCTGAAGTCAGTTGGGTCGTGACGGTCTTTTTTATCGTCTTCGGCGTGGGGATGGTTGTGTTCGGAAAATTGTCCGATATCTTCAGCATTAGGAAACTGATTACGATCGGAATTATCCTTTACAGCGCAGGATCGGTTATCGGCTTTGCCCTTCAGGCTTGGTACCCCGCCGTCATTGTGGCCAGGGCGATACAAGGAGCAGGCTGTGCGGCGATCCCTTCGCTCGTCTTCGTGATGGTTGCCCGATATTTCTCGGCGGAAGAACGGGGCAAGATTTTCGGCATCATCACTTCGACCGGATCCTTCGCGATCGGAATTGGGCCGGTACTTGGCGGTTTTATCACTGAATCGTTTCAATGGGCTTACCTGTTTCTCTTCCCTCTTCCCATCGTTGCAGCCATCCCTTTCTTCCTGAAATATTTTCCGAAAGAGGGGCGCAAAGCGGGCAGTCTGGACATCATCGGAGGGGTGCTGCTCAGCATTACAGTAGCTATGCTGATCCTATTTACCACAGAAGGACATTGGCTTTATTTGGCTGGGGCTATGGTTGGACTATTCCTTTTCATTGTTCAAATCCGCCGGGCAAAAGAACCGTTTGTCGATCCTTCCTTGTTCGCGAATTCGCGATATCGAAACGGTCTCGTGATCGGTTTTCTCATTTTCGGATCCGTATTCTCGGTTTTGTTCGTCATCCCGATCATGCTTAATAAAACGTACGGTGTTGACGCAAATACCATCGGTATTGTCTTGTTTCCCGGAGCTTTCAGCGCCGTTCTTTTCGGCAAAGTCGCCGGTAATTTGACTGTCAAAAAAGGGAGCCACTTCGTTAATTATTTGGGGCTATGTTTGCTCGCGGTCAGTTTTCTGCTGCTATCTTCCGTCATTGGGCTTTGGGTAGGGTACATTGGTGCCGCCCTCATCTTGATGTACATCGGATTCTCCTTCGTACAGACGGCGTTGGCGGAGAGCGTTACGAAAATTTTGCCCGTTCAACAAATCGGCATCGGGATGGGTTTTTTCAATATGATATCCACCATTTCGGGGGCTGTCATCACGGCTCTTGTTGCCAAAATGCTGGAGGAAAAGCTGCTTGCATTTCCACTGCATCCGCTCCTCACGGAATCAAGTACTTACTTGTACGGAAATTTGATTCTCATCTTCAGTTTCATCGTTGCGGCCAGCGCTCTGTTATATATCAACAGCTTAGGCAGAAAATCTCGGCAGCCTCACTACGATTGAGCGATGAGTTCAACTGGTATTAAAAACGATTAAAGATTAGAAAGGCGAAAACTACAGAGCGTAGAATATTCGCTTTTTATAAAAATAGTTAACAAGGGAGAATTACGATGAACGGACAAAAATTATTAAATCAACTTGAAGTGATTCGAATGATGACGATTAAATCCATTGAATCCATTACAGACGAGATTGCGGATGAAATGCCGACAGGGTATAAAAACACCGTCCGTTGGCATCTCGGACATATCGCTGCTTTTACCGATGTTTTTCTGAATAATTTCGTGGGTTTGTCCCCTTATTTGTCCGAAGAGCATATAGCTATGTTCAAATCCGGGTCGAAGCCTTCTGATTGGCAAGCGCCACCTCCAAGTTTGGAGCAGTTGGCATCCTTGCTAATAGGGCAAATGGAGCATATTAAATCGCAACTCGGAACCCGGAATCTTGAAGAAAAAGCAAACAAGCCATTGAACCTGTTCGGCACTGAAATGGAATCTATCGGAGAGGTATTGAATTTTTGCTTTTATCATGAAGGGCAACATCTCGGGCATATAAAATGTCGTACTAATTCAAGTCCATTAAAACGTGCATGAATATAACTCGATGATTTACCATTGTAAGGTTCACATTTAATAGAAAGGGTCGTCCCGCAAAGGAAGGCCCTATTTGTGGGCTTAAAAAATGCTGAAACACATGCAATGAGAAAATGAAGAATATGATTTCATGAAAGAATTAAATTGTTTCACGTTATTGAACTATTGCAGAACGAGAGTTAAGCGAATGTAACATAATTGAAATCTTATATTCATGTTGCATTAATGAATTAAGCCTATATGAGCTTAAAAAGACTTTCCGCACTGCGTAACAGTATAATACTGGTATAACCATAAACATGGAATAATTCCTCACGGTGGCATAACATATGTAGTCGATAAATTAGAGAAAAAAGGACTCGTGGAAAGGCAAGCAAGTGCTACAGATCGAAGGGGATCAAATGTCCTATTGACCGAAGAGGGAACTATTTTATTTAATGATATATTCCCTAAACATGTGACAACGATCTCGCAAAATTTGTCATTCGTAAGCGATGAAGTAAAAGAATTGCTCACTGCATTGCTAAAAAAAATCGGATTGGGCGCAAAAAATTTATAAATAAAATGCAGGAGAAATGTTGTATTGATGGCATTAGCAGTATTTATAGCAAAACCGTTATTAAGTTTGTATGGAACAAAATAATAGATCACACACAAGGAGTTATGTAATTATGAAGTGGACTACACGTATTGTACAGGGATTATTGATTGTTGGTTTTATTATGTTTGGCATTATGAAACTTACAGGGAATGCACAGCAAGTTGTACTGTTTACTGAAGTCTTTGGATACGCAAAAGGCTTTATGTATTTTGTTGGAGCTTGTGAGGTTTTGGGAGCACTAGGCTTAGCAGTTGGGTTTAGAAAGCCCAAAATCACTTTATTTGCATCGTTGGGGTTCGTATTACTGATGGCAGGTGCCGTGTTCTCCCATTTAAATGCAGGTCAAGGTATGTCAGATGCAGCACCAGCAATTATTCTTCTTATTTTAAGCTTATTTGTCTTGATTAGAAGTAGATTGACTATCAATTCAGTTTAATAAGAAATTGTGCGAGTGTTTGAAGATTTTGCTACCATTGATTTAATATCGAATGGTCGCGTTACAGCTACCTTATCTGTTCTTGAGGTAGCTGTGGCGCTTTTTTTAACGTAAAAATTCCAATCCAACTGCGCAGTCTTCGTCAACTATTGGCTTATTTCATTGTTGAAGTCGATTTCGCCAAGAACTTTACCGTAATTGAGTTCGAGATCGCTGTATGTGCCGTGGCCATGTTTAGTGAGGATAGGAATACGTTTAGGAGGACCTTCCCAATTGTAGGCACTGAAAAAGATTTTCATAGATTCATCAAGCTCCTGCGCAGTCGGCAAATCGTGACGAATGTTTACAAGATGCTTGATTTCGGTAATAGCTCGTTTATCGAAGGAAGCCACACGTTGCGCGAACCGTTCTACGAAATTTTCAAACTCAGCATCTGGGATCGCACGGTTGACCCAACCATAACGCTCGGCCGTAGCAGCATCGTAATCGTCGGCGCTAAGCGCGATTTCCAGCGCGCGAGCGCGGCCAACGACTCTTGGGAGTTGTTCCAGGCCGCCACCACCAGGGAACAGTCCGAGTCCGATTTCAAATTGACTTAGAATTGCTTTTTCCAAGCTGGCGAAACGAATATCTGTCGCAAGAACAAATTCCGATCCGATACCGCGTGCTCGCCCACGGATGGCGGAAATTGTCACAACAGGGAGTTTAGACAGTTGAGAAGCAAAATGAGCCCACGGCAGCAACCCGTCTGGACGAGGGGTCAGCAGGTTTTTCGTTCCAGCAGCCGGGGTGAAGTGAGAAATGAAGAAATCTGGATTTGCGCTGTCAAACACGATGACTTTAAGCTCTTGATCAGCCTCAGCCAGTTCCAAAAGCCTCATATACTCAGGGATTGTGTTATCATCAATCAAATTTAGAGGCGGATTGTTAAAAGTAACTCTCCAATAGTAAGAGTTTTTACGATCAATCGTTAGCTGCGTTAATTCGGACATCGTTCATACACTCCTAATTAATTTTATTTTTGATTAAAGTAAACTTGGATGGGGGCGAAGGAAGGATTGATTCGCAACTAACTTTCCCCGACACGATTGATGGTATTCTAAATCCAGAAATATGGGAGATATTTCCTGTGTCTTTAGTTACTTTTGACGCATATAACTTAGAAAACTTGATATCATCAAAAAAATGACTTGCCAGCGTAAATCGTGTTTTTTTTGTTTTATGGGATAAAGTTCTTGTCAAAAGCAAATGACAAGAACTTGAAAGTGTCCAAAAGATTAGCATCCGGCATCCCGCATGAACCTCAAAAAGTCCGAGACAGGATATCCCTATGAGGTCGACATAGTACTGTTGGCAAGATGAAATAAGGTTGTTTAATCTGAAATAAAGTTATTTAACCTGAAATAAAGTGGTTTAATGAAATTTACAGTTGTAAACAAATGTGATTAGGGTAAAAGCAGGGATATGAGGATAAGGGCAAAGAGTGACGCGTCATGAAGGCAAGAATTATTAAAGGTTTAAGCCACTCCTATATCAGCTTACTGGAAAGATCTCTTAAAACAGTAGGCGTGCGACAGCTGAAAAATTGTGTGATCTGTTGGGAAAGAATTTGGAAGTTATGTATCGGATTGAGTGATTGTGATGTGGACCTTTATTTGTGTCAAGTTCACTATTATTAATTGCCAGAAGGACTAATGGATAATCTCAACGTCGACAAAATGAGAAAGAAAGCATGTCATATCGAAAAACGCTAGCACAATAATAAGCAATAAAGATTAAACCCTCCCAATTCTATAAAGCTAGAGATACTAATACTTGGGAGGGTTTTTATTATGACATTGAAGGATTTATGGATGCTGTATGAAGCTGACAAAACGTATTCTGGGATTCAGTACGCATACAATGAAAGCATACTTTCTACAACTAAAAATGTTGGTCGGTGAACTGGGTGATCTAGGAGATTGAAGAAATCTCTATAAATTTGCTAAAAGACTACTTCGCTAGGGTATCAGAGCGGTTAAAACCTAGCAGCTTAGGTCATCGGATTCGATTTGTACGCTCCCTTTTTCGCTTTGCATTTGAAGAAGGGCATATC
Source organism: Paenibacillus andongensis (assembly GCF_025369935.1). Taxonomy (NCBI): domain Bacteria; kingdom Bacillati; phylum Bacillota; class Bacilli; order Caryophanales; family Paenibacillaceae; genus Paenibacillus; species Paenibacillus andongensis. The sequence goes on along the minus strand of NZ_CP104467.1, from coordinate 3,838,974 downwards.
ACACGGAATCCTTCTCTCAAGCTGAGAGAGCCAAAGATGGACAAACGTATTCCGAAATTTCTAATTGAGGAGGATGTTATTCATCTTAAGATTACCTGTCGATCTCACCGTGAGCATGCTCTATTGGAATTTCTATACTGCACGGGCTGCCGCGTTGGAGAAGTGCAGAAAATAAACATTGAGGACGTGAACTGGGAGAACTGTTCAGCAATTGTGAATGGTAAGGGTTCTAAACAAAGAGAGGTTTATTTTACTACCGAGTGTAAGGTTTGGTTAAAGAGATACCTGGAGAGTCGTGGAGATACCTGTAAAGCATTGTTTGTCACCGAAACGAATCCGACCCGTCGATTGACTATCCCAACAATACGTTGGTCTTTAAAAAAACTAGCACAGCGTGGGAAAATTACTGCCAGTGTATATCCTCATCGATTCCGTCACACCTATGCCTGTCAATTGCTAGATAACGGTGCTCCACTTGAATTTATTCAGGGTATGCTTGGGCATGAAAAAGCATCTACTACACAGATTTATGCGCAGTTGCGTGGAGAGCGCAGGAGAGAATTATATCGCCGATATTTTTAGGGAATTCATTTATTACTTCTTAATTAAAGGGCAGATATGCTCAATAAGAGCTTTCACATTTTATTACATAAAAAGGAATTTAAGTATTCCTCACGAATTAATTCGTTAACAAGTTGGATTTTACTGTTGCAATCACTAAGTTATAAACAATTGCCTTAAACCGATATTAAAAACCAATTTTCATGGGGAATTTTAGAGATGTTAAGCTTTATTACTGAATTACCAACAGACAAACCCATTGGAGGTGTGCATTGTGTCCCTATTTTAGATGATGGTTTGGGATCAGGAAGAGAAAGTATTAACAACAATTGGTGGAAGACTAGAACCTGGTGAATCAATAAATGAAGGCTTAGATCGAGAAGTAATGGAAGAGGCAGGGCTTGAAGTAACAGACGATAGAATTCCATTTGCAAGTTGGTGTTGGAAAGAGACCAACTCTTATATTGTTTACTTTTTAACACGAGTGAAGAAATTAGTAGAAATGCCTAAAGGATTTGAAAAAACGGGATATGTAATAATGAATTTTAGTACCGTAATTGAAATGATAAAGGCTATAGAAGGAAGAGGAGAAAGAATAGAAATTATTACAAGAGCGGGGATTTTAACTGTAACGGGCAGAATAATGGGGGGGGGGGACTATAGTACAATCATTTTAGAACGAGTGCGTGAATTAGGGGGTTAGGCTGAGAATTAAGATAAAAAAATATGGAACAAACGGACTAGGTCTCCTTAGTCTATACATTTACTACATCCTGCTGATTTTGTTTGTTACTGTTTCGCTAGTAGATACCCCAGAATCAATAGCGCTAAATAGAGAACATGGGATTGGTCCTTCTTCAGCCTTTGCTATCATGTTTTTAATGCTTTCTGGTATAGGTCCAGTTTTGGTTATTTTTCTACCTCTTCTGTCATTTTGGTTATGTAAAAAAGCCAAACAAAAAAGTAATCGTTTATCACTTATTTCAAAAGTAGTTCATGTTATTTTGTTATTTGCATTTGGGCTAAGGTTTATCCAACTTTCCTCTCTTATAGGCGGTTAGTTATTCAACACTTTAAATAGCAAACAATATTTACGAAAACAGCGTTACTTTGTGTTATTACAGTACGTAGAACAGAAGCTAAGTCAAAAGTGCTAGTCATTATTTTAACGCAGAACAATAGCGGAATAAAATCAAAGGCAGCTGGCCTGAATGTTCAGCTGCCATTGCTGTTGAAGTAACGGGCAGGTTAGTGATATAGGATCGTAACATTTCCGCTCACTTTTATGTCTATAATTATGGGGTGATTATTGTGAGCAAAATTTTTTTCAATTATCATGTTGGTGTTTACGATAACTGGCTGTTCATAGGCATCTTCTACCGCAGTGTCTAATAATGGTTTATATCCGAGTGCCATCGCATGGTATGATACGCTATATGGAGTTTCTGCATATGAAGTTGCTTCAAACGATATTGGAAAAGAATTGGGAGAAATCAAGCGGATTGTAGTACCAATGCCCAAAAACAATGGGGATTCCAATGATAAACTTGGGAAGTTGTATGAATTAAATAGTAAGCAACACTTTGAGGCTCTCGCACTAGAGTCAAATGGACATTATTTTGAGGTGCATGTTTTAGGACCGTTAAATCATTGAGCTAACGGAGAACGATAGCTACAGTCGGCTATGACGATCGGCTGCAGCTTCTGCGCTAACAGGTGGATAATGATTAACACAAGGAGAAGACAATTGAATAACCAGGGAGCAGATCGCCGCGGCCGGCAGCTGCTCCTTTTTTCGTTGAAGTAACGGGCAGGCTAACCGCTTTGACTTGCAATCATAACCTTATATAAAGAAAGAGCCGTATTTGTTGTCAAATACGGCTCTTTTTGGTTTTCAACCCCTGGTCATTCCCTGGATGGCCCGAGAGACCCGTTCTCCAAGCTCGGCAGAAGCCTTGTACAGGTAGCCGAGCACGATGTTTTGCGTTTCGCGCGAGACTTGGGCAAGATCGCCGGTTAGGTTCGCAAACAAATGCTCTTGCTGCAGCGGCGCAAGCGATCGGTAGAACTCACCCGCCTGCATGAAGTCATCCTGCTTCGGGATGTCCGTACGCTCGAGGCGGCCTTCCACGAATCTTCCGTTGCCGCTGGTCACTTGGGAGTCCGGCGACCAGTGCTGCTGATGATTGATCGGAATGCTGCGGAAATCCGGACCAAGCCGTCGCCGCTGCGAATCCCAGTAAATGTTAGAGCGCCCTTGCAGCAGTTTATCGTCCGACAGCTCTGCGCCTGTCAGCAGGTTCGCAGGGGAGAAGGCCAGCTTCTCGACCTGTTCGCTATAGTTATCCGGATTGCGGTTCAAGACCAGTCTGCCGACCGACTGCAGCGGATACTGCCGCTCATCCCATATTTTCGTATCGTCCAGCGGGTCGAAGGGGAGGGTGGTCTCGTCTTGAGGGTTCATCAGCTGCACGTAAAGGCCGTATTCCACCGCTTTGCCCGCCTGCAGGGTATCGAACAAATCCTTAGCGGCATAATCGGGATTCTCGCCTGACAGTCGGGAGGCTTCTCGCTGATCGATGTACTGAATGCCGGCAAGAGGCATCCAGTGATATTTGACGTAGGTGCGCACGCCTTGCGCGTTTTCCCAGACGTAGGTATTGACGCTGTGGCCCGGGATGTGGCGAAGGCTTTTAATCGTGCCGACGTCAGAGTATAGCCAAAGCACGAAGTTGGTGGCTTCCGGCGCCCGGGCGACGAAGCTCCAGAACCGCTCCGGCTCGGTTAGGTTATTGACGGGTGAAGGCAGGAGGGAGCGGATAAACTCCGGAAAGCGGATGGCGTCCCGGACGGCGAATACCGGGATGTGGTTGCAGACCAGATCGAATACGCCCTGGTCCGTGTAGAACTTGGTGGCGAAGCCGCGCACGTTGCGGGACGTATCCGGCGTACCCCGATTGCTGACTGCAAGCGAAAATCTGACGGTGACGGGGACCTGCTGGCCCGCATTTTGCATGAAGCACAGCTGCGTGTAGGCCGTCATCGCGTTTACGGTCTGGAAGTAGCCGAAGGCGCCGCAGCCCTTGACATGTACGGGTCTCTCCAGCGGTTTCTCATGGATAAACGTCTCCAGTGTTTCGTGGAGCATGCTATCCTGCTCCAGCACGGGGCCGCGACTTCCAACCGTCTGCGAGTGTTCAACATCCGGGAGCTCCCCCGGGCAGAGGCGATTTCCTGTGTTCTCGTTCATCTCTTTACCTCCCAAGCCGCACTATAAATTGTATGGACATATTAAGGTATGAGGCGCTTGGCTATGAATATGACAGTGATCAAAGCATGAAAAAGGCACCCCGTGTGGGGTAACTTACGTTATTCCGCCAAAACATGAAAACGTCCAGTTGAATGTAATTTCCTAAATTGACGGCAAGGCTTTTTTAAAATGGATAAAAGGAAAGAAGCGGAAAATTTACTGTTATTATAAGGGGGGCATTATAATTGAAACAGTCCATTTCAAAGAACAATACGATTTCGAACCTAAACTTGTCTAAAACGACATTGCCAACGGCTAGCAGTTTTCGAATGATGAATACGAGTGCCATTATGCAATTGCAGCAAACAATTGGTAATCAGGCCGTTATGAGTATGTTACAACCGAAGAAACCCGCAAAACGGAGAAGGGAATTAAGACCAATAGGAAACGTTTCAAGATAGTGGCAAGGAAATAATGGGATGTTAAGCTAACGAGGAACTATAGTTCAATCACGACATGATGGCAGCCGGCACGATCGGCTGCCTTTGTCTGTTAACGGGCAGTTTAGCACAACAATTCCCGAAAATTTACTGCAAACGGCAGTTCATTTTTTTTGCAACAATTTCAACCAATCATACGTTTGAGGTACTGTAAGCGAAAACTCAACGAGGTGATAGAAAGTGAAATCCCGTAAAAAACTTCTTAGCTTATCCGCTGCCGCCGTATTGTCCCTTACCTTAGCTGGGCAAAGCCTTGCTGCAACTGCAGCTTTCACCGATCTGGACCAGGTTGCGGCCAAAGATAAAATTATTTCTCTACAATCGCAGGGCCTCGTATCGGGTGTCAGCAATGACCTGTTTCAGCCCAATGCTCCTCTTTCAGCTGCGCAAGGCATTCAATTGATCGTCAAGGCGCTTGGTTTGAACTTAGACGCTATCCGATTTGTAAAAGCGCCGCAGGCCACCGACTATTTTGCAAAAGCAAAAAATGACGCATGGTACTCGCAAAGCTTCATTATCGCGGCGAATAACGGCCTGAAGCTTCCTGCCGATCTCGATCCGGATCAGAAATGGACGAAAGCGACTTTCACCAAAGAATTGCTTCTTGCGCTTGACGGTCATAGCATTTTGCACATGATGAAGCTCCCGGTAATCGAGATTAAAGACAAGGCCGAAATTGCCCTTGACGATCTCGGTCCGGTCCAAGCCGCTATTTACAAAGGAATTGCAACGCTCGACGCCAACGGCAATTTCCATCCGAAAGCGGAGATTACACGCGCGCAAGCCGCTGAGATGATTTTTAACGCGCTTAAATACATCCACCCTACTCCGCATCAACCTTCAGCGCCTTCATCCAACGACACTCCAAGGGATGGAAGCAGTCAACCGATGATCCCAGTCGGTGGACAAACGGGTCAAGTAGGCCAAACCGTCTATGAGAATACCCAATATGGCTTCCGTTTCACGCTGCCGGACAGTTGGAAAGGGTACACGATCGTAACGGACAAATGGGAGGGTCTTTCCGTAGGCGATGCGCAAGGCGATAAGGTCGTAGAAAGCGGCGCGAAACTCAGCATCCACCATCCCGAATGGACTGCTGAACAGCCTAGACAGGATATCCCTATTCTCGTCTTTACTGTCGACCAATGGAATGAGCTTCAGCAGGATAAGTTCCACATCGGCGCAGCGCCTATCGGACCAAGCGAACTGGCGCGCAATGACAAATACGTGTTCGCACTTCCGGCGCGCTATAACTTTGCCTTCCCTGATGGCTACCAAGAAGTGGAGGGCATCTTGAAGAGCAATCCGATTCAACCGATGATCCCAATCGGCGGACAAACGGGTCAAGTAGGCCAAACCGTCTATGAGAATACCCAATATGGCTTCCGTTTCACACTTCCGGACAGTTGGAAAAGGTACACGATTGTAACGGACAAATGGGAGGGTCTTTATGTAGGGGATGCGCAAGGCGATAAGGTCGTAGAAAGCGGCGCGAAACTCAGCATCCGCCATCCCGAATGGACCGCTGAACAGCCTAGACAGGATATCCCTATTCTCGTCTTTACTGTCGACCAATGGAACGAGCTTCAGCAGGATAAATTCCACATCGGCGCAGCGCCTATCGGCGCAAGCGAACTGATGCGCAATGACAAATACGTGTTCGCACTTCCAGCGCGCTATAACTTTGCCTACCCTGATGGCTACCAAGAAGTGGAAGACATCTTGAAGAGCAATCCAATTCAACCGATGAAGTAATCAATCTTACAAAAAAAGGTTACCCTTTGCCGTATACGGCTTAGGGTAATCTTTCTTTTTTTACTTGTCGCTATCCATCCACTGAAAGTGGAAAGTGCCTTCGCGGTCAACGCGCTTAAACGTATGCGCGCCGAAGTAATCACGCTGCGCTTGCAGCAAGTTCGCCGGAAGTTTTTCCGACCGATTGCTGTCATAATAGGCCAGATCGGAAGCGAAAGCCGGAACCGAGATGCCGTGAGTGACGGCGATGCGACCACTTTCCGCCAAGCCGCTTGGCTGCTGAAGTAATCGTCCAGGAACAGGTTTTTCAGTTCCGGATCGCCGTCATACGTGTCCTTGATGTTTTGAAGAAAGCCTGCGAGGATAATGCTGCCGCCACGGAAGATCATCACGATGCTGCCATAATTCAGATTCCAGCCGAATTCATCGGACGCCGCGCGCATTTTCGCGAAGCCTTGGGGCGTACGAAGCGATTTTCCTTCGCGAACAGCGCTTGGCGAACTCCTTCGAGTTTATCGGAAGTACTGCAGATGAGTCATTTCTGCTAAATGGGATAGATATATTTAAGAAAAAATGGGAGAGCTCGGGTGAGACGGCTACGGTAATAGACCCAATATACAACGTAAAAAAGAACTTTACCATTTGGTCAGTTAAAAAAGAGAACGACGAAGTAATTACCTTTGCAGCTGGAGAATTTTCAAACTGTATTTGGGGGATATACACCAAGGGCTAGCTTAAACTACGAAGCTGCCGGCACGGTCGGGCAGCTTCGTTACGTTAAACGGGCAGTTATGCGTAATAAAGTGTTGGATTTATTTGGATGGTTATATATATTTACATGAGTTATGCACTTCGTGGTAATACCTGGTAATTGAGTTTCCTAAACGGGGATGTATCTGACGCGGCTATTGAAATCCCTATTGGCACGATAGGTGCAAAGAATGTGTTGCTGATTTATCACCACAATACCGATTCATGGAATGTAGTAGATTTTCAAGGACATCCCGTGGTGGACCGTAAGCCTCGGGGGATGTTACTCCGAGACCTATTATCTATGGCACATTTCTAACCAGCTAATAGTTTATCCAACATTTTTCTCTTAAGTTCTTAATGAGTAAGTCCTACTGTTAAATGGGCATACTTAATAACCCTCCGTCTAAAGCATATTTTCATAGTCGGTAAATTGAGGAGAGAAGGATAGCTTGAAAAAGAAATAGAATTAGCATTTATAATCTCGCCCACTAGCATGCATGGTGTCACGGGAAAGGAGGGGCACTTTATCCGATGAGAATTGGCGTAGTGGAAGATGAAATGACGATGCGAAGGGGCATTGTCGAGAAGCTGCAGGGTAGTTCAAATTTATGCGTTGAACGTTACTCATCAGCATTCCTGATATGGTAAGGAGGAAGCGATGGGTAACAAATAAAGGGATGGAATTAACAGAAGAACAAAAGAAAATGTTTAAACAAGATGATGCTATTCTACTTAGTGACGACTAGGCTAGGATATTGCTGCGGGTTTCCGCCGCTTAATCATGGAAACGATCCATAATAGTAGGGGAATCCCGATCGCGCAAACCGGAATCACAATTAATCTCCATAGTTCTTGCAACACTACAATTGTAGACTCATTCGGAATTAGGAGCGCAATAATAAAAATCATCGGTACGCTGAACCAGATCATTTTCCGCCAATTTCTTGTCTTGCTCAAATTCGCCAATTCATAGCTGGTAATGAACAAATAAAAGGAAATTTTAGCAAATACACCGAAAACCCATATGAAAACAATGAAGATATCGAGATTTTGAACGAAATTAAAAATATTAATGGATCTGACAAGCATGAAATAAGGAAATCTCAATTTGGCCGATACACTGGGTCCAAACACAAGCAGCACCATAATAGTTGCTGTAAGAACCATGAACACCGTAATACCTACGCTTAGCATGGACGTCGAAAGCGCCTTTTTAGGATTTTGCATAAAAGAGACGATGACCAATAACACAAACGTTTCTCCGAAGAAGGAAGCAGGAGCATACGACGCTTTTATAATATTTCTCCATCCTGAATCGGAATAGACCGGTAACATTAGATGCCATTCTGTGTTGCCTACATTCAATATTAAGCTGAAAATAAATACTAAAATCGTAATGGGACCGGCTATTTCGCAAAAACGGCCTATTCCTGTAATTCCTGTCGAATAGGTCATATACGTCATTAAACCCGTCATAAGCAGCATGATGATCCATACCGGCGTATTGTTGAGCAGAATCAGATGGATAAAGTCGGCAAACGAACGCAGTACATCACCGGCGAGGATATACCACGCGGTGAAATACGGAAGGACGATTATTCTCCCGAGCCATTTGCCCAACAATTTCTGGCTGAATACCGTCAAGCTTTGATTTGGGTGAAGTAGACTCAAACGAACAACTAAAAAAGTTATAGCTGCGGCTAGAATCCCTCCAATGATAATGGAAAGCCACGCATCCTGGTTGGATATTTCGATAGCTGGCGAAATTCGCAACCAGACGGCCATGACGAATTCAATCGTTACGATTGTACAAATCATTTGCCACCCTGACAACTTCACAAGTAATTCCCTCCTACTCGACATTATTACAATTTTTTCATCATATACTGACGATATTCGGTCCCCACCTTAATTAGGGAATGCCCATAAATGAGGTAGTCGTTTGGCCCGGGTCCTTGCATTGAAGATCAACCTCGACTGAAACAGACAGTTCAGCGAAAATCTTATTCCACTCTTGTTTCAATGCCTTCCACTTATGTGGATGTTGTTCGTGAACGCTTTGACCAAACCCGAAAATATCCGTATTATACTGCTTTTGTACTTTTTCGATGAGCTGCTGTATCGATTTCTGAGTTGTTTGACTGAGCTTATCTTGGATGATTCGCAGATCCTTTCGCTTAGTTGGATCGAGATTCGAACTATTTTCGACAAGTAATCCCTTTCCTGTGAGACGAACTTCAATTTGTATTTGATCTTTGACCTTTTTCGATCGGATTTGCCGATCTAATGATTGCAATTGTAAACTGACGATTCCATTTCCTTCGGGGACGAAAGCGGTGACGGTAAACCCGTTTAACCGGTCCAGTATCCAATTGGCGTAATAGGATTTTTTCGTATCTAAGAATCCCACCAATTTCATGCCATCGTCTTTGTTAAACACGGCAGTTCCCGCATATGTATACTTTTTTAAAGACGTTGAGCTGACAGCCGGCAATAAGGGATGTATGCCTTGACTCAAAGCATCCGATAAAAACTTTCGGTAAAAATAGGGTTTTAGGCCTAAAGAAGCTTGTTCATTAACCAGCGCCGTCGCTGTATAAGGATCAAAAATAGGCTCCAATGAAAGGAGGTCTTTCCCTAAACCGTCTTTTACAACATAGATCGTTGAACGAAGCTCCGATTGAGGATTACGAATAAACATGTCGAGAAAGTTGCCCACTCCATGCTCGGCCATTCGCTGTCCGATGAGAATCGTCTGGCGATGACCGTAAAACAAAGCTCGGGAAATCTGAGTCTGCAAGTTTTGTCCTGCATCCATAATGTTCTTTCCGGCTGCGGACACGACGCGGAAGCTTTTTTTATTTTCACCGCCGCCGCCAGAATCTTGTCCCCCAATAACCGAGGGAATCGCGATTTGTGAACTAATTTCAAACTGTCCGTCATTCGTTAGATCTAACGCTACACCGGTAATGAATGCGAGCTGATTCGGTTCCTGAAAGTCCCAACAACCGGTTAAACACAATATCGTAAGGAGCAATGCAAAGTAAAGTTTCCACGCTTTTTTCATTGAAGATCCGCCTCATTTTTTAGGTTCATCTTGCGCAGCGAGCTTAAGAGGCCAGCGAATCAGTACGTCCTTAAGCCTTCGAGGGACAAGCGGTGCCAGCGGGGTAAGAAAAGGGGTCCCGAATGAATTTAAATGAATCAGGTGAATGAGAATAGCGATGATCCCAACTGCCAATCCAAATAATCCGAATGTTCCGGTAAGCAACAATAAAGGAAATCTTAATATCCGAAGGGGAAAACCTGCCCGATACCGCGGAATGACAAACGATGCGATTCCAGCAGCCGATACGACTATGACAATAGGCGCAGAGATGATTCCGGCGCGCACAGCAGCCTCACCGATGACTAATGCCCCAGCTAAGGTCACAAGCGGACCAATCTGTTGGGGTAGACGGATACCAGCTTCTCGTAAGCCTTCAAACATGAGCTCCATCAAGAAGACTTCAATCACCGTCGGAAATGGCGACTTTTCCCGCAGGGCGGTAATGGTAATCATCAGTTTTGGAGGAACCATCTCCGGATTAAAATTGGTTAGAGCAATATAAATAGAAGGGAAAATAACCGAAAAGAGGATAAATAGATAGCGAATCCATCGACTGAAGTTTACGAACAAAATTCTTTCATAATAATCGTCAGGTGCCTGCAATCCTCCCCAGAACGTAATCGGGGCTACAAGCACAAATGGAGATCCGTTGGTTATGATTGCAAGTTTCCCTTCAAGCAATCCAGCTGCGACCACGTCCGGCCGCTCCGTGATCCCAATTTGCGAAAAAGGCGAATAGTTATGGTCTTCAATGAGTTCTTCGATATACCCGGATTCAAGAATTCCATCGATCTGTATTCGGTTTAAACGATCTCGAATTCCATTTATTACAGTCTCGGAAGCGATTCCTTCAATATAAGAGATGACGACATCGGTCTTCGTCAAGCTTCCGATTTGTAAGGATTCCATCTTTAGCTTTGGCGTTGACAAAATCCTGCGCAGCAATGTGGTATTCGTCCGTAGATGCTCGGTAAAGCTTTCTCTGGAGCCCCGAAGGGTAATCTCTCCGGAAGATTCTTGTATGCTTCGTGTTTCAAACTCTGCCACATCCGCAAGAAGGGCAATGTCATCCCCATCGGCCAATATAGCTATATTTCCTTTTAAAATATGTTCGGCTATATCTTGAAAACAGGAAACTTTTTTGGTGTGGAGAATAGAAAAGACCTCTTGATCAAACATCTGGGCGACATTGTCGATTGGCCCGAGGCCTTGGGGCATACCACTGTACATTAATGGTTTTAGAACGTTTGACATCATGACCTCGGCATTGATCATGCCGTCAACGTAAACAAATAACATCTTGGTGCGGCACTGAATTGTTATTTCACGAAACACAATATCCGAACAATTTTGAAATATATGTTTTAAAATTTGCTCATTCTCTATGATGCTATTGCTCAAATTTTGTTTTGGAATTTCGATGGATAAGGTATTATCATTTTGAAGTCTGTTTTTCCATAGATTAGATTTTTTAGAATCATTCATTTTTGAATCCGTCCTTCTTATTGAAACTTTTATGTAGAATACCCAATATTTTCATATTTAATTCAGGTTCATCACGAGACAAAAATTTAAAATGGGGTGGAGATTCATAGGGGAAAACCAATAAGTTGCAAATTTGGGCACACGGATCAAGTGGCAACCTCAATTCGCAAAGAGCAGGATAATTAATAATGCCTCACGAATTCTTCGTAAATAAGACAGTTTGCGATCTATTTTAGGAGGTCATCATTGAACTATAGCGCAAGAGCTGCATTGAAGCAGCTCTATTTTTGTTTCATCATTAAAGTAACGGGCAGTGCGCGCCTAGCCAAGCTAGGCACAACTTACTGATGCAAGTTCAGTCGGGGTAAGGTCCAAGCCGCCCCGTAGCTAGCAGGCAGACGTCGGCGAAATCCGGCGGCTGAAGCCCTGTGAAAAGTCGCGCCTCGCGCGATGAAGCAAATCTGCAGGCCGTAATGAAAATGAATCCTACCGCATCGTGAAACTGAACCCGGGAGGGATAAGAGGGAGCCGAGCCACGACTGCCCCGGCGAAGGCCATGGAACGCGCAAAGATCTTGGAATGCAGCGCAAAAGAACCCTCCGGTGTAAAGGGATCGGCATGCAGAGACAGTTGTGTTTGGAACTAGGGAGACCCTCCCCCGCACGAAGTTTTTTTTTTCGTAACAAGCAAACCTATAAGCCCCAAAGGTGAAATGGCGAGCTGCGGGAAGGGAGTCGGAGGGGGCCATACTACCAATGATCCGGCGGACAACATAACCCCGGGGAGGGAAGGGCGCCGAAAGGCAATACCCCACTTCGTTTACGGGATATCAAGGAGGTAAGAGCAAGTGAATGCCGAATACACGGCTAACGCCACCAATGAAAACGCTCGACAACTCCAAAATACCCTCTATCTTGCGGCTAAGGAGAACCCAAAGCGTAAGTTTCATGCGCTGTACGACAAAGTATTCCGGAAAGATATCCTGCAAGAAGCATGGAGAAGAGTGAAAACCAATCGTGGAAGTGCCGGCATCGATGGACAATCAATCGAATTCATCGTCCGAGAGATTGGCGAAGAATCCTTCATCGAAGAGATCAGGCAACAGCTAATGAATGGGGAATACCGACCTTCTCCGGTCAAACGGAAAGAGATTCCGAAGCCGGACGGAAAGGCACGTCCCTTGGGTATTCCAACAGTCCGTGACCGGACTGTTCAGATGGCAACCAAACTGGTGATCGAAGGTATATTCGAATCAGATTTTAAAGATTGCTCTTACGGATTTCGCCCCAAACGGTCGGCTCACCACGCTATAAAGAGCATCCGGGAAAGCATCAATTGGGGCGTCATCAACTGGGTGGTCGACGTAGATATAACAGGCTACTTCGATAATATCTCCCACAGCAAGCTGATGAAACTGGTCGAAGAACGCATCTGCGACAGGCGCATTCTAAAGTTAATTAGACAGTGGCTTGAAGCAGGCGTTATGAAGGATGGCGTATGGCACAAAACGGAGATCGGTAGCCCACAAGGCGGTGTAATATCTCCTCTTCTCGCCAACATTTATCTCAACTACCTCGATACGATATGGGAGAAACAATTCTCTCATCTGGGCAAGCTAGTAAGGTATGCAGACGATCTTGTCATTCTATGCCGGTACAAACCGCAGGCACTCGAAGCTATTCATGTACTCAAGGCTATCTTCGGAAAACTAGAGTTGACCATGAACACATCCAAATCAAAGTTAGTATGTCTATGGAAGAATCAGGATGGGTTTGACTTTCTTGGCTTTCACCATAGGAAGATGCCGCATCTCCATAAAAAGGGGGTTATGTATAGACTTCGAAGCTTTCCATCGAAGAAAGCGATGAAGAAGATGCGTACTCGTTTGAACGAAGAAACGGCATCCCGAGGACGGTTAAACTGGCCGTTAAAGCAAATGGTTGGGCTACTGAATCCTATGATCCAAGGGTGGCGTAACTTCTACGCTCATCTGGATGTAGATCGAAGTATGGCAAACCGTTTCCTTGCGAAAGTGGACTGGTACATCCTGAGGAGATTGAGACTGTTCTGGAATAACAAACATAGGAAGCGCAAGCGGAATTGGTCAGAAATGCATATTCTGCTTCAACGTACAGGACTGAAAACATTATGCACTTGGGTAAAACCGTACTGCCCTGGATGAAGAACGTCGGAAAGCCGTATGCGGGAAAACTGCATGTACGGTTTGATGAGGAGGGGCTGGGATCTCCAGCCCTTTACTCTACTATCTGTGGTAAAATTGAGGTAATGATCACATTCAACATGTCAATTCGTTTCATTCGCGACTGAAAGAATGGATGGACAGGTTTCATGGTGTCGCGACAAAGTATATCGATAACTTAACTACATGTTTTGGTTCCGCTTCTTGGAACTCCACAAGAAGCTCGACCATACGGATAAACAGAAGAAAATGCTGCTGGATACATGTAAACGGGCGAATTTTACCACCGTTCGGCAACTTAGAACAGCTGCTTAATCTATTGGAAGGGGTAAAAAAATGAAAAAGCATTTTACGCTTGTATTAACCGTAATTCTTATTTGTAGTTTAGGTTTTAATTTCTACCAATGTAAATACTTGAGTTAAGTAAATGTAACATAATTGAAATCTTAATTTCATGTGGCATTAATGAATCAATGGATGCGGGGACGTATCGATCGCGCTTCTGATCGATGCTGAAGAGAATGGCCAGGGGCAAGTTCTTGTCAAACCGACAGGGAAAATCGTAGTCAAGGATGCCCGAAACACAATTACAGACATATGTATAAAATACACTGTAATATTAATTTACAAGTTTCATTGACGAATCTATGATTCTACTATATTTTCATATAGTGTTACACATCATATGTGGACATCCGTTTTCGTTAAACGGAAATGTCCATTTTTTTGTAAAAAAAAGATGGGGGTGATGGAGGTAGTGGCCTCGTATTTTCATATATTCTGTCCTGAGGGAGTGAACAGTAAATACCGACTTATCGTATTTGATGATACTAAGGAGGCGTTCATTCCACTTACAGAGTATTATCATGACCAAGTCAACAGAATCAGTGAGAGCTCAGTAATTGCTTATTTAAATACTCTGGAACCATTCTTCTATTGGTTAAAGCACAAGAGTCATTACCAGGCCAAAAAGGTCCAATGGGATGACGATCCAGAGGCTGTTAAGGAAGCAGTTAGACAATATTTGATAGATCAGATGCATTGTAAAATCCGTGGTCGAGAGGGGCATGAGGGAATTTATTTAACAAGTAAAAGTTCCAAAACGGTACAACTCTTCTTAGCCGCAATTAAAGGATTTTATAAGACTATGATCCGTTTAAAAAAGTATTCACATGCCAATCCACTATTAGATATGGATTTCAAAGACAGTGTAACAGAGCAGCCAGGGGAAAGATCAAACAGACCAAGGATGCCTCAAGCAGCCGGTACCGAGGAACCTCTATCTTTTAGAAAGCAAACGGATTCATACTTCAAGGTCATCAATGAGGAGTGGGTACCTGAGATCATTGGCGATTGGGACCTACCCTATCGCATTTATCAAGCAGGGGATACCAATGGTTGGCGATTACTTGACGAAGTAATCACTCGGTTTATGTTTGAAACGGGCGCAAGAATATCAGAGATACTAGAACTAACTGCTGGTGATTACCGAAAACGATCAGACCTACATGAATTAGCTGCAACCAATAAAGGCAGCTATAAGCGTAGAATCAAGTTCATTCGTATATCCCCCGAGACGTTAAAGCTGTTAATTAAGTACGTGAACTCGGAGAGACGTCATTCCGCGAATGTACAGGTAAAGTTCAATGACTTGCCTGACTCCGAACCGTTATTTATATCTTCAAGAGGTACTCCATATAGCTACTCAGCATTCTATTCGAATTGGAGCAAAATCACTAAATATGCAGGGATCAAACTAAATCCGCATAAAGCAAGACATTGGTCTCAATGTTGCGTGGGATTTATGAACAGTCGGATACAGCCGCCCAAATAGAAGACAAGAAGAATCATAAAAAAACGAAGCTCACGAAAAATGTGCGCTTCGTTAGAAATTCACTCTATATAATGTATGACACCATATAAAAACAACTGATACATAAAAGGATTTAATGATTATAGTACATATGTATAAAATACGGGTTTTGTGAATATGTATTGCTACAAGGATCAATCACATCACTTAAATGATGAATGATGAAATTGGTCTGCCCTTGCGTGCTTTTAGCATAAAGAACGTTCATTATCCTCAATGCGGTCGATTGCTGTTTTCAATGCCCTTACAGCATCATCTTGACCCGAGCCATTTCTTGTTTAATGTTCCATACGAATGACGACTTTTCCTTTTGGGTGTCCTTCTCCAAGATACTGGAGGGCTTCAGCAACCTCGATTAACGGATAACTTCTATCTATCACAGGTACAACTTTACCAGCCTCAAAAAGCTCCTTCATAACAATTTGATCATTTTGGTTTGGTTTGTGCATAAGGATACCCATTTTCTTACTTCCGATCATTGAGATCCAAGGTCCTAGGAGCATCACTTGAAAGATTCGGGCTATGGAGCCACCGACCATGACATAAGTACCCTTGGGACTTAATGCACGCTTGTAATCATAAATCGATCGATACCCCGCAACATCAAGGATCAGGTCGTAACGCTGTCCATTTTGAGTGAAATCTTCTTGCATGTAATCAATTACCTGATCTTCACCAATCGATTGCAGCATATCCAATTTCCTTGCGCGATCCACCCCTATCACTTCAGCCCCAAATAACTTGGCAATCTGTACCGCAAATGTCCCCACACCTCCACCTGCGCCATTAATTAAAACCTTCTGTCCTTTCTGAATCTGCCCTTTATCTCGAAGTCCCTGCAAGGCGAGGACTGCCGTTTGAGGTATGGCCGCTGCTTCCTCGAATGTCATACTGGCTGGTTTCAGCGTTAATGCATTTTCACTAGCGCATACAAACTCCGCAAATCCTCCCCAACCACAACCGGAAATGTCCCCGAATACCTCATCACCTGGAAGAAACTGCTTTACGTCTCTACCAACCGCTTCAACCCGCCCTGCTATGTCAGCTCCAAGTATGTTGTATTTTGGTTTTAGAAGCCCCCCATCAAGGCGGACCAAGAACGGTGTACCTCTTAGGAGATCCCAGTCCCATGAATTTATGGATGCAGCATGTACTTTTATTAGTACCTCATTGTCCTTGGGAATAGGTTTTTCTACCTCATTAAGTTGAAGAGCGTCAGTAGTTCCATATTTTGTGTATACTATTGCCTTCATGAAGTTTTCTCCTTAAATCCTTTAACGATCAGCCATAGCGGTAGTAATATTTCAAATAAGGCTCCTGGAAGAAATAAAAGCATTCCTGCACTATAGCCGAAAATCTCTAACAAGGCGCTCGTTAATAACGATGCGTATCCAATAAATCCAAGGACTGATAGTAAACGTGGAATGAGTTTAGATTGATAAAATAAATAACAAAACAACAAGCTATAGAGACCAAGAACGAGCATTGCTAACTGAAAGGCCAATAATTTCCCTTTTATTGCTAACGTGCCTATAGTTTGAAAATAGGAAGCATCCGGGGCTCCTGTTTCTATATACTCCTTACTTAATGATATTAATAATAAAGGGATGATTGCCCCAACTATAAGGATTATAGCCTCAATAACCCTGAAAGAGACGTAACCCAGCGCTAAAGTTTCATTATGTTTTTTTAAGATTGGAAACAGTGTGATTGCAATGCCAACAACTGCAGCCGAATTAATGAACTCAAGGAGCATTCCTTCGATCACTTTGGTTCTATTTGGATAAACATGAATAAGATAATCTGGGTTATTTAGAACAGATTCTATAAGTCCATTACCTAGTATATAAGCAGCTGTTGCAGCGAGAAATAATACGCCCGCAATTCTTGCCGTTTTTTTGTTTGAATTCATTTTTAACCTCCAACTTCGTTATATGTGTTCTTGCTTTACAAATACCGCCATTTCGGATTGAACCTGAACAGCTTAGCCGGCCGATGCCCTGCATCCTTTGTAAATTGATTGGTTTCCATAACCATATCCGCAATTTTTCTTCTAAATGCAGCAGAAAGCAGCTCTTTTCCCAAAGTAACCTCATAAACCTGTTGAAGCTCCGACAATGTAAAAAGTTCCGGCATCAGATTGAAAGCTATATCTGTGTACTCAATCTTATTCCTAAGTCTCTCAACGGCGTATTGGATCATTTCCGCATGATCAAATGCAATTCCATTCGAAACCATTATCTCTCTTTCTACCATAATTACTTTTCCAGCATACTTTTCAATAACTTTTATCACAGCCTCAAGAGTGTCCTTATCGTTTGAAAGAGCAATTTTTATCACTTTTTCAAAGACAAAGTTCTTCTCTATTATCGTCTTCTTCTCTTCAAGCACACTGTACTTAACGTTGAACCACCTTGCATCATCCGCATCATCCCCTGCCTTCACCTCAAGTGATCTGCCATCAACAAGTGCCATGTACGAACAGCTTATAACTCGTGTACGAGGATCCCGATTTACATCTCCCCATGTATATAGCTGTTCCATATAAACATCATCAATATTAGTCTCGGTTTTTAACTCCCGCAAGGCAGCCTCATCCATACTTTCGTCCTTTGTTACAAAGCCTCCGGGTAAAGCCCATTGTCCTATATAAGGATGAACCCCCCTTTTTACCATGAGCAGTTTCAGTGACTTTTCCGGTAGCTTTCTATAGTTTTCTTTTTCTTCATCAACCACACTGAAAATTAACATATCTACTGTAACGGACGGTCTTTCGTAAATACTGGCATCATAACCCTGTAAAAACTCTATTTCTGTAAGTCCCTGCTTATCTCTAAGTTGCTCTTTGTCCATGTAGATCACCTATTCGTTGATTTTGAAATGATGTTACAAACATTTTGTTATTATCAAGTTGTTATTATCATTAAATCCTTATTTCCACTAATTGTCAAGAGTCTTTCAGAAGTTCATGATTTCATAACAATTATTATGTAAACAAATATTTGCGAATTTCCTAGAAAACTATTTGTTAAGAACAAATAGCGCGCTTACAGCGAGAGCTCTGCGTGCTGAAGCTCGCCGACAGAGTCTGAGAAGCCGAAAATCGACTTCTCAGCAGGTCATCCTGCGCGTTCGTTCTGAGTAAGCGCGGAAAACGCGCTTATTCAGGAGCACCCCAACAATTAAGCGCGTTTTCTGCGCTTACAGCGAGAGCTCTGCGAGCCGAAGCTCGCCGACAGAGTCTGAGAAGCCGAAAATCGACTTCTCAGCAGACCATCCTGCACTTATCCAGAAGCGCCCCAACAAATAAGCGCGTTTACCGCGCTTACAGCGATCTCTGCGAGCCGAAGCTCGTCGACAGAGTCTTAGAAGTCGAAAATCGACTTCTAAGCATCCTGCGTATTCGTTCTGATATATCACTTATCCACAAATTGGCATCTTGCATAATTTCCTATACAAAAAAAATAACCTGAAAGTCAGGTTATTTTTTAAAATTTCTTCTATATTAAGTACCGCAAAAGGTTCGGTAAGGCTGGGTTGATAACGTAGGCCGTGTAAAATCAGCCTGTTCGGAGGAGTGTGCGAAGGGATTCGAAAGAACACCAAGAAGCCGCTCCATTACGCTATAGTCTCCTTGATTTACCGCAGTTTCTAGTGCTTCTTCTACCCGGTGGTTACGGGGGATTACCGCAGGATTGCTGCTACGCATCAACTGATGTGAAGAAGCTTTTGTTTCCTCCTGCCTGCTTAGTCTCGCTTGCCACGACTCTTGCCACTGAGCAAACTCCGTGGAGCTAAAAAGGTCCGTGTCTTCCAGTTTATCAAAAGTTAATGCGCGAAAAGTATTGGTATAGTCCGCACTATATTTCTCCATCATGGTGAGCAGGTCTTTAATAAGAGATTCATCCTGCTGTTCGCCATTAAAGATTCCGAGCTTTGCCCTCATTCCCGAGAACCAATTGCGATGATACAGCTCGGAAAAATTTGCAATCGCGTTCTCAGCCAATTTGACTGCTTGCTCTTCGTTCTCATGCAGCAGCGGCAGTAGAGTTTCAGCAAATCTGGCGAGATTCCACGCGGCAATATAGGGCTGGTTACCGTAGGCATAGCGTCCCTGTCTGTCAATGGAACTGAATACCGTTGCCGGATCGTAGGCATCCATGAAGGCGCAAGGACCATAGTCAATGGTTTCTCCACTGATCGCCATGTTATCGGTGTTCATTACTCCGTGAATAAAGCCAACGAGCTGCCATTTGGAAATGAGACTAGCCTGACGCTTGATCACTTCCTGAAGTAGGACAAGATAGCGGTTCTCATCAGCAACATCCACTTCTTGAAAGTGTCTTTGCAATGTGTAATCAGCCAGGGCTAGAAGGTCTTCTTTGGTGCCAAGTTTCGCAGCATACTGAAAGGTACCGACGCGCAAATGACTGGCAGCTACGCGGGTAAGAATTGCTCCAGGCTGTTCAGTTTCACGGATGATGGACTCACCGGTTGTTACCACCGCTAGGCTGCGGGTTGTTGGAATACCAAGCGCATACATGGCTTCGCTGATGATGTATTCACGCAGCATCGGGCCAAGTGCAGCCCGACCATCTCCCCCGCGGGAGTATGGCGTCCTGCCTGAACCTTTAAGATGAATATCAACCCGTGTGCCTTGGGGAGTGATCTGTTCGCCAAGAAGCAGAGCCCGGCCATCCCCTAAACGGTTAAAATGTCCAAATTGATGCCCCGCATAGGCTTGGGCCAGAGGCATAGCGCCTTCAGGAATCTGGTTACCAGCAAGCGCCGCTGCCCCTGCATTGCTTTGCAGTGATTGTACGGATAATCCCAAGGATGTTGCCAACTGATCATTAAGAATGGCTACCTCCGGTGAGCGCACAGGAGCTGGATGAAGTCTGGTAAAAAGAGATTCCGGCAGACGAGCATAACTGTTGTCGAAGTTCCATCCTGTTTCTAACATTGTACTTTTCTCAGTCATCGTATCTCCTTATTATTAGCTTTTTGTTATATTATCTCAGTTCAGTTCTACGCTATCAACTGCAACGTTTTCATTGCTCTAGTTATTATGTCCCATAGCTGTCTAATCACGCCTTCCATCGCTAGACCAATCCCTCAATTTATTTGAAATTATTAAATCATATTAATTATTAATAACATTAAGTGTAATCCATATTACCAATTCGATAGTCCAGTAAAATGTTAATTTAAGAGGTCTTTATAATTAGGTGGAAAGTCCTTTTCGTTGGGCCCCTTCAAATGTTCAAATTTTACGAGTTTTACATCTTCTCCGGAATTCACTTCAAACGTAAAGAGATCGGCGCCAACAGGAATATGAGGTCCAACAGTAGGAGTTGCTTCAAGTGTAATCTGAAATTCAAAGCCTCGAAACCCATTTAATCGTTCAACATGTTTGACATCAATATAATACGGGTACAGATCTGGTGCACTTTTTAAATCCTTGGCATACACGTCAGATAGTTTGTTATTCATATATGGTAATAAAAACAGCACAACCATATCTTGAAACTTCAATTCCGTAGAATCTTTTTCGGGCATTTTATTGGCTGCATCAGCCCAAGAAATTTGCCATGTTACTAGAGATGCAATGATTAGAACAAAAACAATGAACCATTTGTTTTTCATGGATGCCCACCCCCTCTGTTAAACTACATAGATAAGTTTTCCAAAAGGAATGATGTTCATCACTTGAATCTGTTCTTTATCATCAATAAAGCAGCTCGTCGCGGCGCCTGCTTCATTATCCTTTTCTATTAGTTAACGCTCCTCATTATTCGTTTTTGCTTTACACTCCTCTGAAATGCTTAAAATAGAGAAAAATCAACCAATCCACTAGACCGGCTGACTTTTCCTGTTATTATTGAGTTCTCGTTTCTCAAAGCGTCATAGCATGCCCATACCTTGCCAAATACGCTTCCTTTTCTTTATAATCCGGCATAATGCTTCCTACACGTCTCCAAAATGATCGATCATGATTCATATGAAGGAGATGACATAGTTCATGGATGATGACATAATCAATAACTTCTATTGGAGCCATGGCTAATCGATAGTTAAAGGTTATTTTTTTATCCGAGCTGCAGCTTCCCCATTTGGTTTTGGACTCATCTACCTCAATCGTTTTGGGTTTTACTTTTAGCACGGTTTGATAAATTTTGATTCTTTCCCCAATTATCTTCTTGCAGCTTGAGAAATAGAACTTTTTAAGATTCAATTTCAATTCTTCTTCATTTAACTCATTCGTCTCGATTAATTCATGGAGAAAAACATATTTCCCAAGATGAAGGAACTTGCCTTTATCCTGATACTCTCTTGTCTTCGGGATTTCTCGAGCCTTCGCAATGAGTTGCAATTTTCCCAAGATCGTTTTCCCATGTTGTTTCACTGCACTCATAACCATTTCCTTACTTGTATCATTAGGAGCTTTTAAAGTTATGAAACCCATGGAATCGATGTGAATCGAGATCTTTTTTCGAATTCCATATTGAACATTAAATTCTATCGTATTATTTTCAAATTCTATTTTCATAATCATCATCGTTCCTATAAGGTTATTTATAAATCGTATAAAAGTATCAAATCACTAATCTGTTTATTTTGCAAATCAAAAAAACGCTTGATCCCTGAGTTAAGGGGCCATGCGTTTCTCAAATGGTGACAGTTCAGTTCTCATTTATCCGTAGTAGCAGGATTCTTGTTCTGAACCTATTGGCGTAGGGTTTGAAGTGCTCCACTCCATGCGATCACTTGATCCAGCATAAGTGTGATATTCCCAAGATGTAATTCTGCTGGCTTAAATGTGCTATAATTCTCAAAATCGGTAAATATCGATAAAGTCGGATGTGCTTTTACGTCAGCAACTAGTAATTCTCCTAATATGCCTCTCAAATGTTCAGCCGCTCGCGCTCCGCCAGTTGATCCATAACTAACGATACCTGCTGCTTTGTTATTCCATTCCACACGAGCTAAATCGAGTGCATTTTTCAAAGCACCAGTAATGCTGTGATTGTATTCTGGCGTAACAAATACAAAACCATCCAGGCTATTCAATTTTTCAGTCCAATTTTTGATTTGTTCTTCGCTACCCGGTTCACCAAAAAAGGGCAATTTGTAATCTGCGATATCCACGATTTCATAGCTTGCATCTCCGCGTTTATCTGCAATGTCTTTGACCCAATTCCCCACTTGTGGACTCATCCGGCCCGGTCTAGTACTTCCCAATATGATTCCAATTTTCAACATATAAGATCCTCCTCGATATAAATTCCTATTTTGAGTGTATGATTTGATTTTACAAGTATTCTTATGGGGAAAATTCACTACATCCAAGGTATTAGTTCGCTTTTATTTGACGCCACATGGTCATCATATCGATCCAACCTCGGTGTTCGGCTATCATACCATCTACGACGCGATATTGACGGTACAGTGTGACATCTATAGAATTACCCGTAGGTGCGATTCCAAAAAACACTCCTTTATGCGTACCTTTCACAACCATTCGTACGAGTACTTTCTCCCCTTGCGCTATGATCTCTTCCACTGTGTATTGTTTATCAGGAAATGCCTCCAGTATTTTTCCAGCAAATTGTTTCAGACCTTCTTTTGATTGATAAGAGAGCTCTTGATAATCGGTTGACAAAAATTGTTCTGTACAATCCATATCACTTTGATTCCAAAAAGCCTCGATAAACGCTGATACCGTCTCCATATTTTTCTCTTCAATCGTTATCACAATAAAACATCTCCTTTGTTTTGGTTAATTGGCTTTCATTTGGGGCAAAAGTGTCGCTGTATCGAACCAACCACGATGTTCAACAATCTGGCCATCAACTAAACGAAATTCACGAAACTGTGTTGCCTTAACGGAATTTCCCGTAGGTAAATTTCCAGCAAACGTACCTTTATGCGTTCCAGTCATAAAAATTCTTGCTATTACCTTCTCACCTTGGGCTATGACCTCTTCTACTGCGTAGTGTTTATCAGGGAATGCCTCCCCTATTTGACTAGAAAAAAATTGATCCGTATCATCCAACTCATTTTGATTCGCAAAAGCCTCAATAAACGCAGTTACCGTTTCAATATTTTTCTGTTCAATCGTTTTCATAATAAAAAACATCTCCTTTTTTGTGTATTTCGTATAAGGACTCTGCTGCAGCAATTAAGTATTGGCGAAAGAATTATGTTGCTAAAACTAGTTGAGTTAGATGGGTCTATTTGCCGCCGGCTGACAAACAAACTTGTTTGTGCTAATATGTGACTATACTGTCACCTTTATAATACGTTACCATTAGGTCACATGTCAAGAACAAAAAAGCATGCTTGTAAGGATACTTTTGAAAGGAGGCGTTCCAAATAGATAACGATATATTCAAGGCACTTGCTGACCCTAGCCGCCGTACACTCCTAGACCTGCTTCACACAGCTGATGGGCGAACGTTGAACGATCTTTGTACCCCTTTGCAAATGTCAAGATTCGGTGTAATGAAGCATCTTAATATTCTCGAGGAAGCTAACCTCATTACCACCAGAAAAGTTGGCAGAGAAAAGCTTCATTATCTAAATTCAGTACCTATACGGCAAATTTACGACCGATGGGTGAGCAAATACGCCGAACCTTGGGCTATCGAATTAACATCTCTTAAAAACGAATTGGAGCGTGAAATGAATATGGAGAACAAGCCACGGCATGTAAACCGTATTGCCATTAAAGCAACACCCGAACAAGTTTGGCGAGCCCTTACTGATCCAGCTAAGACATCAAAGTTTTGGTACAATTGCTCCATCCGATCCAACTGGGAAATCGGCTCCTCTTTCGAACTATGGAACCCTGAGGAGAAAAAACTTGCAAATGGGATCATTCTCGAAATGGCACCTCCGCATAAGCTGGTTATGAGTTGGCAGTTCCCCGCGTTTCCAGACACAGCCTCTGAGAGCCCGTCACGTATTACGTGGGAAATCGATGCTCATACCGAATTAGCCGGCGTTACCCTTGTAACAGTCGTACATGATGAATTTGAACAGGCGATAAACACCGCAAAAATTCTTGAAATGGGTTTGCCAATTGTTCTTTCGGGAATGAAGACATTGCTTGAAACCGGGTCAGCACTCACTAATGACTAAATAAGAACATGAGAAAACGACGCTTTCTGTATTGAAGCGTCGTTTTTCCCTGTCCTTTTGCATACCACAAGATTGGACAATAGAAGCTGTCTATTTGTTCATCTTATCTAGTACGACATACAAGATCATAAATCGGAATCCATAATCATGTATGCTCATTTGAAGTTGGATAGGAGCGTCAAGTAGTACCTACTCGAATAAATGGCTTGATCTTGGAAATTCTAATTCAATGAAAGGAGGTTCAAACATGGTTGAGTATACAAATATTCAAGACAATTCCGAAGAAATAATGAAGTGTATTGTGAACTGCGACACCAACACGGATCAAGATCAGAAAAAGATTGATAAAAACCTTTTGAACAGCATCCCGGACGAAGAAGAATATATAGATGAACCTTAAATGACCGTACGAAATACATACTTCCATTGGAAATTTCCAATGGAATCGACTCTAAAGGTCTGAAATTCGTACTTTGATTGGATTAACTCCAATGTAATTGACTTCTGAGCTGAGAAATCCCGACTTCCACTGGAGTTAATCCAATGGAAGTCGGTTTCAGATTCGAAATTTGGGTAAATCCCGCCTCACTTCGCGCCTCTCTTCTATCCCGACCATACGAATGTAGCTGCCGCTCCTGTAGGAAGATCCGAATGCATAACACTCCGGGTTAAAGGAGATTGCCCCTGTCTTCTGATCGATCTGCAAGAAGCCGCGACAGTTGTGAATCTTGGATTCCCAGGCTCCCACCGATGTGCGGTTCGATTTATGCGGAGAAAATGAAATCGATTTCAATGGAATATTTCAACACGAGCCCCCTTGATCATAAAAAACATCCGGCCTTCAATGATGGCCGGATGCTTTTGCAGTTACAATACGTTATTGTTCTTTACTTTGTGGACCAAACCTCGATCAACGCGTTAACATCAGCCGTGAGAATGGACTTTACGGTTTCGGAGATGTTATCCGTCATCGACTTATTATTCAGATGACTGAGGAAATCCTGCATATGTTTGGCCGCTTTGTCTTTGTCACCTTTGCTCAATTGATGTTTTGCCTGATCCAGGCTGTTGCGTAATTGGTTAACCAGCGGTCCCTTCAATTCACCGGCTTTGACAGAACGGTCAATCAAGTTGGACATTCCTTCGATGGTGGCAGCAATCGTGAAGTGGACAAGTTCATCCGTCTTATTGCCGGCCTGATCCGTGATGACGATCTTCAGCGTATGCATCCCAAGCTTGCCGGCCATATCAACGGAAGCGCCATTATCCAAACGCTTTCCGTCCAGAGTGAGTTCTTGGCTTGCAATGCCTGATAGTCCATCGTTCGCATTCAAGAGCAGCGCTATCAAAAGGTCGTCGGAGAAAACAGCACCTTCTACAAGCGGTTCCCCGTTTGCCTTCAGCACAAAGATCGGCTTCGTTTTGTCAATCTGGACACTTAGCTCCTTCGTTTGCTCGATGTTGCCCGCAGCGTCAGCAGAACGGAACTGCAAACGATACAAGCCGTCATTCTTGAAGGCGATTGGCCCGATATAAGTTTGCCATTCCGTGTCATCCCCAAGTTTGTATTCCGTTTTCGCAACAGCGGAGAGATCGTCATGTGCTGTCAGTGCAACGGCTCCATCCGTGTTTAGCCAGCCGTTTTGCAGCGCCGGTTCGATCCCTGCTTCCGTTTTAGGCGGAGT
Source organism: Paenibacillus andongensis (assembly GCF_025369935.1). Lineage (NCBI taxonomy): Bacteria > Bacillati > Bacillota > Bacilli > Caryophanales > Paenibacillaceae > Paenibacillus > Paenibacillus andongensis. Next base: position 3,812,659 of record NZ_CP104467.1, on the reverse strand, counting down.
CACATCTTGTGGATCTACCACTAAGGCTGGTGCTGATATCATAAACTTGCGGGAGTTCGGGTCCGTTCCTTTTGACCTTATAGTGACTTTGGACACATCAGTTATGCTGCTTGGTAAAGTATAGCTAGTTGCGCCTGCCGGTAAGTCAGCAAGTACCGCTGTGCCATTATAAACTGTATATCCTTCATTCAAGTCATTGGAGTCCCACTTCAAAATATTAGCTGAACTGTTAGTTTCAATACTAAGATTCTGTGGAGGACGTGGCGCATTAAACACTTGAACCTGTGTAAGGCGTGGAGGCCCTGTTAGATCCGTGCCAGAATTGCCGCCGGATGCGTTCTCTACCATTACCTTGATATATCTGGAATGATAGGTATTACCAAGGTTAATTGGATAGGAGCCATCTTCCGAATCAATTCCCCCATTGTTGTTGCCTGTTGCATACGTAAAACTTTGGGCTGTCTGTCTTTCTACTTGTTTAAATGTCATTGCGTCAAATTCAGCAGCCGATGTATGGTTTCCAGAATCATCAGATACATAAACGGTTGCACCTTTTAACCTCGTAGATTTGGCAAACAATCGTATTTGGCTAAAATCCATGACCTGACCAAGGTCTATGACGAAGCTGCCTTTTCTCTCTCCATCGGTGCCCAGCCACGAATAGTTTCCTATTTGATCCAGACTGCTAACGTTGGAAACATTCCATTTTGTCGGATCTTCCAATACACCATTTGTCAGTTTGTTTGCATTGCCGAATTCGTTAGCCGTAGCAGATTGAATCTGAAGCGGGTTGGCTCCAGCTGTCGGGCCTACGTTATACGCTTTTTTATTAAGCGCAAGGTTAACCGATGACAACCCTGCAGCCACCTTGCTGATAGTGATATCGGCTAGCTGAAGCGAAGCATCATAGGCAGAGTTGGTTCCGTTAGCGGAGCTGCGGTAAATGCCCCATTTTGGACGCAAATATTGATCAAAAGCAGCTGGATACTCCGTCTCGAAGCCGCCGATTCTCTCCGGTCGTCTCCATATATCCTTCGTACCGTCGCTCGCACCTTTGATTGTAAACACCTGATAAACATCCGGACTATCATAATTGTATACTTTACCGGTTACCTTGTCCGTTATTTTGATTGTGAACCAGCCGCTATCCGAAATAAGCGCTTTAAGCTCAACCTTAATCCAGTGGCCATCGATTTCTTTTAACGGAATTCGCATCATGGTCTTATCGCCGTCATATCGGTTATGATTCACGACAAGATCCCTGCTGTTCGTTCCCGAAATCGACATCGCCATGATATAAGCACCGTTTTCACCGCCGTTATTTCCGCCCGGTAATGTATCAGGTGCTTGGCGATTCACAGCCTTCAATTGAAAGATATGTCTGAAATTTGACTGATTCCATTGGTTGCCGTCCGGAATATTCCAGAGCCATTCATAGGAAACCAAGTCGCCTTCATAGGCTACAAAATCACCGCTTGAATCTTCGCTGGGGCGAATTTCAATTCTCTGCCTGTCCGTAACAGCCGCTCCGTCAACCACATAGCCTAAATTTCGGTCAAAAACACCTTTGTGTCCATACTCGCCATCGCGAACCTTATCAAGGAATTCATTATTCAAACCTCTGCCGTGCGCAATAACCTTAAACACATTTCTTTGTAAGGAACTGTCCCAAATGCTCACAATATGGTCGTCGGCTGCAGTCGCCTTAGGTTGATCACCATAAAATTCGTGGTAAGCGTCTCGTATTCTTTTGGTCACGCCTTCAACCGGTTCGTCCGTCCCCATGGCTCCGCCCAAAATGTTATAAGGAGATACGCCTTCAATTGCGTTCATCTTGATCGTCTTGTCATTCACGCCATAACCGCGTGCTGTTACGTCCAATGCATATATGGATGGGTTGCCGCTGTTAAAATGAAATGTGAATTCATTTGTGCCGAGTGGCAGTTTGGCCAGATATGGAAGTGTGAAAGTAACTGTGCTACCAGTTACAGAGTAATCGATATTAGGATGAAGTGTAGTATCGCCTTTGGTAATACTCATTAGCGCCTGTCCGCTAGCAAGATTTATAGTTGTAGATTTAGGTACGACCTGATCCCATGTACTGTAGGTATCCTTTGCCGGTACAAGTGCGATTGCGTTAGCAACCGAATCTTTGCCGTATATCGCCAAAGCGGATATCCCCATCATCGAACTGGTAACATTCGCGCGCTTATCGCTGGGACCAACCAGTAGCGTGTTGATCATCACATACCGAGCAGTAAACGGATATAGGAATGTCTTTGTGTCATAGCCCCATTGTTGTCCGTTGTAGGTGACATAAGACCATAAACCTTCCGTTTCCGTACCGCCAGCCAGCGTCCAGCCGTTAGCCTTCCAGTTGTAATTGTTCGCTGTGTCAGAGGCTGTGGGAGCACTTGCCCAAGAATTGGGGTCATTGGTGTAATAAACCTCAAATCTTGTGGCATTACTTTGGATATTTGCAATTGTATTGGGTATTTCGAGGTACAGTTTATCTATTGTTTTTAGAGCACCTAAGTCGAGGGATAATGCCAATGAGGATGGCGAGTAGTTACTCTTATAGATATTAGAGCTTGAATTGCGCCAATAGCCGCTGCCTCCCGATCGTAAAGCATCAACGCCCGGATGATCAGAAGCTTCTGAACTTACCTTGAGATTTACGCCTGCTTGTGCTGTAAAACGAGACGGGTCCAACAGGTTGACTGAACCCGTTGCTGTAGGAGTATAAACAGCATCCGTTACCGAAGCGTCGAGCAAGTTGGGAACTGGTGTGTTTGCGTGAACCGTTGATGCTGGATGATCGGACAGGTTAATAAACGAAAATGCAAGTGCGAATGAAAGAGCTGAGCTTACTATCTTTTTTTGAACTTGTTGCTTAAACATCTGAAAGCCTCCTTTATTTTCGTACTAGTAAACATGACGCGCCTATTGTTCGGCGGTGAGGGAAGGGCTGCTGAGCTTCGACTCGTCGTGCTCTTGCTGAAAGCGCGGTTTCCGCGCTTATTTGTTCGGCCCCGCCGGATTAAGCGCGTTTTTTCCCTTAATGCACCCCTCTTTCCACATTTTCGCGATGCTAGTAAACGCTTTCAATTACCATCATAATGAATTGATAAGATTTCTGTATTAGTTAATTTATGATACACATGGAATTTTTTACGATCTTACAAGCGCTGATCTCGTTCGCAGCTAACAGAGCAAAAATGCTCAACCGCCCCGATATTCTGTCATCCTACAATTACTAATTGTTCGCCTGATCCAACTTGATTTTTTATGATACCACTCCCTTATATGACTTCCAGGTAACTATATGACCTCAAAGTGCGTACTTTTCATTCCACACTTCAAAGTGCACAATTGATGGTGTAACCACCACAAAGTAGGAGAGGATATTTTATGAATACAAAAGAAGCCACGCCACGCAAAACCGCGCTTGTTGTTGGAGCTAACGGTGTTATTGGAAGAAATCTTATTAACTATTTGGTGCAGCTCCACGACTGGGATATCATTGGTCTGTCACGACGGGGCGGGGAGTCCAACAATCGAGTCCGATATATCGCTGTCGATCTGCTTAATGAAAATGATATCCATGAGAAACTAGAAAGTCTTACGGAAGTTACCCACATCTTCTATGCTGCTTATCAAGACCGTCCTACCTGGGCCGAATTGGTTCCCCCAAACTTAGCCATGCTCGTCAACATCGTCAATGCGATGGAGCCAATCTCTCCAAGTCTCCAGCATATCAGTCTCATGCAGGGCTACAAAGTATATGGCGCGCACCTCGGTCCCTTCAAAACACCAGCCCGTGAAACAGATGCCTATCACATGCCGCCAGAGTTTAATGTCGACCAACAGCAATTCCTCGAAAATCGGCAGCAAGGGCGCAGCTGGACCTGGTCGGCCCTTCGCCCATCCGTCGTTTGTGGATTCGCTACGGGTAATCCAATGAACCTAGCGATGGTTATTGCAATCTATGCTTCCATGTCAAAGGAACTCGGGTTACCGCTCCGTTTTCCTGGTAAGCCAGGGGCCTACAACAGCCTGCTTGAGATGACAGACGCTGGATTATTGGCTAAGGCTACTGTCTGGGCAGCGACAGATGAACGCTGCGCGAATCAAGCGTTTAACATCACGAACGGAGATCTCTTCAGGTGGAACGAGCTTTGGCCAAAGATTGCCACGTATTTCGGGCTAGAGTCAGCACCTCCTCTGCAGATGTCCTTGGATGTAGTCATGGCCGACAAGGAGCCGTTATGGAATACTATGGTGAAGAAGCATGGGTTGGTGAATAACAGCTACCGTGACGTTTCCTCTTGGCGGTTCGGTGACTTTGTTTTTTCTTGGGATTATGACTTTTTTGCAGACGGCACGAAAGCACGACGTTTCGGTTTTCATGAGTTCATTGATACAGAAGCAATGTTCCTAAGTATCTTTGAGGATTTGCGGCAACGCAAGGTTATTCCATGACCAAACACAAGAAACCGGACTCTGAAATCCAGAGTCCGGTTTCTCTCTTATGAATGATCATGTTCCATTCTCGCCTGGTACCCTTTCTAAGATCTTGACATTATCACCGAAAACTCGCTCAACATGCCTATCTCCCCATCTGCACATGATATGAAGAAGTTCCTTCAAACTCCAGCCATACTCGGTCAGCTCATACTCGACTTTTGGTGGTACCTGGTTATATGAAATTCGGGTAACAACCCCATCCTCCTCGAGTTCTCGCAGCTGCTGGGTTAGCACTTTTTGTGTAACCGTTGGCATCAAGCTCATTAGCTCACCATTACGTTTCTTTCCGAACGTGAGATGGAATAAAATGACTGGCTTCCACTTGCCTCCGATCACTTCGAGCGTTACTTCCACTGCCGTATTATACGTTTTTCCCGGATCCAGCATAGGATTCGCATCGCCTCCCTGATCTTTACGATACCGTCTTGAGCTCGTACGTGCAAGTCTTACGTAGTGTATTATCGTTCTAAGTCTTCGTTACTCCCTCTCAATCTCTTACTAAAGTTGAGAAACCATAAATAAATGAGTTAATATAGATAATGAAGGAGGCGAAACATTATGTCCGATATAACAACCAACATAGAAATAGGAATTAGTACATTCTTAGAGACGACACCAGACCCAGTTACTGGAGAGGTCATCAGCCATGCCGAGCGGTTACGCAATGCGGTTGAGGAAATTGTATTGGCCGATCAGGTCGGGCTGGATGTCTATGGCATTGGAGAACACCATCGTGCCGATTACGCAGGCACATCGCCTGCTGTCGTACTGGCAGCCGCAGCTGCCATGACCAAGCGAATAAGGCTCACGAGTGCCGTAACCGTGCTGTCCTCAGACGATCCGGTTCGCGTGTATCAAGCTTTCTCTACCCTCGACGGCATCTCTAACGGCCGAGCCGAAATTATGGCGGGACGGGGTTCGTTCATTGAGTCTTTTCCGCTTTTCGGATATAGTCTAGATCATTATGACGAATTGTTCGATGAAAAGCTGGAACTGCTGCTTGCGATCAGATCTTCCGAAAAGGTAACTTGGCGCGGCGGTCATCGTCCCGCCATCCAAAACCTCGGTGTCTATCCTCGGTCCGTTCAGAGCCCACTTCCGGTATGGATCGCAAGCGGCGGGAATGCTCAATCCGCTGTTCGGGCAGGAATGCTGGGTCTACCGATTGTATTCGCCATTATCGGCGGAATGCCCGAGAGTTTTGCTCCCTTAGTAGCACTCTACAAAGAGGTTGCCATGAAAGCTGGGCACGATCCTGACAAGCTTTCAATTGCAACACACTCGCACGGATTCGTCGGAGAAACCACCGAACAAGCTGCCGATCTATTCTTCCCTTCTACTCAGGCTCAAATGAACGTTATCGGGCGTGAAAGGGGTTGGGGACACAATTACAACCGCAGTACTTTTGATGCTGCACGCAGCATTCGGGGCGCTCTTTATGTCGGCGATCCTGAATACGTCGCAGAAAAGATCATTCTCCTTCGTAAAAACTTGGGGATAACTCGTTTCTTCCTGCATGTAAATGTTGGCACAATGCCGCACCGGGAGGTCATGCGGTCTATCGAATTGCTCGGCACCAAGGTAGCACCAATTGTACGACAGGAGCTTGCCCGAAACGAGGCCAAGAAATAAGATGAGCTGTGGAGAGCCCCTCCCTCGTCCATTCTGACCGAAATTATGAGCCTATGTTTGAATTTTTGGACATAACATATATACAGCTACTACTTTTTATTTTCGTTGTCGATTGGTCCGAGTTGTTCGGTTGCTGACGAAAGGATTCGTAAAGTTTTCTAAACCGGCGGGAGGTTATCGTTATGATCGTATCCGAAGAAATTTATCAGTCCTACGGCATGGATAAAGATTCCTTTATTGCGTTTATGAAAGAAAGAAGTCAGAACACCGCTATCCGAGCACTAGGTATTGAAATTATGGAGCTAACTCCCGATCGCGTTGTGATGACGATGCCAGTCGGACCGGCAACTCACCAACCTGCGGGGATTTTACATGGCGGGGCTTCTGTCCTATTAGCTGAGACTGCCGCCTCTATCGCTTCTGAAATTAATATCAATAAAGAAAAACATGCAGCTGTAGGACTTGAAATTAACGCCAACCACCTCAAAAGTAAAAGAGATGGTATCGTCACAGCTGTTGCGACCCCATTGCACAAGGGCAGGAAAACAATGGTTTGGGAAATTAAAATTTCCGATGAGAATCACCATCTCATATGTATTTCTCGCTGTACGGTCGCAATCATTGACAAAAAATGATTTTGCATAATAAAATGAATTAGCTGTCCCAACAATGATAAATACATTTGGGGGCAGCTTTTACATGGATACGATCAACAGATAAAGAACCTTCAACCCTATCATAGGTTTGAAGGTTCTTCATAAACTCTTATTATCCGACACAATTACTTATTTTTTATACACTTTGTCGTAAGCATCCTGATAGATTTTGATGAATTGATCCATGCCGGAGTCTTTCAGGCCCTTCAAGTAAGCATCCCAGTCTTTGTCGATGCTCTTGGCTCCCATGATAAACTGCAGCATGGACTGTTTGACGTAATCTGTAATGATCGGTTTCAACTGCTTCACTTGATTCGCCTGTTCGCTCGTCAAGAATATATCTGTCGGAAACTCTTCTTTCGGTTGATGTCCTTCGTACAATTCTTTTGTTGCTTTATATAAACGAGTTTCCAAGCCATCCATGGTATAAATGTCTTGACTGGCTGCATACGAAGTTTCGCGATACTCGGCTGAACGAAGGTTCGGTCCCATTTGATTCCAATGGTCGTTCTGCACTTGACCTACCCCGTAAGATGTTTCTTTCACCTTGAACTTAGCTGCGGTTCCACGTGTGTTTTTATCGGACGGTTCCGCCTTCACCCAATTGCGGCCTTCTTCCCCAAAGTTGGACATTGTTGTGCCCTCTTCTGAGTATAGATAATCCGCAAGACGAATAGCTGCTTCCGGATTCTTATTTTTATTCGTCACAGCAAACACCGAGTTTCCAATACCGATGTAATGTGCTGTGAACGAGGCTCCATCCGGTCCCGTAAGCGGCGCGATCGGATCATAGTCTTTGTGGCGTGTTGCCTTTGGCGACGCATCCGTGAATTCGCCGAACCAGCCTGCTGGAATAGCACCGGCAATCGCCGCATCAGGACTATTCCCTTTTTGGGTGAGCGCATCCGATTTTTGTGTAAATGCTTCCTTATCAATCAAGCCTTCCGTATACAGTTTGTTCAAAAATTGCAAACCTTTTTTGAAGCCTGGTTGGTCGACCGATGTTGCCAGTTTGCCGCCGTTCATCATGAAATAGTTGTTATCCGCATTGTAATAGACGAACGCGTTCATTACGAACGTCTCAACATCCGTGTGCCAACCAGTCGGAGAACCGGTGAACGCAATTTCATCAGCCTTACCGTTTCCATTCGGATCTTTTTCTTTAAATGCTTTCAACATGTTATAGAAATCGTCAGTCGTCTTCGGCGCGGTCAGACCGAGCTTTTGCAACCATTTCGTGTTCACCCACATTTTGGCTGAAAACTGGCAGTGATAGCATTCATTTACGGAAGGGATCGCATAAATATTTCCATCCGGTGCAGTGATAGCCTTCTCCAAATACGAAATGTCTTTAAACGCCTTCTTAATGTTCGGTGCGTATTGATCGATTAACTTGTTTAACGGGATCAATACGCCTTGTTGACCGTACAGCAGCTGCTCTTCTTTTGTTAGATTCCCTTGCATGAAAATATCGGGATAGTCGCCGCTGGCGAGCAACAGCTGCTTTTTCTCATTCAACGCCGCTGATTCACCCGGAACAAGCTGCCAGTTCAAATGAATATTCGTCTTATCTTCCAAATACTTGGTAAACCAATTTGTATTCAAATCTGCAATATTAGCCGATTGCGGCGCGAAAGCACTCATCGTAATTTTATTTTTGGCGATAGGAAAGCCTGTAGCATTAACATTCGCTCCCCCGACTGCGCTTCCAGCCCCATTAGGGCTTGCGCTATCCTTCGGCTCATCGCTTTTGGACGTACAGCCGATTACAAGCGAAGTGATGAATAAAATCAAGGCCACCGATTGCCATGTTTTTCTAGTTCCTCTACTTACCATATTCAAAACCCTCCTTGTTTTTAATAGCCAATTAATCCTCGGGGGCAAACCTGATCTGTTCGTGCCTCGCATCCCTCCTTTAATAGCCACTAGATTCAACCTTTCAGAGAACCAATCAATAGCCCCTTCACAAAATGACTTTGTACAAAAGGATACAGAATAAGAACAGGTGCGCTTGCGACGACGATTAGTGAATATTTAAGCAGCTCCTTCAGTCCCTGCCTTTCCGCAAGTTCTCTCACATCTTTAATCATCGTAGGATCAATCGAATTCAGAATCAGAATGTTCCTTAAAATTAGCTGCAGCGGATACAACTTAGCCGATTTCAAGAAAATTAAGGCTTCAAAATAGGAATTCCAATAGCCAATGGCGTACATGAGCACTAGAACAGCGATGATGGGTTTGGAAAGCGGTATCACGATTCGAAATAAAAACTTGAAGTCGCTGCATCCATCCAAATGTGCGGCTTCCGTTAGTTCTGAAGGAATCGACGTCTGGAAAAACGTCCTCGCCAGAATGACCTGCCATACCGAAATCGCGCCTGGAATAATCATCGCCCATCTCGTGTCGAGCAATCCCATCCCTTTCACGGTCAAATAATAGGGAATTAATCCCCCACTGAACAGCATTGTAAATACGAATAGTGCAGTAATAACGTTTCGTCCATAAAAGTTTTTGCGAGAAAGCGGATACGCAGCCGTTATCGTTAACGAAACGCTAAGCAATGTCCCAAAGAAGAGATAGAACAAAGAGTTGCCATACCCAGTCAAGATCTGCGGATTTTGAAATACAGCTTGATAACCACGAAGTGTAGGTTCAACCGGAAACAGCCAAACCTTACCTGAGATGACGGCTGATGACGAGCTGAATGATGAACTAACAATGTAGATGAGCGGATAAGCCACAATAATCAAGCATAGGATCAAAAACAAATAGACAAAGAACAAATAGATTCTGTCCACACTGTTTTCAAGTATGCGGGTAGGTGCCTTTCGTACATCTAGCGTCAATGTCTGATCGGGATTACCCATATTTTCTACCTCCTACCACAAACTCGTCTCCGAATTTTTTCTTGCCACATAATTGACTATAATGAGCAGCAGCAAATTTACGATTGAATTAAACAGTCCGACTGCTGCGGAGAAACTAAAATTCGCCCCGACCAAGCCCATTTTATAAACATAAGTAGAAATAACCTCAGACGCCCCAACATTAATCGCATTTTGCATCAGGTACACCTTCTCGAATCCAACATTCATGATTTGCCCTGCATTCAGTATGAGCAAGATGACTGCAGTCGGCATTAGGCTCGGCAAATCGATATGAATCATCCGTTGAAACCGGGATGCACCATCCACCTTGGCCGCCTCATACAAATGCGGATCTACCCCTGCCAGAGCGGCAATGTAAATGACCGAAGCATAACCTGTAAACTGCCATACGTCGGAAAGTACATACACGGTTTTGAAATACTCCGGCTTTGACATGATATTTTCCGCCGGAAATCCGAACTTATCTGCCAAGAGATGGACGAAGCCAAGCTGCGGCGAAAGGAAAAGCATAATAATCGAAACCATGATGACCGTTGAGATGAAATACGGCGCGAACGTGACCAGCTGTACGGCCCGCTTAAAAATCCCGTTTCTCAATTCGTTCAATGCAAGAGCGAGTATAATCGGCGCCGGAAACCCGATAAGAAGCGAATAAAGGCTAAGCAGCGATGTGTTCTTGATTACCCTCCAAAAAATAGGCAGATGGAAAAAGTCTACAAAGTGCTTAAAACCAATCCAATCGCTTCCCCATATCCCATTGGTAACCATATAATTTTTGAAAGCGATCTGCACGCCTGCCATAGGTACGTATTTAAAAATGATCAAATACACGAGTGACGGCAAGATAATCAGATAGAGCTGCCAGTTTTTCTTTACCATTCTAAGTGCTATACTCATGATACTCCCCCTCACTACATTTACGTCAAAGTTATTATTAAGCGCTTACAGGATCTATGATATAGGAGCTAGAATTAAATTTATAGTGATCATTCTTAAGCAGTAGTGTCCGTTCATAAGGTGGTGAAATGAGTCATAACGAGGCCAACGATTAACTTCCAAAACTTGTCCATTGTGAAAAAAATGGCGATAGGCTATATCGTCATCATCTTCATTCCGATTATTTCGTTCGGCCTGTTTCTGTATAATCAGAACTACAACAGTTTTCTCGAAGAGTATGCGCAAGGCAGGCAGAAAATTGTTAATCAGGTACTTAATAACTTAAATGTAAGCACAGTGCAGATCGAATCCGCGTATCAGCTTTTTCAAAACAATTCGAATACCATTGCTTATTTAAGTGGGAACTACCGGACCGATTTCGAACAGGTATCTAATTTTTTAACCTATATCAGACCCCTTTTCTCATATATTTTGTCATCCAATCGGTTGATCGACGGCATGACCATTTACATGGAGCAGCAGAACGGTATGGTTTTTCGGCCCGAAATGGCCAAGATGGACGAGTCCAAATTAGACGACAGCATCAAGAAGCTTCCGCTTGGTGTTGGGAAATGGATTACGATAAACAACGAGTCGAATCCAGATATTAACCTACATTTTGTCCATAAAATCGGAAACCGGAATTTTGAACAGGATATCGGTCTCCTCGATATTAAAGTAACTTCAAAATTGATTAAGCCTTTGTTAGAATCACTAAATTTGAACAACAGAAGCAATTTATATGTGCTCGATCAGGATCACCAAGTCATTTCTCTTGTAAAAAAAATCCCCTTATCTCAGGATTCCGAACAGGACTTATTTGCCGATGTTTCCCAAACGAACGCAAAATACTCGTATCAACAAGTTAGCGGAAATAAAATGCTCATTGAATCGTTTTATGCCGAAAGTCTTAAGCTGCATTTTGTCATGATAGAGCAAGTTGACGACGTCTTTATTGGCATCAAAAAAAATAAGTACGTACTCGTATTAACGGTGTCCATCCTTTTATTACTACTTTCCGGCATTTACTATCTGATCGCTAGTTCAATTACGAAGCGCATTTTGAAGCTTTCCAAACATATGCGTCGAGTTGACGAAAACCATTTCCCACTCTATCATGGTGAAATTAATAAAGATGAGGTTGGACATCTAACCTCCGCTTATAATGCGATGATCAGGCGCATGGATGAGCTGGTAAATACCGTACATCGCTCGGAAATGCTGCGGAAGGAATCAGCCTATCTCATGATGCAGGCCCAAATTAAGCCTCATTTCCTGTACAATACTCTCGAATCGATTCGCATGATCGCGGAAACGAACGATGACCCTGAAGCAGCAGAGATGTCCTATACACTTGGCAAACTATTTCGCTATAGCCTATCGGGAACGAAAAGAGAGACTTCGCTGAAAGAAGAAGTTGAAAATGTTCAAGATTATATCAAAATCCAGCAAATTCGACTGGCTGACAGGCTGCAAGTATCTTTCGAAATAGCCGCTGATATCGATAACTTTCATTGCCCCCACTATATGCTGCAGCCGATTATTGAAAACAGCATTGTTCATGGGATCGCGAATGTTAGAAAACAAGGCTCACTTTCGATACGCATTTGGGAAGATTCCGCGTTTATGTTCATTTCCGTAGAGGATTCTGGTGCAGGCATTGAGGCAGAAAGGCTTGTACTCATCCAAAACATCTTAAACGGTAAAATGGATGACCATCTTTTACAGACGGATGGCGGAGGTCTCGGTATTTTCAATGTAAACGAACGCGTAAAAATGTTTTTTGCTGAAGGATCGGGCATTCAATTGGAGAGTAAGCTTAATGTGGGGACTACTTGTATACTCAAGTTAGCTAAGGGGGCAGCTCAATGAAGCTGATGGTTGTCGATGATGAGCCTATTATTTTAAACGGAATTATCCGCATGATCCAGAAAGCGAACACATCGTTTATCGAAATCGTCGGCGCTGCCGACGGCATTGATGCCTTGCAGAAGCTCGCCGATTTTCAGCCCGACTTGATCCTTACGGATATTCATATGCCGGAAATGGACGGACTCGCTCTTATAAAAGAAATACAAGCTCAGAACCTTTGCAGCCGTTTCGTCATTTTAACGGGTTATGGCGATTTCGCCTATGCTAGACAAGCTCTGCGCTATCAAGTCATCGATTATTTATTGAAACCGATTAATAAGGAAGAACTGCTTACTGTACTCTCGAAAGTTGAGCAAACGATTCGTGAGGAACAGCAGCAAACTAATGAGCATGACCTTCTGCTTCTCAAAGAACATATTCTTTACAATACGCCGTTGGAGGACATGCCGCTGAGGCCTGAGCAGCTGCATACCCTGCTTCCTGATCCCTATACGACGATCGTCGTATTCCAGGCGTACGAGAGTGTTCCCCTTTTGACAGCCGAACGTCTGGAACGTATTTGTGCCCTTCTGGCGCACGTTTGCAAGAAAACTTACACCGTCCAGTCCCGTTTCTTACGGCAAACTGTACTTATTGCGAACGGTGCGGATGTACCTACTGACGAAGAGTTTCAGCATGCATGCGGCGAGTTGTTCGATAAGAAGAGAATACAGGGGAGCGGCGGATATTGCATCGGGGTTAGTGTGAGGAAAAACAATAACGATCATTTGCGTGATCTGTATATTGAAGCAATGGCTGCGATGTTATTCAATCGGTACTTTTCCAACTCCATTTTGACGATACACAGACCCGAGACGGAGAACCTTCATAGTGACTATGATCACCTTGTGCAATATATTGAGCATTCGCTTGTCCAGCAGGTTACGATCGAGCAGATTGAGAAGGACATTCAGTCCATACTTCCTCATTTCTCAGCCCATGCCGATTGCAATAACAAGCTGCGTGAAAAGTTTCTTATCTGTGTTGGTGTCTACTTGCAAAGTGTTGGACTAACGCCTGAAACCATTTGGGGTGAACATGCGGCAACCAAACTATTTTCGCCCGGCCACACCCCGCTTGAGAATAGTAGTGTATCAGAGATCATCGCTCAGCTAATTCGCTATACACGCAGCACGGATCGCCACCAGCCTAACTCACAGGCAATCGATAAAATCGTCGCATTCGTGGAACAAAATTACAAGCTGGATTTATCGCTCGATGCCGTTGCGGATCATGTGCAAATGCATCCGAATTACATCAGCATGTTGTTTCGTAAAGAGATGGGACTAACCTTCCTCCACTACTTGCATACGTTTCGACTTGCCAAAGCCAAGCAGATCATGCAGGAGAATCCGGAATGGCCGATCAACACCATTGCAGAACTTGTTGGTTACGAAAATCCGCGGCACTTTTTCAAAGTGTTTAAAAAATTCGAAAACATCACACCTGGGCAATACCGGCTTGAAAATTCTTCGTGATGAATTCCTGGCGGCTGCTTCCTCTTCCAAATTTGAAAAAGCCGCGAATAACGCGGCTTTTTTTAATATCATTTTTACCAAGCATAAGCCTGCGGAGCAGAACCCCCTGGACCCGGGAAGATTTCATCTAGTCTCTTCAATGTAGATTCATCCAGTACAATATCAACAACACGCAGTGTATTTTGAAATTGTTCCAATGTTCGCGGCCCAATTATAGGCGCTGTCATAGCTGGGTGAACTAGCGTCCATGCCAATGCCACATTCGCTTCACTCTCACCAAGTTCCTTGCTTAAAGTCGAAAATGCCTCCAGCTGTGAGCGAAACTTCTCAACCCTTTCAGGGTTACTTGCTCGTTTTGAGCCCGCAATCGGCTTCAAAGCATTGCCGCCTAACAGACCGCCATCTAGCGGGCTCCATGCGATTACGCCAATTCCAAGTTCCTGAGCCGCTGGCAGTACTTCTAGTTCAGGCAGTCTGCAGAGCAAACTATATTTGTGCTGCTCAGAGACGAGACCAATAAGATGACGAGCTTTAGCTTCATATTGCGCTTTCACCAAATCACGACCTGCAAAGTTACTTGAGCCTACATAGCCGATTTTCCCTTGGTACACCGGAACTTGAAAAGCTTCCCAAAGCTCATCCCAAGATACATTCCGATCCACATGGTGCATTTGATATAGTTCAATATGATCCGTTTGTAGGCGGCGTAATGACGCGTCCAAGTGACGACGAAGCTTGTAAGCGGAAAGCCCGCCTTCCCGGTTAGGTCCATCATTCACATCATGCATATCTCCATAGAACTTCGTAGCTAGGATCGTTTTCTCTCTGCGTCCTCCGCCTTGTGCGAACCAGCGGCCTATAATTTCCTCCGTACGCCCTGCATTTTCACCCCAGCCATAAATATTAGCCGTATCGAAAAAGTTGATTCCGGCATCCAATGCGGCATCCATGATTCGAAAAGCTTCTTTTTCCTCTGTATCTACACCGAAGTTCATCGTTCCAAGGCACAATTTACTGACTTTTAAACCCGAACGACCTAAGTAAGTATATTTCATTATTATCGCCTCCATTTCATCATTATCATACCTGAATCTTAGAGGCTTCAAAAGTACGCACTTTTCCTTAACATAGTGGGTTTTGGGTAATCTACTTACCTGAAAGTAAGTACTATTTTGATAAAAAAATAGGCTGAAAAATTAAAAAAGCCGCGACTAGCGCGACTTTCAAGCTTATACCTTTTTAACAAATTCAGATTTTAATTTCATAGCTCCGAAATCATCAATTTTGCAATCAATATCATGATCGCCATCAACCAATCGTATATTTTTAACTTTTGTACCTATTTTTATGACGGATGAACTTCCTTTAACTTTAAGATCCTTGATGACTGTAACCGTATCACCGTCGTTTAAGACATTTCCATTCGCATCTTTAACAATTTTGTTATCAGCACGATCTTCAGCTTCCAATTCTAACGTCCACTCATGTGCGCATTCCGGGCAAATCAATAGACTCCCATCTTCGTACGTGTACACTGATTGACATTTTGGGCAATTTGGTAATTCTGGCATTAATCTCATTTCCCCCATTCGTTAAATGCTTATATACTGCCATAGTCTGCTTATATTAACAACCCTTCACCCTTCTTTCGTAACGTACAAAAGTACAAACACACTTGCCGCTATTGCATTTACTGTATTAACGAAGGAAGGAGAAGTGATAGGATGATTGCAAAGCGAGTGACATTCTCAACTGGTATTTTGCGGAGGCCAAATAAAACGAAGTTTGCCCTTGTCGATGTCGTAAACTTCAATAAAAAATGTTCCCGCAGGATAACGGTACAAGTGTTTGACTGGTCCACGGGTTCACCAATTCCCTTGAGGGTAAGTCCTTGCAACAGAAAAAAATGTACGGTTACAGTTGCAGGGGGTAAATCGGTTTTCTTGTTTGCAGACGTGTCAAAGGTAAAGTTTAAGTATGAGGTTCGGATTACACAGCATAATGATCGCAAATTAATAACGAATGTAACTGGTGTAACAAATGCCCCCTTTACGCCACAAGAAGGCGATACGGTGCTTCAACGAAGCTTAATAAGAATAAAATAGTTTCTCTATTTTACTTTTAACTATCGAAACATGTAAGATAAAGGAAACAACGTAAGAAATGAGATGATTTCGGATGGTGAAAACAATAAAAGTGTTAGCGATTTCGGGAAGTCTTCGCCAGAAGTCTTCTAATACAGCCCTTATGCACGCTATTGTAGGTCTAGCCCGAGAAAATATGGTCTTTACTATATATAACGGGTTGGGTGATCTACCGCATTTTAATCCCGATCTTGACGTCGATGACGGACCTGTATCGGTTCTTGAGCTGCGCTCACAACTTAACGAAGCGGATGCCGTACTGATATGCACACCAGAATATGGGAACGGAGTACCTGGTGTATTGAAAAATGCATTAGACTGGCTAGTATCTTCAGGTCAATTTATGAATAAACCGACAGCGGTAGTCACCGCGTCTCCCACTCCTATGGGCGGGGACAAAGCGCATGATTCAATTCTGCTTACGCTAAACATGATCAATGCCAGAATTGTTGAGGAGGGAACTATGATGATTCCCCATATTAACTTAAAACTTAATAATGAGGGCGTCATCACGGATGTTTTAACCAAGAGAGGTTTAATATCACTGCTTGAAAGTCTTGTAAGAGCTTGTTCATAAGTAAGCTTCGCCCTCTTATTGCTCATATTTTACTATTATGAAAATCAAAAGGGGCTGTCTCAAAAGCCAATTTATGATTATCGAGCACCCACTAAGAGTCAAATTTCATATGTAAATAACCTCCATCTCCCACTTAATTAGTGGAACTGGAGGTTATTTTGTGTAATATTTGAGACATTCTCTATCATGCGAACACTTTTGAGACAACCCCATTTTCCGTATATCCCCCGAGTTGCGCTTAAGGACTCGTTTAACTCGGTTCGATGTTCGATACGGAAAATAGGGCAACTTAAGCTGCTTATTTGTTCGAATAGCTCCTGTTATGGATGCTTAAGCAAGATACGTTTGCTTATTGTTCGCTAAAGCTCCCAGAATGTAACGCTGTGCAGAACATTAGCATGATCTGTTGTCTTATCACACGTGATACCTCGATAGTTAAAAGCAATTAACACACCTAGCTTGCCTATTCATTCCATAGCACAATGTAGATATTTTAAATGACCTAAACACAGGCTAGGTTTATACTCAAAATAGAAATGGATTTGTTTTACATGTCAAATCAGCAATAAAGAACCTCCATCCCCACTGTGTTAGTGGAGTTGGAGGTTCTTTTGCGTAAAGTTCGGGACGTTCTAATCATGCGAACACTTTTGAGACAGCCCCTCTTTAGCCGTATGTGTCACTTGAACCATCCCTTTTCTTTAAAACGCATAATAGCCTCAATTCGATTGCTTACGTTGAGCTTATCAAGGATTACGGAAATATAGTTACGGACGGTTCCTGTGGTTATATACATCTGATCAGCAATTTCCTTCGTATTTTTACCGTCGGCGATAAGGATCAGTACTTCCTTCTCCCGCTCGGTCAAAGGATTTTCTTCCCCATATGCGTCATCTACTAACTCTGAGGCATAAATGCGGCGGCCGGCCATGATACTGCGTATCGAAGTAGCGAGCTCCTCACTGGGGCTATCTTTCAACAAATAACCGTTGGCACCAGCCTTCACAGCCCTTTCAAAATATCCGGAACGAGCAAACGTAGTCAGTATCATCACCTTGCAGCCAAATCCCTTTAGTTCCTCAGCCGCGTCTAATCCGCTCTTGACTGGCATCTCAATATCCATGATACAAATATCTGGCTTATGAAGATGAACCAGTCTCACTGCATCCTCCCCATTGCTAGCTGTACCAACGACCTGCATATCCTCTTCCAAATCCAGCAAGGAAGCAAGTGCGCCAAGCAGCATTCGTTGGTCCTCGGCAATTACAATTCGAATCATATCCCCGCCTCCCTTTCCGGTGGTTTGAAGACATTTGGCACTTTGATCACGATCGTCGTTCCTTGGTTTGAGACAATTTCCATGCATCCGTTCACAAACTCAAGACGCTCTTTCATGCCTCGCAGTCCATTTCCAAGTAAGACAACGGATTCTTTGGCCATGCCGACCCCATTGTCCCCTACTTTGATAACCAAATCGGATTGTGATGGCTCAATGGCGATCGAACAGGTAGAAGCGCTGCTATGTTTAATAATATTGGTAACGGCTTCCTTTAAGCACATACTCACTACATTCTCGTTCATCAAGGAGGTGTTCGTTAACTGAGGATCCCCTTCCACAATGAGGTCGATCTCAGCAGCCTTCAAAATTTGCTTAACGCGAAACATCTCGTCCTCTAGTCTAGTACCTCGCATGGATGTAACCATTTCTCGAACTTCCTTCAATGCACTTCTCGCCGTCTGCCGAACATCATTGATTTCAATTTGTGCTTTAGATGGGTTCTTGCTAATTAATTTCCCTGCCAAATCACTCTTTAAACCAATTAATGAGAGCTTCTGACCGAGTGTATCGTGTAGGTCACGAGCGATTCTTTGGCGTTCTTCCAATTTTACCAGCTCAGAAATACGCTTATTAGCATCCTCTAGCTGTCCCTGCAGTTTATCACTCCTGTTTCGGTTGTACGTGGTGACCGGAAGAAGAATTACGCCAATCACGCTAATAATGACAAACGGCAGCTGCGTAATATAGACAGGGTTCTGGGATACTAATCCATAGTTGATCGTAACAATTGTACTTATTAGATGAATAGCGTACATCGTAATAAATCCGGCCCGATTTTGAATATTGCCAATAAAAAAGGCTAAAAACAGCGAGAAATATACGTAGCTGAACAGTAAAGTCATGGTGATTGAAATCAGAATTTGTACACTCGTCCAAAAGTACATGAGCCAGCCTTTAGAGACAAAAGAAAGCACGTAGCAAATAAAGAAAACAACAATCATAACAGCGCCCAAAACAATTTGGTAAGTGGCAGAAGAACTTAATATAAAATAAAAAGGAAGAATGTAAAAAACAACCCATACATACGGACTAAGACCAGTTTTTTTATGAAATATTTGATGCCACTTTTGCATAGTCCGTTTACCCTCTTTTTTGTGCCATTGATTTCATTCTATTTTAGCATAAACATGTATAGACAAGATTATTTTTCCTTAAATGATCGATCTACGGACTTTTATGTTGTTCCCCAAAGAATCTAGCTTATCTGGGTTAGGGAGCACCTGTTTTTTATTTTTATAACCAACAAACTTTTTGTTCTGCTCGTCCCAAAGACGAAAACGTAACGATTGTAGACTCGTGCTAATTGTAATCGTCGTTGCTTTTTGCAGCGGAGGGGTTGCATTATGCGCCTTCTCCAAGTTATAATTTGGCACTTTCGGACTCAAATGATGCACATGATGAAAGCCGATATTTCCCGTTATCCATTGTAAAAGCTTAGGCAGCTTGTAATAAGAGCTTCCATCTACCGCGGCTTTCACATAACTCCACTCATCTTCGTTCTCAAAGTAGGAATCCTCAAACTGATGTTGTACATAGAACAGCCAAATTCCCAGCAAGCCGGCTACGAAAACGAGCGGAACTTGAATCATCACAAACGCCTGCCAGCCAATAGCCCAACACATACATGCATATAAAATGATGATGGAAACATTCGTCAAGTAAGTACTGATTCTTTCCTTACGCTTCGCACCTTTTGTATTAAAACGATTCGTAACTAGGAATAAAAAGATGGGACCAAGTCCAAACATAATGAGTGGATTCCGATATAATCGATAGGCAACTTTGAGCAATAATGGAGAAGCCGCGTATTCGTCGACCGTAAGAACCCACATATCACCTGTGCCGCGTTTCTCAAGGTTGCTGCTCGTTGCATGATGGATAGAATGACTGTTTTTCCATTGTTGATACGGAAAGAGTGTAAGAATACCCGTTATCGTACCTATGATATCGTTAGCTCGGCGGCTTTTGAAGAACGATTGGTGACAACAATCATGGAAAATGATAAAAGTCCGTATGACAAACCCGGAAGCAATGAACGTAATCGGTAACGTTATCCAATAAGATACGGATAGGCTTAGATATGCAGCGTACCACAGCAGCAATAAAGGTCCTATGGTGTTGAACAGCTGTTTAACACTCGCCTTCGTATTCGATTTTTCATAAGGGGCAACCTGTTTTTTTAAATTGGATAGCGTAGATTGAGTCATTGTATAGTTCCTCCTCAGGTATGGTAAGCGGGTCATGTTGTCGAACGTAAGTCACAATAACCTATCTTCATTATAGATATCGCTTTCATTTCGTTGTAGTCATAAACGTCAAGTAGCGGGTATGACAAATGTCATGTCCCATATTAAAAAAAGTGCCGCTACTCCGTAAATTACGAAAATAGCAGCACTTTTTTCATGGATTTAATGTACATTCGACATCCTTACTTTAGACGTTGACCTTAGTCATGCTCCTCTAATTTACTCATCAAAAGTCTAACTTTCGAATCGGTATCCGAACCAGGAGAAGGTGTATACACACTGCATCTCAAATCGGTACGTCCTTGTACTTGAAGCGTAGTCAAATCGAACAGCATTTTCCCCACTTTGGCATGCCTGAATTCAATGAACACTTCGGGTGCTGAACTCACATCACTTTGGTTCCAAAAAGTTCTAAAATCCTGGCTCTGTTTACTAATCTGCTCGATAAACTCACTGTACCAATTATCCCCGACATATTGCCCGTAATAGGATCGAAACATCGCCAAGAATCCTTTTACAAAATCATGCCAGTTTACGGCCAGAGCTTTCAATTCTTTCCGTGTAAAAAGCAGCCAAATCATGTTTCTTTGCTCTTCAGGGATAATCGCGAAATCTAGGAATATAGCAGCAGCTGCTTGATTCCAGCCAACAATATTACAGCGGCGGTCCGAAATAATCGTGGGGCAATCATGAAGCTCTGTCAGAATTCTGGTTAACGCTGGACTGACCGTAGGTATTTTATCTACAAATGTAGTCGGTGCCGGCTGCTCGAGAGCCAACATGAAGAGATACTGGCGCTCATCCTCATTAAGCTGCAAAGCAAAAGCAATACGATCCAGTACTTGCACGGACATTTTGATATCTCTTCCCTGCTCTAACCAGGTATACCAGGTCGTGCTGACACCAGCAATTGTTGCCACTTCTTCTCTGCGTAAGCCAGGGGTTCGTCTACGACTCCCGCCAAGTACTCCAGCCTCACTGGGTTGAATTCTAGCACGATGAGTCGTTAAAAACTCGGACAGTGCCTGTAACCGTTCCTTTGTATTCACGCCACAATCCTCCTACATTTTTATCATAGAAGCTATTATACCAGTATAAACCATAACTTGTAATAGGATAAATAATGTGACATTCTAATGGAAAGTAAACGATTAGGAGGAATTACAAATGAAACGTGTAGTTGTGACAGGAATGGGTGTCATTACACCCATTGGGAATCAGGTGGAAACGTTCTGGAGGAATCTTACAGATGGTAAATCAGGCATTACCAAGATAGATCATATGGATGTAACGGATTATAAAACCAATTTCGCTGGTGTGGTACGGAATTTCGATGCAGAAGCAGCTGTTGGTCGGCGAGATGTACGCCGGATGGATCGATACTGCCAATTTGCCGTTGCCGCGGCCAAGCAGGCGCTTGATGATGCGGCCTTAGTGATTGATTCGACGAATGAAGAACGTATCGGCGTCTATATTGGCTCTGGCATTGGCGGTATTCAGACGATTCTGGACAATTACCGGACGTTGCTGACCCGCGGACCCAGCCGCGTGAGTCCGACCGTTGTCCCTATGATGATCGCCAATATGGCTGCGGCACAGGTTAGTATTCTGTTCGGTGTCAAGGGCCCAACACTAGCTCCAGTGACCGCTTGCGCCACAGGAAATAACGCCATTGGCGAAGCTTTCAAGCTTATCCAGCGCGGAGGCGCAGACGCCGTCATTGCCGGCGGCGCCGAAGCGACGGTCACCGACCTCGCGCTGGCGGGCTTCGGCAATGCGACAGCGCTATCGACGCGCTGTGACGCGCCGGAGCAGGCTAGCCGCCCGTTCGACGCGGAGCGGGACGGCTTCGTCGCCGCCGAAGGCGCCGGCGTGCTCGTGCTGGAGTCGCTCGAGCATGCCGAGCGTCGAGGAGCCCGTATCCATGCCGAGCTCGTCGGCTATGGATCAACCTCGGACGCCTACCACATTGTGGCGACCGATCCTGAAGGCTCGGGAGCTTACCGAGCCATGCGCGAAGCGATCGCCGACGCCGGGATCGCCGCGGCGGAGATCGACACGATCAACGCGCACGCGACGAGCACGATCGCTGGCGATCTCTCAGAGACGCTCGCCATCAAGCGGCTGCTTGGTCGCGGTGCGTATGACGTGCCGATCAGCGCAAACAAGTCCATGATCGGCCATATGCTCGGCGCAGCTGGCGGTGTGGAAGCCGTCGCGCTGATCAAAACCTTACAGGACGGCCTTATCCCTCCGACTATTAATCTAGAAAATCCAGATCCCGAGTGTGATCTCGATTATGTTCCACTCGTTGCAAGACGAGCTGAACTTCGTTATGGCTTGTCCAGCTCATTCGGATTTGGCGGGCATAACGCCGTCCTCATTTTCAAAAAATATGAATAACCAAGCCCTACCATCTACTCACTTACAAAATAAACCTAATCTGCTCAGCAAATGCTGAATAGATTAGGTTTATTCATTAAATATGTCTACTTCCAGAACCATTTCTCATACATATAGTAGGTGCAAAATGAAATGAAAGCGAGGGCTATACTGAGCCACCCTGTAATCAGGGCACCTTTCTTTTCTTTCATCATATTCGTCTTCACATAGATTCTAACATCAAAACTTAGCGTGAGGATCCCAGAAATTAGTAAAAGCAATACCGTGTAATAGTTAAAGGTAATCATCGTCGAACCCCTTCTCACTCGAGCCGCGGTTGTAAAACTCAAAGTATGGAACCAAGCTTTAACGGATTATTTGGTTTTTGTGCCAATTCGTCGAATATTTATACGTAGACTTACCTCAACGGACATTTCACGATACATCTCTTCCCATTTCTGCTTCGTTTTAATTTCCCTATTCCAATAGGAAGGATGGAAAGCACGCACGTCTTCCCCGAAACCGAAAATGTCGCAACCGTCCTTTTGGGTCTGGTGAATTAGTTTTTCAAACCCTATTTTCCCGTCCTTTTCTATGGATTGCTCTAATTTTTTAATCGTTTCCTTCGTTAACGTCAAATTTTCATTCGATTTCTCCCGTAAATCTCCTTCGATTTGACTCACAACTTTGGCATGAATTTTACCGTCTTTGATTTCTGTTGTGATTTTCGCTTTACGATGGGTAGATTGAAATATGACAGAAGTGTCAGATCCGGGTATATGTGTGATGACGCTATATCCACCGGGATTGATTTGCTTCATTGCCATAAAGTGACCGATTTGTAGAGGCGTAGTGATTCCCTCCATTTTGTCACCTTTAAAATATGCCATTCCAGCGATTTCAATATTAGATTCTTTCTTCAATTCCAGATAAGGGAGAGATCCTTCCTGTCCTTTAGCAGAACTAGCACTATAGAAAACACCTAGGAAATTATTAGGAAGTTTCCCCATTTCCTTGGCATGATCTAAGGTGGCTACTAGGTATAAAGTGGGAACACGCTCCAATTGCGGAGTAGCTCTCATGATATCAGAAGCTTTCCCTTTGGATACAACCATCCAAACTGTTCTTCTTACCTGAGGTTGACGACGAAAGAAATCTTTCTCATTTTCGATTCCCTTCCTTGCCATTACTTCGGACACGACGATTACACGCAAATGTCCGAAGAATAGGCGATCTGCCAGTTGCTGCTGCAGATTCATGATGGAATCGTTAATGGTACTCCCGATGCTGCTCAGCACCCAGACTGGTTTCTGCCCAGCCGGAACGCCTCCGGTACCACCTGTACCCAAAGGAATGCGTCCTGGAACGGCAATTTGTACAGTGAGTCGTATTAAACTTTTATTCGACTTAGGAGCTTTAAGTATCTGTGTTGCATTGCTGCTTTCATTCGCCTCTTGCGGTTTGGCCTCATCGATGGCAATCGCTAACACAACGGCTCGATCTTCGATTTCTAAACGATCCCAGCAACCTGTAAGCATGGGCAAAAGCAACAGTATAACAAGAATCCGGCTAATCCGTTTTCGCCACACGTTGATCACCCCGACTCCCCTTCTTTTTCTTGCGAATGAGGGCTACGATCAGTAAAACCAAAGGATAGAACACCGTAATGACCAGTCCCCAACGACCAACAATTTGAATAATGCCATACATCTGAAGCAGGTTTTGGGGAAACATGGCAATGACATAAATGAAGGGAATGAGAAAAAATGAAAACAGCTTGTGATCGCGCAAATGTAACAGTTGGCTTAGAAAGTGAATGGCCAAATAATAGGTCGACAACAATGTTGTAAATACCGCTGTGACCCAAACGGCAAGAAAGGCGCCATCCAACCTCTCCAGGATGTTGGCGGGAAGTGAGGTGGTTTTGGCTAATTCCAAGGTAGGCCAAACTAGGTTTTTGATTTCCTCTGCTCCAAATACACCAACCGTAGCAACTACGATGAGCATGTAGAGTCCCCCTGAAATCAACATGCCGACTAAGCTTGCCAACATCGCTCTATCCGGTTTACGCATCGCAGGAATGACGATGGTCATGACGAAAGAACCTTGAAATAAGGCAGCCATGGTAAGAATTCCTTTGGACATGCCGCTCGGTTCATTCCCCCATATTGGCAATAAATTGACCAACTGTGCATTTTTTAGCGAGAGAACGACGATCAATACAAGCGGGAAAACAATAAGCGGGAAATAAAAATGATGGAAATAGGTAAAGGTCGTCATGTCAGCACGTGAGGAAACTGCAGCTAACAAGAGCATCACAATAACCGTCACTTCCAGCGGCGTTTTCGTTAAAACGGAAGTCACGACGACTTCACCGAATTCGCGCGATGCCAGTGCTGTGAGTACGGAAAAGAAAACGATGATTAAGACGCTGAATACCCGAGCCGTCCATTTACCGATCAGAACTTCACTGTATTCAATAATCGTTTGAGTTGGAAAGCGCATGCCGAGTACGGTAACAAGCCAAAGCCCCAGAGAGCCGATTAAGATCCCTATAAAGGTTACGAGCGGCGCCCCCGAATCGGAAGCTCTAACAGCAAAAAGCGAAAGTGCAAGAACTCCTACCCCGATAATCGTACTAATCAGAATGATCGCCGCTTGAATCATCGTTACTTGGCGAGGATACTCCATCTTCTATATCCCTCCTTATATTCCCAACTTTCAATGGATCTAAGGTATTGCTTTGCGGATGCTTCATTTCCTTCGTTTTCATTCCCAGACGGGTATCATTCGGCGTATGCAAGAGTGCCGGTCTCTTTGGCATGGACCAGAGTGGCAGCCGCGCCAATGTATCTTTCATCCCTTGGAAATTCCCAGGGACAATCGGACTCAAGTAAGGCACCCCGAACGATTTTAGTGAGAGCATATGGTTGGCGATCAGGATAAGCCCGATCATCACGCCGTACAAACCAAACATACCAGCCAATATCACAAGCGGAAAGCGCAGCATCCTTAATGCAAGCGCTGCGTTGTACGCCGGTGTGGCAAAAGAACCGATCGTTGTTAAGGCGATGATGACTACCGTTATCGGACTGATGAATCCAGCAGCAACCGCGGCTTGTCCGACGACTAGCACACCAACAATCGATAGCGCTCCCCCTACTTGCTGTGGCAGACGCAGAGTCGCTTCCCTCAGAACCTCCATGGAAACCTCCATAACCAGAACTTCAATTAGAGAGGGAAAAGGCACTCCTGCTCTCCCACCCGCAACGGCCACGGCAAACTCTGTAGGTATGAGCTCTGGGTTAAAAGAAATCAGCGCCACATATAACGAGGGGAAAATCAAGGAGAAAATAAGAGCTACCAGTCGTGCTAGCCGAATAAAGCTGACCAAAAGAAATCGTTCGGAGTAATCTTCGACCGTCTGGTAAAACTGACTGAACACAGTCGGCAATATGAGGGCAAAGGGAGAACCGTCGACCAGCAAGATTACCCTGCCCTCCAGTAGATTGGCAACCGCCTTATCCGGGCGTTCCGTATTTTGAATCTGCGGGAACGGGGACAGATGGTTATCTTCAATAAACTGTTCCAAGTATCCAACATCGAGAATGCCGTCAATGTCGATCAACGCTAATCGTCTGAACACCTCTTCAACAAGTTGGGGATTAACAATCCCATCCAAGTAACAGATAGCTACTTTAGATTTAGTTACACGCCCTATTCGAATCGTTTTTACCCGTAGATCCGGTGTCGGAAGCCGGTAGCGAAGCAAGGAAAGGTTCGTACCCAACATTTCTATGAATCCTTCTCGTGCTCCGCGGATAACCTGCTCTGTTTCAGGTTGCGTGATCGAGCGTTTGTCCACATTTCGTGTACTGAATAGCAGCGCATCCTCCATCCCGTCCACTACAAGAACCGTTTCTCCTTGTACAACGGCTTGGATAACCTCAGATAACTGTTTTTCTGTTCTCCCTTCACAGGCATACAATGTATCTCGAAATAATACATCCTTTAAGGGCCGGCTATTCTTTGCTCTCCCCTGCTTGTTAGTCGACGATAGCATCAGCGGTTTTAAAATGTGCTCATTCAAATACTGCTTCTCAATTAAGTCGGAGAAATACAATAGCACTGCCGGGTACTGATCAAATATACGAAACCGGTGCATGACAAAATCGTCATTTTCACCAAGTATCTTATCCATGAATGAAATCGTCTCTTCAAGATGTGGCGTGATTTTCCCTTCTTCATTTTCTTCCAAAATCTGATGGGCAGGCGGTTCCTTTGGCGGAATCATACGAGGTTGCTGGCTTTGAGATACTTTTATAGACCTTCGTTTATACCATTGCCACATAGCCACGTTATCACCACCTCCTGAAAACAGTCCCCAGTTGTTGTATTCTTCCTGTTTCCCATTCATTTCCTTCCCCGTATTTTTATCCATTTTCCCGATAATATACATGGAAATAGGTAATCTATCCTGAAGTAGCTGCTCTTCCGTAATTCCAAAGAGGAAGTTTCCACAGATACATCGAATATTTGTATGGTAAATTATTTCCGAGCTAGCAAGGGGGCTTTTATGCTTTATATCAAAGATATTTTGCTGCAATTACTGTTCGCCTTAACTCCCTTTGTTCTTTATAACATCTACTACCGTGATAAAACCGCAAACTATTCCAAACGATTTATCACTTTTACGTGTATGATTTGCCTGTTTATGTCCATGACCTTTCCTTCTAGCGTGCAGAACGGAATCATTTTTGATATCCGTTACGTGATCATGTTTTTCGGAATGGTTTACGGCGGTATGACTACTGGATTTATATTACTTGTTGAGTTTGTTTTGTACCGCCTCCTAATAGGCGGACAAGGACTATTTTCAGCGATGATTATTCTTGTGATTACTTTTAGTTTATCTGCCCTATTATCATTCTTATATCGCCGACGCTCCGAGTACCGAAACCTAATAACTTTCCTAGCTGGGTTAAGCTTTTCCGCTATACCTATTTGTGTAATGTTTGTAACTGAACGTAAATATATAGTCGAGCACTTGACGTTTAATATCCTAGCCATGCCCGTACAAAATTCCTTGGGTATTTGGTTATTGATTTCCCTTTTCAATAAGGCTGTTTCGGATAAGCAGCTATTCCAGAAATATCTTCAAAACGAAAAAGTTGAAACCATCGCTCACGTTGCCGCCTCACTTGCCCATGAAGTACGCAACCCACTTACAGCCGTAATGGGATTCTTGAAATTAATTCGTAATGATTCGATCTCCAAAGAAAAGATCAACTATTATATTGATATTTGTGTGGAAGAGATGAAGCGAACCGAAGTCATTCTTTCCGAATATCTATCCATAGCTAAACCTAGCAGTCCAACTTATGAACATGTGGATCTTGTGCCGCAGTTAAACTCCGTTATAGAAATCATGACACCATACGCTAACATGAATAATGTCGCATTAGAAGTACACCATCAGGGGCAAGAACTATATATATCTGCGAATCCAAATGAAATCAAACAACTACTCATTAATTTTATCAAAAATGCCATTGAGGCATGCTCTTATATCTCAAGAGGAAAAGTCAGCATTCAGATGGCTACCGAATCCCAAATTTATGCCAAGATAACGATCCATGATAATGGGGTTGGCATGAGCAACGAGCAGTTGGAGCGGCTTGGCACCATTTACTTCTCAACGAAAAGCCAAGGGACAGGATTAGGACTAACCTCATCTTATCAATTAATCCGTTCGATGAACGGTGCTGTCAATGTTCGGAGTACGTTAGGAAAAGGAACAGAATTCGTTATCTCGTTGCCTTTAACCAACTGACAATTTACTTTAAGGCTTAATGCAAGATGGATAATAAATGAGAAAAAAGACACCCCGAGGTGTCTTTTTTTCATGCCAAACATATGGCATACTCTTTAGTCGTAGCCCCATTAGTCAAAAGAACGACGAGATGGCCAAGACCCTTGCAGCTTTCGAATGAACATGATCTGACCCGTGTGATAAGCGTCATGCATAATAAGGCTATTCACCCACCGGCCAACAGATTGAGACCGATTAGGGAATATGTACTCGAAATCTTCCTCATCCCAGCGTGCGATCTGTTCACGAATTCCTTGATGAATGGATTGCAAACGGTCCAAGGTTTCTTGCCAATCCTTATTCGAAGATGACTGCACGGCAAAAGTATCGTCATTGGTCAGTCCATCAGGATAATCGGATTCTTCACCCGTCATTCTTTTCAATAATCGTTCTTTATAAAAAATCAGATGATGGACATTTTCCCAGATCGTGTTGACAGCTTCACCCTCAGGCCGCCAATTGGCTTGCTCTGCGGACAGTTCTTTTAATGCATCCGTAAGTGGCGGATACCAGTCTTCCTTCTCATAACAGCTATCCCATCCGTGAAGCAGCAGCTCAACTTTATTCATTACATATCCTCCTTAGATAACACTTATGTAACCACCTAAATATTATTTATTGGTTACATAAGTGTAATTTAACATGGAATATTATGGAGGTCAAGTAACTAGCAAAATTAATTTTAAGGTGTTACAATATGTTAAAAAAAGAACGGGGTTACCAGCTATGCTGTGGGACGATTTCCTGAATAGTTTACATCATGATTGGCGAGGTGACGGAGCCGTCGATGATCGCCTAGATCAACCAGAATGGTTGGATCAATGGGTTGCGGAGCACCAACTTTCCGTTGATCATCGCCCTACTCCTAAAGAATTAAATGCGCTGAAGCAGTTAAGAACGCTCCTTCATCGGATAGTGACGGATTTCGTAGCCAATTCCTCGCCTAAGGAGGAAGATATAGAAGCTCTCAACAAAGTCATGGCTGAAGGGGCTGTTATTCGTCAACTTGCAAGAACCAATGAACGTTATCAATTAAATTTGAATGCAATCGGTCATCAATGGTCTCATATTCAGGCTGAGATTGCATCCTCAATGGCACAAATGATAGCTGAGGGAGAACCCTCTAGGATACGCATTTGCGATAATCCAAACTGCTTATGGGTTTATTATGATGATACTCGCAACCGCTCCAAAAGATACTGTGATGACAAGCTGTGCGGTAATTTAATGAAAGTACGTCGATTCCGCGCACGACAAAAAGCAGCTGCCGATTTGCCCAAGCATGAGCACTAACGACAACTGCTTATGTCGAGTATCATTTTGCACTCAAATCAGACAGAGGCTGCATCAAACTTCTCCAGCTCTCGGGTACATCTTCCCTTTTATTGACGTAAACGGTTTGCAAATATTTTGACACTCTCGTAACTTCGCCTTCAATTAAAATCTCTCGTATTTCGGATGCCTTTGTTGGCACTAAGTTATTCCATACAAGCTTGAATTCATCTATAGGTAGAAACATATCCAAGCTTTTCTTGTAGGAACAACGAGTTGGATATCGCGGTGAGCTTCCTGAATCGTATTTAGATAGCTTAACTGCGGAATAATGCTCGGTTAACAATGCGTACGCATCAAATTCCAAAACAGCAAACCCTTCATCCGGTTCTCTTCGTGCATAGGTGTCCATCATTTTCTTACAATCCCTTAAGGTAGGCCAAAAAAATACATGCTTGTCCAAACACGCCCGAAATTGTTCCTGTGTGATTGCCGCATCGATCATGCTGTTAGCTATCCTCAGATGAGCATTTAGTGTGATCGTATATTCATGATAGTTCACTTTCTCGGGCTTTAATCGGCGCTCACCTGTAGGAATGGGATTTATTTGATAACTGGCCAATAGCTGGTCGAAATGTGCCATAACCGCTAAATTCCTTACTCTAGTAAAATGGAATAAGTGCTTTCTGCTCTTTGCTTTTGTTATTGCAGTTACAACAGCGTCACACATCGTTTTGCTCCTCTAACCTCCATCCTGTTGTTCTCCATGTCTTATACGTTATAGAAGCCTTAACCGGTTAACGGTCAAGGCTTCCAGTTATTTTTGCCCGGATTCGAAAGGTTCGTCCGTTATTTTGACCTCACCATCAGCAAGCTGGTGTATACCGTCGCTCGTCCCCGCTGCATACACATCCGATATTTGTTCATGCGTAAGTGAACTGCCTTCTAATTTTTTGTCATAGGAATCCTTATCCTTTTTCACCGCATTCACCTCCATTTTCCTTCTATATCCGATATAGTTTGTACGTTCTGCCTGAATCTATACAATGAACCATGTCTTTTCTGCCATTCATCATAAGCTCAGTAATTTAGCAACGAATTTAGGATTAAATACTTCGGAGAGCTCGTCCATGACAGTTAAATAGACAAGCCCATTGCCTTCAAGTTTCGCAGAATTCCCTAAGGGTACAGTTCTTTTAATTAATTGGGCATACAGCTCACGCTCTGTGAGTGTTCGCTCGAAGCTTGCATTCACAAGTACTTTTATTAGCGCCATTGCTCCGGCGACATGTGGAGTTGCCATAGAAGTTCCGCTTAATGTCGCATACGTTCCGTTTAAATAGGTTGATAAAATTTTCTCTCCTGGGCCCACTAAATCGACTTCATTGTTCGAATTCGAAAAATTGGAAGAGTGTCTCTCCAAGTCAATCGCACCTACGCTAATGACTTCGTTATAACAACCTGGATAGTCAAACTCATCTGTTGAATCAACGCCATCGCCTTCATTACCTGCCGCACAAATCACTAGAATGTTAGCGGCAACGGCTTTTTGAATAGCTTCGTGTAACGCAGGAAGATTTTCTGGACCGCCAAGGGACATGGAGATAATATCCGCTTTTTGTTCGACCGCATAGTTAATGCCATTAATGATCCACTCGTATTGACCAGACCCATGTTTATCAAGGACCTTAATAATAAGCAGATTAGCCTCAGGAGCTACACCGACAACACCATTATTGTTTTTGGTCGCAGCGATTGTACCAGCAACATGCGTGCCATGACCATTGTAATCCATGTATACATCCGTCTTGCCGCCATCATCATTCGTAAAATTAATTCCGCCTATGATTCGTTCTTTTAAGTCAGGGTGAGTGAGATCGCAACCAGTATCCAATATGGCAACCGTTATCCCCTTCCCTTTGGTTTGTTCCCAGATTTTTGGGGCTTGAATCATTTCCACCCCTGTTGGAATTTCATTGACCTGTTCAATCTTCTCAAGAACTTGAAACGGAATCACATGCACTTGTCGCTCCATTTTTATTCCCTCCTAATTAGGATAAAATAATAAAAGCTTGATTCATTCAAATTTGATGTTGATCGACGGGTTATCTCTATGCTATTATTTGGGAGAACATTTTTACCTTATCGTTGGTTTTTGCTAAAAAAAACAAGAGTGCTACCAACACTCCTGTTTTTTAGATACATTGGCTTTTGGGACCTCCTGGGGCTAATGGTTCATACACACCTACCTGATCGTTTAGCGGCGAAGGGGTAGGTTTTTTAGTGTATTCTAACAATAATTAACGCTATAAAAGTTAACAATGCCAAGAGGAAACTCCCAAATTGAAGAATCAACTTTATCATTTCATCTGGTTTCACCTTTACCCTCCTCCTTCCTGACGAAAGGGAGATCCGGGTGGCCTAGTATCTAACTAAAGTGTCTGCAAGAAGTCATTTTGGACAGAAAAAGCCTACCCTCATGTGATAGCTGGCTGGCATAGTTTCCCTTAGCCCCTCTAGCTTTGCGTCACCGCCTTTAAACGGTTTTGCCAATAACGTGGGTAGACTTCTATATACTGTAAATCTATTATATGCCTATTTATTATATAAGAATATAGGGAGTAAGTCACATTATAGATTGTAAGTGCATACAACAAATTTGTCGAACTGAATCAAGAAATACACCGAATCATTGAAAATCGTCTTTCGACTAGTTCAAAAGCAATGTATGCTAAATCTTCGCCCCTAATTTCTCATTAAACTGCCGGATTGTGAACTCATAGAAAGCAAAGGCTTCCTCCCAGGTCTGGAATCCCGCCTGCGCGATGATATCGCTGCCTCCGCCTTTTCCATTGTAAGTTCCTACATATTCTTTGAAGAAGGCACCGCAAGAAAGGGGACAATTACTGTTGTTAGCAAGAATAACTTTGTTCTCAGCAACAGTAGCGAGCAGTACTGGTGTATCACTTTCCGAAGCTAGCTTAACCGCCAGACTTTGTAAATCTTTAAACGTCTTATCCTCAAACACACTTGCTATCAATTTGCCATCACTGCTTGATAACAGCTCCTGAGCCACATAAGCGTTGTTTCTTTCTTTGAGAGCAACAATTTCAGACTGAAGCTGCTTTTGTTCATTTTCCCACTTTTCAATTCGATCGATAATCTCGTCTTTACCCGTTTTGAATTTGGATGACAAGGCACCCAAAATCCGCTGGTTTTCATTAAACTCCTTCAAGGCGCGATAACCGCATAAGAAGTAAATCCGAGTGTTTCCCTTTTGTTTTTCGGCTTTCAGCAGCTTTATCATACCAATTTCGCCCGTTGATGAGACATGTGTCCCACCGCAAGCGTTGTGTTCCACACCTTTTATCTCGACAATTCGAATATGATCCGTCACTTTGGGCTGTTTCACTAGCTGCAGTTGAGCAGCTTCTTCTTGGGTTACAAAATAACTAACAATGCTGTTGTTCAGGTAAATTTGACGGTTCACTTCATTCTCAATGGAAGCAAGCTGGTTCAGCGTCAGTTCTGGCTGTTCCACATCGATGGTGGCATAATCGTTACCTAAATGAAAGCTAACTGTCATGGCCTGATAGAGATCACGGCACACTGCAGAGAGCAGATGCTGGCCGCTATGCTGCTGCATATGGTCGAATCTTCGATTCCAATCGATTTGGCAAGTTACCTTGCTCTCATCGGGAAGTCGTGCCAGCTTGTGCAGCACTTCATCCTCTTCATTGATCACATCGAGCACAGGAATCCCGTTCATATAGCCAACATCGCAAGGCTGTCCGCCCCCATGTGGATAGAAAGCTGTCTCCTTCAGGATGACATAATACCCATCTTCTCTTTCAAGCGTTTGGAGAATGTCTGTTTGCCATTCGGTTACATAAGCGGAATTGTAATATAGTTTTATGGACATGATGATTTCCTTTCTCTTGCTAGACATTACAAAATCATTAACTGCTAGCGCTTAACCAACGTGCGCTGTTGAGCACAAGTCGCCTATAAGCATCCGCTTTAAATGATGGAGCATGATGCCCGGGTTGTAAATAGATAACTTTCCCAAGACCGTAAGCTTGCTCCCAGGCAGCTGGATACCTATTTCCTTCAAATTCGTACTCTAGAAATGCGGTTTTCTTGGTAAAAGGGTCAAAATCGAACATATAGGGCTCTTCCTCCATGCTGAAGTCCTCGACACCCTCGAGTAATGGATGATTGTCCGCAGATCGATAATAGTCCAGAGATTGGTAAGGGGGGTGGCCTGTAAACTTAGCTCCGATCATATGAATCAGCTCGTAACTGCGTTGAACTGAAATCCCATTATGGATCACAAGCAGGCCGCCTCCACCCGCCACATATTGAATCAAACCGGCTGTTTGTTGCAGAGTAAGATCACGGTTCCAGCAATCCGTATAGGAAATGCAAAGTGGAAATTGTTTCCGATCCAATGCCGTGAAATGGTTGTAGTCCTCCGTACTCGTAATCAGAAAATCTTCGCCAAGAATTCCACTAAGCTCCTGCTTGGCAGGCTCCAATGGATGCCATGGAGCATCTGTCATGTCACCGACCAAAAGTACATTCGTAATATCACTCACGGCTCTACTCCCTCACCTTTTGATTTACCAAGGCAATTCCTTTCCGGTGTCTGCTTCAAGATAAACCGGCTTTTCGCGCAGCGTTTCTTTAGTTTCTTTATATTCCTCTATTCGTTTCAAAATATTAGCAGCCGCTTGTTCCGCTGTATACGTACCCGCCTCGTTCCATGTGCCGCTCATATACGTTTTGACCCAACCAGGATGGAGAATGAGGACACGTCCGCCTTCTTTACGAATCTGGTTGTGGATGATCGTGGAACCCATATTGAGCGCGGCTTTGGCCATACAGTAACCGAACCACGCTTCACGCCCGCTAATGCCAATGCTGCCAGCTTCCGAAGAAATATTGACAATTAGCTTGCCGCCATCCATAATAGGCTCAATTAAGGCGTTCGACATTCGGATAGCACCGAGGGCTGTCACGTTGTAAACACGCTGAATTTCATCGAAATCGAGCTCGTCTTTCACTGTTTTTTCCGTATCGCCAAGGATAGCGGCATTGTTGATTAAGATTTCCAGCTTAGATGTTTTGCTTTGAATGAAGCTAGCGGCGTTCTTTACGCTTTCGTCCGATCCTACGTCCAACACAAATGCGTGCAGCTGATTTGGGAATTGAGCTGCCAACTGGTCTATATCTATGTTGGATTCCATGATACCCCCCGCATAAACCGTATACCCTTCACGCAATAATGACCTCGTAAGCGCTAGGCCAATCCCTCTATCCGTTCCCGTTACACAAGCCGTTTTATTGTTCGACAATTGAACGTCCTCCTCCGAATAGATTGATCGCGCTTTTACTAAACCTCTCCCCAATATACCTCAGTTTCATAGTCGAAAAACACATTTCCACCTTGCTCATGCCGTTCAAATAGTTGCTGCAGTTCCGTCATCATCGGCGCAAAATTGGGGTGCTCAGGTACGGGAATGTAGGAAGATGACATCAACCTCCCCTTCAAACCTTCAAAATCAAAAACCTGTGTTATCGAGAATCGTTCTACCTGCATACTCTCGTTCTTAAAGAAAGACGCCAGCGTTTCCTGCGAAATATTTTTATGAGTAACTTTTTCATAATCGCTTCCGAATGTACGAAGCAGTAAATCGTACTCTTCTCTGAAGGCATTGCCATGTTCCAGACGCGAGTTCCAGATTAGCAGCCCCTTCCCGCCAGGCTTCAGGATCCGATGGAATTCGGTTTGCGCGGCCGTACGATCAAACCAATGAAACGCTTGGGCACAGACGATAAAGTCGACGGACTCATTCGGTAGACCAGTCACTTCAGCAGACCCAGGCACGGTACGGAAGTTTGCATCTCCGCTTAGCATTTGCTCAGCGGCTTCCCGCATCGCTTGGTTCGGTTCAACAGCGATGACTTGGCTTCCTCTTTGTAAGAGCAGCTTTGAAAAAATACCTGTCCCTGCGCCAATGTCCGCAACTACTGCATTTGCGCGCAGACCAACGACGTCGTACAAATAATCAATAGCCTCTTTCGGATAACTAGGGCGGAATTTCACATAGGTATCAACACGATTCGAAAAACGGTCTTTAGGATTATTCATCTCATACCTCTCCCATCTGATTATATATCCTTCTGCAAACAAAGTGGCCATCTGTTGTTGAGTCAAATAATGATTTCAATTGTTTCATTTGGTGAAACGATGTTTCATAATATACATCACTATCATATTCAATTATTTAGCAAAAGTCCATTACAAATACATCGCTTTACAACACAAAAAACGACCGCTAAACTCGCGGCCATTCCAGCTTTTATTCAACTTCAGCTATTCTCGAATTCAGTAGGATAACTAGCTCCGAAGGGCGCATCCGGTCTTGTAAATTGTCCCATTAAATAACGGCGTGTTGGTGTTGTGCGATCTAAAAATTCTTGATTATTCTCGAAACGATCTGAGCAACGAACCCACGGCGGACTATAAATATAGTGCATCGTATACCGGTCGTAATCACCATCATGAGCAAAAGTCCGGTGCCAGACGGCATTATGAAAAAATAAGACCGATCCCGCCGGTGCACAGATGACATGACCGATTGGAACATCATCCTTGGCTGTTCTAATCACACCTGGCAGCTGCACTTGGCTTCTATGGCTGCCTGGGATCATCTCCATATTCCCTGTTCTTGGTATGGTTTGGTCCGTCAATAAGAAGGAAGCACGAAGTTGAATAAGTGGTATTGGATAGCCAAGTTTGCTAAATTCATAGGCACCTGACCCATCCTGATGCCAACCGCCCACCCCGCCGAATGCCGGCTGTTTGGTACACCAGGCAGACTGTAAAATGAAGCGATCTCCGTAGAGCGCCCTAACTTTAGGCAATACAGCGGGATGATCCATCAATCGCTCCAAAGCGGACTCCGTTTCAAAACCTTTCCCCACCTGTGCCCAACCTTTAGTACCCTCTGACTCGTGCAAGCGGATGGATGCTTCCAGGCATTCCTTCACCTCCTCTGCGGAGAGTACGTTAGGAATAACCAGATAGCCCCATGATTCGAACATAAACCGATCAAGCTCCGTAAATTCTCCTGGGCTGGATATAGGATTCATCGTATAAATCCTCCTTTTTTTAAACAAATGATTATTTCTTAACTGATAGTTCTTCCGTAGATTCACCACACACTAAGGCCGATTTTACAATAACTTTATTGGGCTCAGTCACACTCTCCTGGTTATTCAGCAATCTAAGCAGAAGTTCAGCCGATTTAGCACCAATTTCCAGCTCATGTTGGTCTATATGCGTGAATGTAGGTTTTTCGTCAATCGCTGATGAGGGATTATCGTACGTTAAAATAGAAAGATCGCGCGGTACTTTCATTCCCAGTTTTTCAACCATATCGGCTATATTCATGCCCAACTTCAAATTCAATGTAATGAACGCGGTTGCTGTGCGATATTTGAGATAATGATATAACGGGTGCTTTTCGATTGGGATCGTATCCGTTAATTGAAAATCTGTCACGATTAAAGCTGGGTTAATCATCGAACCTTTTTGTTTCAGTGCTTCCATATAGCCGCGAATCCGCTCATCGACAGTCATTGTATGGATCGAAATATCGGAGCAAATAGCAATGTCCCTATGGCCTAGCTCCCACAGATGGTTGACCGCTAATTGAGCGCTCATCCAATTATCCGAACAGACACAATGGGTATCAAAGCCTGGCAAGTAGCGGTCAATGAGCACGAACGGGAATTTCCGCAGTTTCAGTACCAAGATTTCTTCATTGTACGTTTCAGCGTCATTCGGAAAAATAATAAGTCCAGCGGCCCCATTCTTAATCAGTTCCTGAATCGCCTCCTTTTCCCGCTCCTTGTTATTATGAGTTAGCACTATCGACACATAATAATCGGTGTTCGCGAGCACGGAATGGATTCCTTTTAATAATCGGATAGCAAAGAAATCCTCAAGTAAGGGTAGAACGAAGCCGATCATTTTACGGGAGGACGCACGCTCATCAGGCTCTATCACATCTAAAGAGTCAAGCTGCTTGTTCTCCAGGCTCTCAATTGCTTCCGAGCGGGCTTCTGGACTAACGAAGCTTCCTCTCCCTGGAATTCGGTAAATCCAACCGTCTTTCGCCAGCTGCGTAAGCGCATTGGAAACCGTCATTCGACTGACTCCGAATTGCTCCATCAGCTGCTTTTCTGTCGGAAATTTGTCGTTCTCCTCCATAGCGCCTAATTGGATCAATTGTTTAAAATGCTCTTGGATCTGCAAGTATAGCGGTTGTCGTTCATCCGTCCTGGCTGATACCCGCATTCTGCTCATATATCTCCCCCTCTGAAGGGCTCTGTGTGACAGATCGCCATGCTTCTTCCATATCCCGAATTAAATCATCCGGATCCTCGGAACCTATATAGAGTCGAACAAGCGAGCCAGCTTGCTGATCATCGTTATTTAAGGCATTTACATTGACTAAGCTTTCGAAACCGCCCCAACTGGCTCCAATCCGGAAATAGTGCAGATGATCCGCCCAAGCCCTTAATTTGACAACCGACTCATCGGATTCGAAGGAAAATAAACTGCTGTATCCCGACATCTGCGTACGAGCCAGCTCATGCTGAGGGTGGTTGGTTAACCCCGGATGATTAACCTTCCGGACATAATGCTGCCTGCCTAAATAATCAGCGACCTTCAGCCCGCTCGTTTCATGCCGCTGCATCCGCATTGGCAGTGTACGCAGCCCCCGCGTAACCAAGCCCGCTGTCTGTGGCGTCATAATGCCGCCGAACAACATATATTCCGTTGACATGAGTGGGTCCATGAATCTGTGAGAGCCGACCACAACTCCCCCTACGCAATCGCTATGACCAGAGATGTACTTCGTGATTGAATGGACGACGAGGCTGACCCCCATCGTGAGCGGATTTTGATGACAAGGTGTTGCCCACGAATTATCGAGAATCGTCTCTGCTCCAATATGTTGAGCCAGCGCCACGCAACTTCGGATATCTTGGAGCTGGAACATCATGCTAGTCGGGCTCTCCAAATACAGCAGTTTAGTATTCGGCTGAACGGCACGTTGCCAATTTGCCAATGAGCTGCCATCGACAAAAGTCGTCTCGACCCCAAACTTTTGCAAATAGACACCTAGAAATTCTCGTGTCGGTCCGTACGCCTGATGAGTGCAAATGACGTGATCACCTTGCTTGACTATAGACATAATCGCTGCCGAAATCGCCGCCATTCCGGACGCAAAGCACTTGGCCCTTTCCCCTTGCTCTAGCTGGGCGAGCTTGTCCTCCAGGTACCTCACCGTAGGATTATTGCCTCTGGAATACACGAAGTTTTCTTGTTCATCGAGTCTTGCCAAGTTGAATTGCTCGTACGTATCGAACGAAAATAAACTCGTCTGATAAATGGGTACACTTATCGCTCCGTGATGACGATCATCGTGCGCGTCATGCGCCACTATGGAGTACATCTTCTCCTTTGCGCTCACTACCCTTTCACCGCCCCTTGAGTCAATCCTTCTACAATAAATCGCTGTGCTA
Source organism: Paenibacillus andongensis (assembly GCF_025369935.1). Classification (NCBI taxonomy): domain Bacteria; kingdom Bacillati; phylum Bacillota; class Bacilli; order Caryophanales; family Paenibacillaceae; genus Paenibacillus; species Paenibacillus andongensis. The sequence goes on along the minus strand of NZ_CP104467.1, from coordinate 3,773,196 downwards.
GGGCAAACAACAGTATTGTCGGGAGTACAGACAGAACAGTTCCTGCAGACATGGAGCCCCAATCGACATTAAATTTGAGGATAAAAGAATTCATTGCTACCGGCAGTGTCTTTAACGATTCGTTATCGATAAACATGACGGCCAAGAAAAGCTCGTTCCAGTTCTGGACGAAAGCAAAAATGAACATGGAGGAAATGCCCGGCATCATAATTGGGATAATGACTCGCATGAGGGCAGACAGCTGGGAACAGCCGTCGATCATCGCCGCTTCCTCCAGATTGGAAGGGATTCGCTGAAAGAAGCCTCGCAGCATAATCGTGGAGAACGGAATCAAAATGACCGTATACATGAGGATCAATGAGATTCGCTGATTAAGCAGATGCAAGTTTGACATCATCATGTAAAGCGGAGCCAGCGCAATGAATCCAGGAAGCATCTGGGTGACGAAGAATGCGAGCATAATTTGCTTGTGGCCGCGAAACCGAAATCGTGCGAGTACGTAAGCGCTGCATATGGCGATCACGATTACGATCAGAGCAGAAGAAATCGAGACGAGAAGACTGTTGGCAATATACACGTTAAACTTAGATACTTTGAAAATGTTGACGTAATTTTGAAGTGTGAACTGTTCGGGCCAGTAATGGACGGGATAACTGAATATTTCCTTTTGCGGCTTTAACGAGGTGATGACGATCCAGTATAACGGAAACACCATCACGACGAAGTACACGGAAAGAAAGCCAACTTTGATGAGCCGATACCCATAATTTCGTTTCATTTAGAAGTCACCTACCTTCTCCGACTTCGTTACCATCAAATAAAACAATGTGTACAAAAACAACATGACGATCATAATGACCCCGACTGCTGAGGCAGCCCCATAATCGCCGTCATAAATAATTTTATTGAGCATCAAAGAGGATAAAATGTGGGTCGCCCCTCCCGGTCCGCCATTCGTCATACCGTAAATGAGTGTAGGATCGTTGAAGATCCAAATGACCCGCAGCAGCGTTGTCGCGATGATGGTCGGCATAATGTACGGAATCGTCACATAAAGCAGCTTTCGATAACCGTTCGCTCCGTCGATACTCGCTGCTTCATACAGCTCCGAAGGTATAGATTGCAAAGCAGCCAACAGCATGATGGTAAAAAAGGCTATACCGTACCATACGTTGGCGACGATAACGGAGGACATCGCCCATTTGGGATCCGACAAGAACCCGATCCGATCTTCAATAATACCAAGACGCAATAAGAGATCGTTGATGACGCCGATTTGTGAGTTAAACAGCCACTTCCAAATAAGGCCGATCAGAAATCCCGATAATGCCCATGGATAAAAAATAAAGGCTTGGTACACGCCTCGTCCCCAGAATTTCTTGTTCAGAAACAGCGCCAAGATAAACCCTAATAGAAATTGCAAAATTAAGGAGAAAAACACCCAGTAGGCACTGTTTTTCAGTGCTGCAAGAAATTGATGGTCTCGAAACGCATCAACAAAGTTTTGCATGCCGACAAAATGTACTTGCTTAAGATTGAACAGCTTGTAACTTTGAAACGCCATTACCACGCCCTTAAAGAACGGATAGTAAGTAAAGATCAGTACAAGCAGCAGTGCTGGCAGCAAGCTGGAGAGAATAAATTTTTGCCGAGAACTCACGTGTTCACCCCCCCGGTAAGAAAAAGCGGCAAGCGATGACCGCCCGCCGCTTCCAACTACTTTCGTTATTTTTTCATTCCCGCTTTCTGATCTAACCAAAACTTATCCCATTCCTTCAGCGTATCGTCCGTCGATTTCTTGTCGAGCAAATACGATTGCTGCCCTTTCATGCTGAGTTCACCCCAGCTCCCGTTGCCTGGATATTTGAATGGCGGAGTAAAGTTGACAAAAACATCTGCTTTTGCCGTCATGTCGAGCAGCGTCTTGTAAGGGCCTGTTTGGAAAAACGTATCGGCTGTCGCCGATGTATGAATCGGAATTGTGCCAATTTGCTTAGAAAATTCCGTATTTTCTTTCGGGCTCGAGAGATATGATATCAATTTCCAAGCTTCATTCTTACTTTTGGAATTTGCTGTTACGCCCCATCCAGCAGCCCCGGTACTGACCAGAGATTTGCCGTTAGGACCGAGTGGCATCGCTGCTGTTTCTAATGTTTTGGGGTCCATTTTATCCTGAAGCACCTTGATAACGTCCGGGTCCTGGAGCAAAATACCGGTTACCCCAGATGTAAAGGCTTGAACCTGATCCTGGAATCCCCAGTTGATCGAGTCCGGTGGTGACGCCTCTTTATAAAGCTTCTTGTATAGCTCTAATGCCTGCTTAGCTTCAGGTGTGCTGTACACCGACTTGCCGTCCTTCGTAAACGGCGCATCGTCGAGATTCATCACTTTATCGTTATAATCATAAATCATATGATCGAAGTTGCCGTTAGCTCCCGGACCTCCGCGGAATGAGAAACCGTACCGGTTTTGCTTCGGATCAGTCAGCTTCTTGGCAGAATCGACCAGTTCTTCCCACGTCTTCGGTGCAGTAAGCCCCTTAGCGTCGAACCAATCTTTTCGATAAAACATTTGTCTTTGATAAAGAGCGTTCGCGATAAAGTAGAGTTTGCCATTATTCGAGCCTACAACTTTGGACGTACCAGAGAGCGTTTTACTATCCGCCCAACTTGATGCGTAGGTATCCAATGGTTCCAAATATCCATTATTCACATACTCGGCAATATTCAGATCCCTTACCTCGAGGATGTCGAGTTCTTGCTTGGCAGCAAGCATCGTTCTGATTTTGTTGTCCGCTTGATCGAATGGCGGGGAGATGAGTTCTACTTTGATGGTTGGATTGTCCTTTTGAAACCGAGCAATGGCATCTTGAAGCAGTTTGGTGCGTTCCGGACTCGTTAAACTTTCAATCATATGAAGCGTTACTTGTTTGGCTGGTGCCTCCGTGCTCTTCGCGCTCTCACTGGGCGCGGCCGTATTTCCGCTTGGCGCTGCCGTGTTCTCATTGCTTCCACTCCCGCTACACCCTGCTAAGGTACTTAACAACATAACGCCGGCAAACAAAGTTGTCCATCCTTTGACCACAGCTGCCCCCATATCTTACGCCCCCTCAATTTAGTCATATTCAACTATATTGTCTTAATTAAATAGATATGTCTTAATGCCGCCTCTTTGTTTAATAAAACAAAAAAACGCTAATGACATTCAAATGTCATCAGCGTCTTATGTTCCTTTTACTTATACCCATTCATGAACTAGATGGTTTTGTTTATGCTCTACGACCAGAGCAGCTCGCATGAGCTCTCTCATAACATCGGATTGCAGTTGTGGATTTAAATAGAGGGTTTTGATATACAGCTGGCCTTTTTCACTCGATGTGTATTTGGGAGGTATGCGATTTAAAACTAGAGCAAGAATATCCTCTTTGCAATGCTGACAACCGCATTTGATTTCATAGCTTTTCTGAAACTCTTCAAACAAATTACTAACGATTGCTTCTACTGCATTAACTAATCCCATACTTGTTCAGACCCCTCTATGCCGGCATTTATTTCACTTAACTATCGACTCTATGATTCATTCAACAACCTTTGTCAAAGGGTCTCTTGTACCTATTCAAACATGAATATGTTTAGTAAGTGTTAGGCTGCGATAAATGGAACTTTTACTGAAATTAAACTTTTTTGCAATAAAATAAACGAGAGAGCTCTATATGAGCTCCCTCGTTTTGTTGATATTAAGCGGTTTCCGTGCTGTTTAAATCTGCTTTCAAACGCTCTAATTGTTGCAGATGATGACGATAATGCATCTCAATGAGAGCAAACCATTCTTTCGCGTTAAGCTCGCCTAATCTTGGATGCAGCGCGGTACATTTCGGAGATATGTCCGCAAGCAAAGGTTCGATTTCTTTCATTCTTTGCAATACTGTTTGCATGCCATCGATGATCTGCTGTTTACTAGCTGGCTGCTCGGGCGTATATTGTGGTGAAGCTGGAACTTTAATGCGTACAGGTGGAAAACCACCTAGAGAAAAGATGGCTGCTCCCGCTTCTGTTTTTTCCCCAACTGTATCGACTGCATCTGCACTTTGACTTTGGCATTTCTCAATATTGCCAATCTGCATGAAGAGAGCTGTTTTGATGAGATGGAGGTACAACTGTCCTAGTGACCATTCATCCTCATTGGACTGAAGCTTCAGTTGTTCCATGCTCAGTGGATGCAATTCATCTAGGTAATGGTGCGTAAGTTTCTCAATTCGTTCCAATGTTTCGGCTGTTTTGATCATTTGATTAGCTCCTCTCGAATCTTGTAACATAAGTATACCAAACACTACTGACAGCTGTATGTCAGTAGTGTTTATGCGATTTAAAACTTTCGTATGATATAAAGTCCTTGCGGAATGGCAAGCCAAAAACCCGATATAGGCATTATTATTGCTCCTACAACAGATAAAATGAGCATTTGCCAGCCTACAAAGCGAGGAATCACAAGGCTTTTCTCTTTGGTCATCCAACGCATCATTCGTCCAATCATCCACATCAATACACCAAAAAATAAAAACCAGATTGCTGCCATCTTTTCGAAGGACTGATCAACGGAATTCCACACACCTGCTTTCACCATATCGCTGAGCGGTTTCCAAAACAATATCAAACCGACTGCCGTATGAAGATAAGAAGTCCACTCCATCATCCATCCACTGTGCTTCTGAATGGTCATGCTGCACCTCCTTAAAGTTTCGTTCTACTAAAACTAGCTAACGTAATCAGAGCTTTAATCTTCAACAGGAATCTGTTTCAAATGATTGCTTTCGTTCGCTCGTTTCGTGAAATCATCTTCTTCTAATCTGACAATAGCCGCATCAATTAGAGATTTGACTCCTAATAAGGCTTCTTTTTCCGCTTGTCGAAAATGAACTCTTGCAGCCTCTGGAACGAGTCTTGCCACAGCGATGTTCTTAATTTCCTCGAAGAGGCTAGCAATACTTTCTAAATCCTGCATGTTTGTACGAATGCTCATGAAACCATCTCCTCCTTCCTGTTTACAATTCTTCGTTAGGACCGAAATGAATGGTCAGTATGCCGTCTGCAAGCCGTGCCGCTTCCACCTGACGCCCTAGCAAGACTCTCGGCAGTGCAACGATCCGTCTATAGCTGCCGACCTGCAGGGTCAATTCATCGCCTTTTTGATTTAATTGGAGCTGCTTCTTTTCGGTAAAAGGCAGCGAGATGCGGAGCTCGTATCCTGCTTCTATTTTTCTAACTTCCTCTATGATACCTTTGTGTAAAATCGCACCGCATTCCCGCTCGTGGAACGCCGCCGCTGCAACGCGCTCAAGCATCTCCTTACCAACAACCTCTATAGGCATCAGAGGCACTTTCAGGATCGGGAGAGGACTAAAGCACTGGATGATTTCTTCTTCGTACTTGTTCTGAATTTGTTTCCACTGTGCGAAATACCCTTCGGATGCTTCCTCAGAAAGCACTTTATTCACAATGACCGCATCGGTGTGAAATCCATATAAGTTAAGGTTAGTAAAGGCTCTCCGCGCTTCGGAAATAACCATTTTTTCTGGATTAACAACAAGGCGAATACTCGTGATTTCGGGATCAGCGATGACTTGCTGCAGCTTTTCCAATTGATCGACAACTTGCGTAAAGCTGTCCATAACATCGTCGCTGGGCAGTTCCAAGCCCTTGGATACTTTCATAATTGGGCGGGCTATCTTGAGAATTTTACGCTCGTAAGGAAATATATTTCGCACCCACCATCGTAGGAGCTGAGGATAGCTAAGCAAGCGAAGTGTTTCTCCAGTCGGTGCGCAATCCACAATGATGGCATCATACAGTCCGCTTTCAGCATGCTCTTTAATTCTCAGGAGACTGAACAATTCTTCAAACCCTGGAAATACCATAAGCTCTTCAGATCCGATATCATCCAGGTTAGCCCACTGCATAAAGTTCGAGAACCAACTGCGAACACTCCCCCAATACCGCTGTGTTTCCTTTAAGCTATCGATTTCTTGCGCCCACAATCTCTCATGAATTAAGATGGGTTCATGCTGCAACGGAATACCGAGCGAATCCGATAAGCTGTGGGCAGCATCCGTACTTATCACGATCGTTCGCTTTCCTTCAGCTGCCATTTGGTAAGCCGTTGCTGCGGCGATACTGGTTTTACCTACTCCGCCTTTACCTGTATAAATAATAATGCGCATGCTTTGCACCTCCGTTAGTACGATTTCGTAGTAATTGCACAAAAAAATTAATCGATTTCAATCGTTCTCGTCTGTGTCAATTTCGAAGGTCCGGCAGGATCTGCGTTTTGCTGCAACGCTTTAGCCACTTTCAACGAGAGATGAATAAATTGCTGAAGCTCTTCAGCTGTCAAGGCACGTTCAATACGTCCAAACATGATATTCATCGTACCAAGCGCCTCTTCGGCTATCAGTTCTCCGTCTTCCGTCAATCGATTAACAATAATTCGCTGATCTTGCTGCGATTTCTCTCTATAGATGTAGCCTTTTCGAACTAGCCGCTTGGCAATACTGGTCGCCGTACTAAGAGGCGCACCCAAGTGCTCTGCCATTTGAGACATGGTCAACTGCCCATGAAATTTCAGCAACAGCAATGTAGAAAAATCTGAACTTGTGAGCTGCAATTCCAAATAGGTCGTATCAGGAAACATACTAAGTGGACGAAGTCCATTCTTGAAAATAAGTTCGAACAGCTGCTGCATGAAGATTCCTTTCTTCTTTCATAAACTACGATATCGTAATTAATTCCTGTTTTTAAATTACTACGTATTCGTAGTAATGTCAACTACCAAGTTGGAATTTTTTTCTGGCTGTAAGCGCCTTTCCGCACTTATCGAACGGGCTTGCGCGAAAGTAGTAAAAGCAGGTCGCCATGGCGTCCTGCTCATATAGGTTTATAACAAAGGGGAAAATAGCCGCGCTGTTTGCTCAATTATGCGCTGTGGATAGGTGCGCTGTATCAATTCTTCCATTTGCAAAGGTACGGAATCAAGCAGATCTCGATCGAATTGCTTCGTGAGTTCGCGTCCCACATCGACACTGTATAAAAGTTCAATGACCTCGAAATTTAGTCGAAAACTTCGCATATCGTAATTCGCCGAACCTACGCCAGCCATTTCTTCGTCAATGATCATCACCTTTGCGTGTAACATGCCCTTTTCATACATATAAATTTGAACTCCAGCTTCAATCAATTCTCCATAATATGTACGGCTTGCAGGCCCCACGATTTTAGGAATAACGTGCCGAGGTACTAACAATCTTACTCGTACACCGCGTGCCACTGCTGTCTTCAACGCCATAATGATATCAGATTCAGGCACAAAGTAAGGCGTAGTTATATCTATGGTCTTAGTCGCTTGTGTCAGACAAATGAAGTAAGCCTGCCGCATAACTTCAGTAGGAATACTAGGATTACTTTCTAACGTTTGCATGTACGCATGGTGATGCGACTCTGTGGCAGAAACGGGATCAACACCCGCATCAAATTCCGCGCCCCATTCTTCTGACCACCCGGAAAGTGAAACTTTAGCAGTTGGAATGATTGGCTTTGAACTGTTTCTTATACCTTGTTTAGTCTTCTGCGCCGACTTATTTTTCAACTTTTCCGGCGAAGCAATATGCCAATGGGAGTCGAATATAGTCCGCAAATCGGTTGCTACTTCTCCGACTAATCGTATATGAGTATCACGCCAAAAACCTACTTCCGGCTTTAATCCCGTATATTCATATCCAACATTGATTCCACCTGTGAAAGCTTCGATTCCATCAATGACGACTATCTTACAATGATCCCGATAAGTTAATGTGGGTATCCAAGGATAACGCAATGGAAATATCGTTCTACATTCAATTCCGGCGTTCATCATCCGATTGATCTCATGTTTTGGAAATTGCTTGCTCCCCCATCCGTCTTTAATGAAACGGATCTTTACGCCAGCTTCCGCCCGTTCAATCAGAATATCTGTCATTCGTTTGCCTATCCGGTCATCCCGATATGTGTAATATTCCACTTCAACGGTGCTTTGCGCATTCTGTAGTGATGTATTTAGTTGCTCATAAGTTTCTATACCGTTCGTAAGCAGCTGAACTCGGCCCCTCCTAATTCCATGCACCGTCAACTGACTTAAAGATTGCGCGATGATGGAGGATGCAGGACTAAACGAATTAGGTAATGGATCTGACACATTGTTTGGTGAAGTGAGCCTCTCTTTACGAAAATGCAACGGGTTTGCAATGATTCGATATACAACGAATCCAATAACAGGAAATATTAGACCTATTGCTAGCCAATTCAAAGCTTTTTCCGGACGACGCACATCACGGATCGCTATGATTAACATAAATATTGTATTCAAAACGTAAAGTCCAATAAACCCCATGAAATAGCCCCCTAAAGTTAATTCCAAGGACAACATATAGAAATAAACATCCAAAAACTTGACAACAAAGCTTTTCCTTATGATTCACATACGCACCGAAATGCATACTGAAATATGAAGTACCTTTACTGATAAATAAAAAAACCGCTCATTTCCCGTTAAAGGAATTAAGCGGTACCCGTATCAAAATCTTTTATTAGTCGATCACTGCCATAGCATCAATCTGAACCATAATTTGCAGAACTCTTTGGAACCTTTTGATTTTCATAAAACTTAACTAATTCAATGACCATTGCACCCATCCGTTCAATTTGAGGTACGATGACATGGGCCAACCCTTCTTCTCTCAACGCTTCTTCCGTTACTTTGCCGACCGCGACTGCATACACTTGTGTGTTGAACGATTCTCGAATTAGATCCGTAATCCCCTGACGTTTCGCATATTCAAACAGATAACGTACCTGCACCGCGGTTGTGAAACAAACAGCATCAATCGTTTTCGTTGAAAGTTCATGACACAGCGTCTCCAACGTAGATGATTCCGGCTCAACATGGCGATAAGGCAGCAGTTGAATCACATTCGCCCCCCGATTCTCTAAGAATTGGATCAAATCGGGCTGAGGTTCACCATGTAACTGGACAACGACCGTTTTGCCCGCGAAATCGCAAAGATTCATGCTGCGAATTAATCCTTTCGTCGTGCCATCTTCATCGACAATCTCAGGCTTTATACCTAATTTCTTAAGCAAAGCATACGTCTTATAGCCGCGTGCCGCTACTTTGGTTTCTTTCATTTTTTGAATCAAAGTTGAATGAATGCCTAACCTTTCTGCAGCACCCAGCAGCGTATCAGTTCCAGTGCCTGTTGTAAAAACAAACCAATCCATCGTATTATTCACGCAAAATAATAACTCTCGCTCTATTGTCGACTCATCCAAATATAAAAAGCCTTGTAATGGACGAATGACAGGTATACCCCCTGCTTCTCAATTAATAGGCTCATTTCCTCTGTTTTTCTAGAGCCGGCAATGACGATTTTCTTGTTGTTTAGCTTTTCCATTTTTCTAAATTCCCCTTTTTTAAAATGACCACGCTTCGCGTTGAATAACGAAGGCGTGGTCATTTTTATCCGATCGAATAACGAATATAAGCTATCAAAGCTAGCAATCCTGCAGCAATTGAAATCACATAAAACGATGTAAGACGAACCCATTTCACTTCTGTTTTTTGGAAGTAGGTTTGATCACCTTCCCGATTCTTACGAGAAAAACCAATCATAAAAGTAACGACTAAACCAAATATTAGTATAATTGAAAATATCCCAAAATAGATATACATATTCATAAAATAACCACCTTTTCTTTGTAAATGGGTCCTTCGGTGAAAATTATAGCGGAATTTGATCTGAAATTCATCAACCACTTTCGTGCTATTTATACCATCCAATTTCTAATCTAGTTCAAAAATGCTGGTATTCATATACTATTTAAAAACGAATTCCCTAAATAAAAAATTCCCGATATAAATAAGCCTGATTTCTCGGTTCTTTCTGATAAGACAATGCAGACATTGAACAGTTGATCTATGTTCTCGAGAGCGTGACCGAATATCTGTGAATGACAAAAAGAGCCCATCAGCCTTTCCATCGGAAAGCAAACGAGCTCTTTTTGACTTAAAATTGTCTTCTAATCGTGTTTCTACGTATTATGATTTCAATCCGTTCACAATCTCTTCAATCGCCTCACTCAGCGGTGTAACCGGACGACCAAGAAGTGTCTGAAGATCGTTGCTCTCCAATTCTAGTACGCCGTCTCTAATCGCACTCTGGATGGCAACAAGAATGGGAACGACTGGCTCAGGAACCCCTGCACTTGCCATGATTTTACCGTAAGTCTCATCATCTACATGCTGAATCGGAACTTCACGATTAAGGACCTTGGACAGAACCGCAGCGAGATCTTCATGCGTGATCAGTGCACCCGAGAGTTCATAAACGGTATTGTCATGTCCGTTACCTGTAAGTACATTTGCTGCTGCTTGTGCATAATCACCGCGAGAAGCCCACCCGACTTTGCCAGCTCCTGCCGAAGTCACGAGCGGTGCGCCCGCCAATACGCCTTGAATCGTTCCAATCTCGTTCTCGATGTACCAGTTATTGCGCAGAAATGCGTATGGAATTCCCGTTTTACGAATCGCTTCCTCTGTCGCACGATGCACGGGCACTAGAAAGAGAGAGCTTTCCTCTGCGTTTGTGGCACTCGTGTACGCGATGAAACCAACCCCAGCGCGCTCAGCCGCGGATACCGCAGCTAAATGCTGACGAATGCGAGTTTCGTTATCCCCTTGCGTTGAAACGATAAGCAGGCGATCAACGCCAGCGAATGCTTTATCAAGAGATGCTGGATCATCAAAATCACCATGGCGTACTTCAACTCCCCGAGAACGTAAATCGGATGCTTTCTCCGTATCTCTTACGCTAACAGCTACATTTATAGCTGGCACGGCTGCAAGTAAAGCCTCCACCACTTTTGATCCCAATTGTCCCGTAGCACCAGTTACTAGAATTTTCATTTGTAAAAACCTCCATCAGATTATTTAAAAATAAGTTAGAATCACTATAGTTATAACCATCTCGGTTACAACTAAGCTATAAAAATTAGCTCATTTAAGAGCTATTTTTATTTAAAATTAGATATTAGTTGTTGCAAGGTAACATTAGACAATCTCTGTTCCATTGCGGTTTGAGCATCACGCATTTCTGCACGGAGGGCCGATTCAATATTTCTTCCTACCGTACAATTGGGGTTGGGATGATTGTGGAAATTGAATAATTCTCCATTCTCGATCACTTCCACTGCCCGGTATACATCGAGTAATGTAATCTGGTCCGTCTCCTTACACAGCGAAGCTCCGCCAACTCCAGCACGTACTTCAACGAGTCCTGCCTTCTTTAGCATCCCAATAATTTTGCGAATGATCACAGGATTCGTATTCACGCTGCCAGCAATGAAATCACCTGTACATTCTGTTGGAATAGTCGCTATTAGCGACAGGATATGAACAGCTATTGAAAATCGACTGCTAATCTGTTTCATTCATCATCACCTACTCGTTGTAACCAGTATAGTTCTAACTGGATTCAAAGTCAAGTTTGGCATGACGATTAAATCGTTTTGTTCTTTACTTGTTCCAAAATACGTTCTTTGATTTCCGATGGGTTCTCTATTTGAAAAACAACTTTTCCAAACTGATGATTATTTAATTCAAGGATGACGACATCTTTATGATTCTCATAGGATATGAAACACCACTTATCTCCGATCAGAAAGCGCCCTTCTCTAATGTCAGCTATTGAAGTACCTACTCTAATTTGAAACATGGATAACTGAAAGTCATCTATGGAAACATTCAAGATTTCCGAATAAGGAATATCAACACGTTGTTTCAAAGCAGCCGCACTTGTCAATCCCGATAGATGAAGAATAAGCGCATCCTTCGTAAATTCAATTGTTCTAGCCATTTTAACTACCTCCGCTTAATAAATTTGGTATGTTCAAGTGGAAACACCTATAGTACGACTGAGTATGTAAAATCGTTCAAATCATTTTAAAAATAATTAAAAAAGAGCTGCTCCCTAAGGTCATGAACCTTAAGAGCAACCCTAACATAATCATTATTGCAAATTTACTCATTAATTTTTGAATCCTTGAGGAGATCTTTTTTCCAAAATTCGATGACAACATGGTCCGCCAATTCCATGGAAGCCCATGAATTTTTATATTTAAAGTCGTATTCTTCCATTTTTTCCACTGTCATATCTACTTCGGATTTTTTTACTCTTAGTTCCATCGAAACGCAATTGGCAAGAATAGTTGTTAGCTCATTTAATTCTTTATTTGGATTTTCAGTAGTCGTCAATTTATCCGCACCCTTCTAGTATTTTGGCTTGTGATTTGGTTAGTTAAGAAGAAAAAGAACTCCTTTCGGAGTTCTTCATGACGGTGAATTGATTGATGGTACTTATGCCTTGATCCTTACTTGGCTTGGTCTATACCTCATCCATTATTGCAGTACAAGTACTACACTAAGTGTTTACGGCACATCTCCTCGCTTCTATACGGATTCAAAAACAACTTCCCTGGTATTTATCTCGTTGAATGTTCAACGGAACCACACCTCTCTTGTTTCACCGTCATAAGTATTATGTCTGATTAGATTCAAATTATACGCATTCATTCCATCAAAAGAGTTTACGTCCCAATGTTGATTCTTCAATACTTTATGTAGTTCTCTCAGGGTGCTCCGTCCTATGTTGCAGAGTAAGGTCCAATCTCCAGTCGTTGCAACGCATAAAGCTCCCGGGCGGATATTCGAAGCTGCACTCGGCCATGAATGTGAACCCGAGTTTCCTGCAAATGGCATTCGATGCGGGGTTGTCGACCGACGGGAACGCATGAATGTACCTACTCTTTTGTTCCGCTTGGGCGCTGGCTACAGCCGCCGAAGTTGCCGCGCTGGCAATACCTTTGCCTTGGAAAGTCGGCAGGACGCCCCAACCGATCTCGTACACGTTCTCTTCCTGCCAGACACGCTCCCAGTAACCGATGCTGCCGACTGCTTCTAGTTCCGGAAGCAGGACAATGCTGAACATCCGGCCATTTCCCTTACCGCCAATCTCGACGTAACGTTGGTGGCGCGCCAAGATCTGTTCCTCCGTCTCCGGACCACCCAAGTGTTCCAGCATCTCTGGTGCATTCATACGATACAAAAGTTCAAGATCAGCCTCTTTCCATGGCTCGATCCGCACCTGCAAATCGTTCGTTCGATTCAGCATCATTTTCACTCCTAATAGGAAATTCATGTCATAATAAGTACTTATTCATTGTACTGCTGAACCATAGTAACTGTCGATTCATACATTAAGCCACCTCATAACTGATAGGCATAACTCCAAATTTCGATTTTAGCATCGTTATGATAAAAGACTCCGATTTAAGACATCCCAATGCGATGCTTACCATTCATGAAAAGTTAACAGAAAGAGAAAAAAAGCCGAAGTCCTCTAATAGAGGCACAACGGCTATCGGACTAACCATTTACGTATTCACGACATCAGCAGCAGCGCGACCCACTTATTTCACAGCTGATATGTTTAATTTATTTGCCCAGATACAGTAACCCATCCCCACATACGTCAATCCCCAGAAGAATGCAAACCATTTATTATCTGCGACTGGAATTACCATGGCGAGAATCATAAGCAGGAAAAGTCCAGGAACCCAGAGCGGAAACACTTTAGCCCGGAAGGTCAAGATTACAAATAACAAGGTGCCACCCATGAAACCGATCATGCTAAACATCCTTGAGATGTTAACTAACGTACTCTCCGGCATGACCGCTTCCGCCCCACCTGCTGCGAATTGGGACCACAGCATCGCAGTCGTTAAAATGTTCCCCACAATGATAAACAGCGTCGTAATGAATCCGATAACTCCCGTTTCACGCGATTGTACCATATAGGTGACGATCGTTCCGACTGACATTAGTATACAAGCGATCAAGCCCGTTGTCAGCTCTTGTGTACTGTCCGACCCCCAAATTATCGAAGCCGGTGTCATTCCCATTCGCGTAATCCCCGCCAGAATACAGATCATGCCTAACCATTTGATGATTTGCCTCTCATTCATTTTTACCTCATCCTCCAACATCGAATATGTGCTGCTCTGTTTTTAGATTACACGGTGGGAACTCACGAAAAACAGAGCAGATCCATCCCGACTTTTCGGGAAAATATCAGATCTTTTTTGGGAATGAGCGGGAAACCCCATGGAAATTATCCTTTATCCATTTTCATGAGGCCAGGGATCGGGCTATAATTAACGAATAAAGAAAGAAATAGAAAGCGATTGGGGATTTCAATGGAGACAGTCAAAGGAAGTAATCCGGAATTACGAAATGAAAAACCAACTTGGAGAATGCTCGGCTTGCAGCTGTTTGTGCTTATTTTCAGCTTGGTTACAGTTGTTCTCTATATAAGCGGTATTCCTAAGTATTATACGGCTTTGGTAACCACGTGTATTGTGCAAGGATGTGGCGTTTTAGTGCCAGCCATGCCATTACCCGAACAAGGGCTAAGCTTAGAAAGTTATGCTTTATTGTTTGTACTCATTGACTGCATCTTCACGCTCGTATTTTACTCCACTTCTGCCATCGTGCTGTGGAAAGGTTTTCGAGAGCCCATGGGACTGCTTGCAGCTCTCGCAATGGTTTCTTTTGGCACATCATTTCCCTCGCTAGTCATGGTAGCCTCAGAGGGTTCTATTTTCGCTCATAGCTGGTTTATGTTTGTTTCCATGTTAGGCTGGATTTCTTTATCGTTATTTTTCTTTCTTTTTCCTGACGGAATGTTTGTGCCCAAATGGACTCGCGCTGTCTTTGTTCTACTTGTGTTTGTTGATGTATTAAACTTCTTATTCGAAGGGAATATGTGGAAATTATTCCATGTGCCCGAATTCGTTCAACTATTCTGGTTTGGCGGATCAACTCTTATTCTCATTTATTCACAAGTTTACCGTTTCCGCAAAGTGTCCTCACCAGCTCAGCGGCAGCAAACCAAATGGGTGGTATTTGGCGTTTCGATCGGAATCATCGGATTCGTTGGGATGAGCATTTTGTTTAACCCCAGTCTCAACGACGGTTCGGCTATGACTTACGTTTATTTGAACGCCATTTTGAACCTCTCCTTAACGGCAATCCCCGTTACACTCATGTTTGCGATTTTGCGGCAGAGGTTGTGGAACATCGACCCCCTCGTTAATCGGACGTTAGTCTATGCGGCACTATCCATTTGTGTTGTGCTGCTTTACACACTGGCTATACTCTATTTAAGCCGCTTATTTCAAACTCGGAATAACTATCTCGTATCCCTGTTGGCCACAGCCGTAGTTGCAGTAGCGTTCGCTCCATTAAAAGAATGGCTGCAGCGCCAAATTAACCGGCTTATGAAAGGCCGACATGATGACCCGTATGCGGTACTATTAGAACTTGGCAATCAATTCATTCAACCGCTAGCACCGGACGCCATGCTTAATGCCGTAGTTAGAACGGTGAAAGATGCTTTACGCCTTCCTTATACCGGTATCTCTATAGGTGTTGGTGGTCAGGATACGTTGGTTGCTTCTGCTGGTGAGCCTCTCCATGACCTTCATTCGATGCCAATTATCCATAGAGGTGAGCAGCTTGGCACGCTTCATATTGCCAGTAGATCGCATGGAGAAACATTTACCTTAGAGGACAGTAAGTTTCTAGATGTCCTGTTGCGGCAAGCTGGGCCGATCGTTGAAAATGTAAACATGACGCTGGGTATGAAGCTTCTGGCTCAAGACTTACAGGAGTCGCGGGAGAAGTTGGTGCTAGCCCGGGAAGAAGAACGTCGGCAAATTCGCAAGAATTTACACGACGATCTAGCGCCAAGACTGGCCGCGCTAGCTTTAAACGCAGCGACGGCTCAGAAATACGTCGTCAAACAGCCCGATACCGCCATCGAGATGCTGACGGATTTACGGCAAGTCATTCGATCCACGGTGGATGAAATCCGCACCTTGGTCCATGACTTGCGTCCGCCCACGCTGGATGAGCTGGGATTGATCGGCGCGATCCAAGAACGGATCGCCCTGCTGTCCAAGCCAGTTCAGCTGCTTGCGGATGAAGCTGGAGCAGCTCCATTGAACGTGGAGCTGCACGCGCAGCAGCCCTTGCCCTCTCTGCCTGCAGCGGTGGAGGTGGCTGTGTATCGAATCGTTACCGAATCACTTGTTAACGTCATTAAACATGCCAAAGCTACCTCCTGTACCATCCGGTTGGACGTCTCATCTTCCCACCAGCTGCGGGTAGAAATCACGGATAATGGCACAGCACTCCCATCTAGATCGGGGATTACGGGCAATAAAGGAGGCATTGGCCTTGTTTCCATTCGGGAAAGGGCCGCCGAATTGGGTGGACACTGCACAATAGAGAGTCTTGAAAACGGGGGCACCAAAGTGTTGGCAGTGCTTCCGTTGTAAGCGTTGGTTGCCGAGAGATTGAAATATGAAGGAGTTTGATGATAAACATGAAGATCATAATCGCTGATGACCATCCGATGTTTCGCAGCGGAGTCAGAAATTTGCTTAGAACGACCGAGGATTTGGAAGTTGTCGGAGAAGCTTCCACTGGCGATGAGGCTTTGAAGCTGGCTGAACAATGCCAACCTGACTTGATTTTGATGGATATTCGCATGCCCGGACTGAACGGAATCGAGGCTACACGGTTGATTAAAGAGAAATTCCCGAATATCGAGGTACTAATCCTTACAATGTTCCGCGATGATCAGTCGGTCTTTACCGCCATGCGTGTAGGGGCTAAGGGATACGTGCTGAAGGACGCGGACGAAGTTGAGTTGATGCAGTCCATCCGCATGGTTGGCAATGGCGGAGCTGTTTTCAGCTCGGATATTGCGGGACGGATGATGCATTACTTTTCAGCACCCAAGCTGGTGGACACCTTGGAACACCCTGCGTTGGCTGAGCTGTCCAAGCGGGAGATGGAGATATTGGAGCGAATCGCTGAAGGTGAAACCAATGCTCAAATCGCCACACGCTTGCATATCAGTTCCAAGACCGTTGCCAACAATGTATCTACGATACTGAACAAGCTTCAAGTTGTAGATCGGAACGAGGCTAGGCGGCTTTTAAAGGAATCACGGGAGGGTTGAAGTACATTACTCAATCACACCTGAGCGAACCATGGTTGCCTTGATGTCCACTCGAACCTTGGCTTTGGTATACATCTCCCTCCACTTCTCATCTGTCAGATTGGCATGTCGCACCTTGGATTGGAAAACTTCACCAAACCCAATCGGATCCGATTGAACCGCTTGGGTTTTGGCAATAAGATGATTCGCACGTCGGACCAATTCCTTAACAATCTCGTTTTCAAGGGCATGAACGACCTTTTGATCTCCTAAATTCAATTCGTTTGAAATCTCTTGAACTCTGGCATTTATAGATATGCGGACAGAAAATGACGGAATTGAGGGGTCTATTAACTTAATTTTACTGGAACTTGAAATATTTTCGATCACAATATTAATTTTATCTGACTGAATACCAGAATTAAATTGTTGAAAGGGTTCCGTATCCAAGATTAGCTCCAAAGCACCGGCTCTGTAACGATCTCGAATAAGTTTTAACACAAAAGACTCGTCTACCGAAAGCCCTCCTACCATCCTATCATTCTGAAACATTGCCGTATTATGCATTGCGATTTCGTCGCCATTACGCTCAACTATAGGGAGAACCGGGTCTTTTCCTACTGAATAAACGTCATGAATAAACTCATGAAGCGTGCATGAGAGGATTTGTTCTCCTTGAATATTTTGACGGATCATTTTATAGAGGTAGGTTCCGATATTGCTTATTTCCGGAAATCGATGCGTGATGATATTCTCCGTACTCCCTTTACTGATCGTTACAAACATCGTATCCGAAATGGCAGAGTCTCTTGAGAGTGTATCGGTAAAAGTTAAGATCCCACTCTGGGCTAATTTCTCATTATACATGGCTATTCGGAGCTGTCCACTAACGACACGCTTAGAGACTTCACGGTTTTGAGCATTTCGAATCCCTTTGCTTGTGTTACCAGTTGTAACAACAACCTGAACCTTTTCTTTCGCTTCCGGATCGATTTGATGAAGCAGCGCTGTTCCCTTGATGCGGTCATTTTCAAAAGGATCATAACCCACAATGACGATAAGTCCTAATTCTTCCAAAATCCTCTTTTGCACACATCCTGTCCAGATAGGAATAAGGAATACGATAATCGACAGAACTAGCAGGGATTTCTTCATCAGATCCCTCCTCTTTTCTTCTGAAAATGTCGTTTGAGCAGAACAGCTGCGTAAAGTACCCAGGGATAACCAAATACAAAGATCAGAGCCACTTTCGAAAAAATGTCATTTAAAGTATTAATCTGAATGCGTGTTTTAAAAAAGAGCGATACAATAACTAATATAAAGGCAAAAGTATAAAGGGCATATTTTTGCTTCCAGCCAAATATTCGTTTAATTCCTTTGGAAGCAGCCCACATGTACAACATTAAGTTTGGTAGGACTATCAACATCCATATACTGATTGCTACATACTCAAAACGTTCCAGAAAAGGAAACTCTACAATCTTAAACAAGCTGAACGTAGCCCAAACGGTCTTCGATAATTGTCCAGGACTGAAGTATACTAGCGTGACAACCATAACAGCAGCATAAATGAGCGTGGTTGTAAAAAGTCCCAAATGAGCGGCCAAAGGGGCACGTTCTTTATTTCGAATAAAAGGATATACAAACATCAGAATTTCGAATCCGACGATGGTCAGTGACATTTCCAACATGCCTTGAGTTAATTCGGAAATGCTTGCTTCCATTATCGGTGTAAGATGTGTCCATTCGGCATAACGAACAGGAAAGTACAGAAATACAATCAACCATATTGTAAAAATTACCGACATAAACGAGATCCCAACCACAATCCGAATCCCGCCATGAACGCCATAAGTAATTAACATAGCCAAAAAAGTGCTCAGGAGCCATGTTGACAGGTCCGGGAATATCCAGGTTTGGACCATCTCCACATAATTGCGGGATATCAGTATGACAGCAGTAAACATGTAAAGCATAATCAATGCGTTAATTATCCCCCCGAAATATCGACCATATATGTCCTTGTGAACTTCGTAGAGGTCCAGGTTCGGATTCATCTTTAAAGTTCGCAGCATAACCCAAACCGTCAGATGAGACCATGCACCAGCCATACAGACGGATATCCATGCATCGTGCCCTGCTGATTTGAAAATGATACGCTGAAATCCTGCCAAACCAGTTCCTACTTGATTAGCAAGAATAACAAAGTATACGAGAAATGAACTAAACATTAATCTCTTTGGAGGACTACCAGTCTTCACCTTACCCCCCCCTTATCCATTATTCGTCAATATCTCCGTGAGTAGTCGCCGTCTCTTGTTCCTCAAACCTGTAGGTATCATCGCCACGAATATACATGGAGCGTTCGCGCAAAAAAGGGAAAGGCAATCTCAAAATGCTATCTTTCATGTCCCCTTTTCGAAACGGATAGAGGGGATACAAATAAGGTTGTCCTAGACTTGTTAAACGAAGAAGGTGAATCATCAAAAAGCAAATACCAATCATGATCCCAATTCCTCCATAATAGCCTGCAAGTATAATGATTGGATACCGGATGATACGAATTGTAATACCCATTAGATAAATCGGCGTTATAAACGATGACAACGTTCCTAGAGCTACAATAATGATGAGAATATTGCTAGTAAATCCTGCCTGTACGGCTGCTTGTCCGATGACTATACCACCTACGATACCGATGGTTTGACCAATCTTGGTTGGAAGTCTTGCGCCTGCTTCACGAAGCAGTTCGATCGTAATTTCTAGAAATAAAGCTTCCATTAATGGGGGAAATGGTACTCGCGTTCGAGATTCAGCTAGCGGCACGACCATGGCGGAAGGAATGATTTCATAATGAAACGTTAATGCAGCTACATAGACAGGTGTGAATAATAAAGATAAAACCATGGCTCCAACCCGCAAAAGCCGGAAGAAGGTAGCCATATTCCACCGAGCTTGATGGTCTTCCGGAGAAGTGAAGAAATCCATCATCGTCGATGGGCATATAATGGCAAACGGACTTCCGGAAACAAACAACACAATTTTCCCCTCTGATAGGGAATACGATGTACGATCTATACGTTCGGTCATTACAAACTGTGGGAAGATCGTAAATTTATTATCCTCTATGAACTGTACGAGTTGTGCACTGGATACCATACCATCTATCTCAAGACTATTGATCCTGTCGCGCACTCGTTTAACGAGCTCATTATCTGTAAGATTTTTGATATAAAACATCGCCACTTGTGTCTTGATTTCCACTCCAACTTCCAAGTTCTCCTGACATAAGTTTGGACTCGGCAGGTACATCTGGAGCAAAGCAATGTTGGACCTTAATATTTCGTTGAAGGCGATCTGTGGGCCAAATACTTGGCTTTCAATTTCAGCTTTTGAAAAGCTCCGATTAGGAGATTTGTATACATTCAGCAGAAAATTGAATTTGCTATCGTCGGAATGTAAATATACCCACCCAAGCAATAATTTCTCCACAACAGACTGAACATCTTTAACCTTAACAATCCCTGCGATGGGAAATCGGTCTGTTTCACTTATTGAAGGTACATCGACTAAAGTTAATAAAGGTTGAATAATATCTCTTTGAAGCAAATCTTGGTCAACTAGCGTCTCTATGTAATAGATGGCAGCCGTTTGTTGTCCAATCATGATATATTTGGCAATTAAATTGGGATTTTCATTAAGAGCCTCTTCGAGCAGTTGTTCCAACTCGATAATATCCGCAGGTATGTAGTTGTTCATGTTCTGCACGTTAAACAATCCCTCGTTTCACAATGCCATATCGCATAGTATGTCAAAATGTCAGGAAAACAATCCCATATGCTTTAAAAAATACAAAAAACCATCGCGTTGGTTGCGACATTATCTCCTATAATGAATAAAACAACCTTATTCTCACAGAGTTATCATCGTCTTTATCATCCAGATAAGCGTTTAACTTGTATAAGAGCCCACTGATCCGAGCATATTACAGTTTGTTGAATCCTTATAAATAATAGCGAGGGAGCATTCTGAGCGATGACAACAAACAGCGGACATCAAGGAGCGCACGGGACCGGCCAAGAAATTGAACAGTTAAACAATCAAGCGCAAGCGGCAGAGCTTATGCAAGGAAAAAATAAGGTAGATCAAGAAATCATTGCTGCAGCTAACGAGCACAGTTCCGAACTAGAGGAAATCATTGAACGTGAAACAACGTAATTGTAACGAATTTAGTGAAAAACACAGAGAAACCACGCATAGATGCGTGGTTTTTTTGGTATTGATCTAAGAAAATTATTAGCTTTTATCTGCAGTATAATCTGGATCCGTATTTTTTGTTTCTTTGCCAAAAAACAATAAAACCAGTGCTCCGAAGACAATCGCTACGAAGAACACCATAAAAATGGAACTAATTGCTTTATTATTTGCCACAAGCAAACCTACAAGGTACGGACCAATAATACCGCCAACACGTCCAAAAGATGCGGCAAGCCCTACACCCGTAGAGCGTACTTCAGTCGGGTACAACTCAGGTGTGTAAGCATACATGGCTCCCCATGCACCAAGATTAAAAAATGATAAGCTAACACCCGCCGCTATCAACATCCCTTCCGTTTCAGCACTGCTAAACCATATTGCGCTTGCAGCAGTCAGCAGCAAATAGGTGACGAGCACAAACTTACGCCCGAATTTCTCAATCAAATAAGCAGCGGTAAAATAACCTGGAAGCTGTGCCAACGTCATAATCAATACATATTGAAAGCTTTTCACGAGACCAAAACCCTTAAGTACCATGACAGTTGGAAGCCAAAGAAACATGCCGTAATAGGAAAATACCACTGTGAACCACAAGATCCAAAGTGTTAAGGTGGATCTTCGATGTTTAGATGACCATACGGAGGCTACACGCTGACGGAATGACAATTTCCGGCTGCGCAGCTCGGTATATCGAGGTGAATCTTGTATCGATCGTCTGAGGTATAAAGCATATAAAGCCGGCAGCGCACCGATAACAAAGGCCATACGCCAACCATAAGTAGGAATGACGAAGTAAGCAATTAGCGCCGCGACAATCCACCCACACGCCCAGAAGCTTTCAAGCAGAACGACTGCACGTCCCCTTTCATTAACAGGAAACGACTCAGACACAAGAGTTGACGCAACAGGAAGTTCCCCGCCAAGACCTACTCCAGTAACGAATCGCAAGATACAAAGGATAACAAAGCTAGTGGCAAGTGCAGAGAGTCCGCTTGCAGCAGAGAATATAATAAGTGTTCCAAGCAATACCATCCGACGTCCGTATCGATCAGCAAGGGAGCCAGCTAGTAAAGCCCCGACGGCCATTCCGATCGAATTAATGGCTGCCAGCAGACCAATCTGCTGTGCGCCTAACTTCCACTCGACTGCTAACGCAGCCACAATAAACGAGATAATCCCTACATCCATAGCGTCGAACAACCAGCTAATGCCAGCACTGAAAAGCAGCTTTCGTTTCGCTGGTTCACGCAACAACTTAGTTTTATTCACATTCAAAACGCATTCTCCTAATCTTCGCAATAGCTTGCCTTATCCCTATTTTGTGTTACATAACCGAAAAACACTCCCTCTGCAATCGATTTTTCAGACCTCAAGTTGATCTATACCTCCATCGCACATTAAATATGATCAATCTAAACATAATATGGGTATCAACTAAAGGAGGCAATCATGAAACATACAAAAAAATTTCTTGCAATAGTAAGTTGTATACTTGTTTTAACCGGTTGTGGTAAAGGAAATGTTGCCCCTCAAAAGGTTGGAGTCTCCACACAACAAGGCGGTATGGATAATCGAATATTGGATCCTAACATAACAAATCAAGACTTGCTGCTTCAAAGAGGAGATGCCAACATTGAACTAGAACAACGTGGCTATCGGGCTCAAGATGCCGCTTCTTCCACGAATGGCTCAATCAAAATCCTCGGAGGATCACGTGAACTCGTTAAAGTTACACCAAATCACTCCATCCAGCCCAAAGATGGCAGTTATGTAGAGAATGTGCTCTCACAAGCGGCTAGTTACTTCGGAACTCCCTACGAATTTAGTTCGGATCGATCGGACCCATCCACTTTTGACTGCTCCGACTTCACACATTGGGTTTATCTTTCTTCTCTAGGGATGGATATCCCAAAAGATTCGCGTAGTCAAGCGACTTATGTTCAAACTTTTTCCAATCGGACATACACATCTATCGATCAAGCCCAGCGTGGAGATCTTCTCTTCTTTGTCAGTTATACAGGGACAAATCCGGATAACTACATCGGAGTAGATAAATCAATCGGAAGCATTACTCATGTAGGGATGTATTTGGGTAATGGAAAAATCATTCATACAGCCTCAGCGGCCACAGGCGGCGTACGTATTGATGAAGTTGCCAATAATCATCTAACCTATCGCTTTGTCTTAGGCGGTTCGGTACTAGACACCAAATAATCCTTGCTAATCGTGTAATCAATGAGGACTTCCGCCCATAGTGGGAGGTCCACATTTTCTTGAATTAGAGCTTGTTACATGTACATATATTAATCTATCACATATCAGATTTCCCTGGTTTCCATCCAATTTCTTGAGACCAACTATGAGCCCTCTGTAAT
Source organism: Paenibacillus andongensis (assembly GCF_025369935.1). Lineage (NCBI taxonomy): Bacteria > Bacillati > Bacillota > Bacilli > Caryophanales > Paenibacillaceae > Paenibacillus > Paenibacillus andongensis. The sequence continues at coordinate 3,749,415 of NZ_CP104467.1, read as the reverse complement.
ATCTCCCAAACGACTGGCCCTTTGCCTTCAACATACTTGGTTCGATCATTTGTAAATAAATGCATCAATCGATGTTTTTCCTGCGCATATCTCAAACAATCTTGTGGATGCTGTCGCAAGTAATCCCTGAATAGCAACGTTTTTTGTTCTGAAAAACTTCCCGTCTCTCTTACATGTATATGTGTTCTTCTGTTTCCTGGCTGCTCTCGAAAATACTTTTTGGTTTTGTCAGGATTCTCTTTCCTTAATATAAAGCCAATTTCTTCAATTATAGATCTATAACTAGCATCATCATCCAATTTAACAACGGAGATCTGAATATCAATGATCGGCTTAGCATCCATACCAACAATTGATGTGGATCCAACATGATCAATACGAACGGCCACTTTGCCTAAAGAGTCCCTTAATTTTAAGCCAATCTCATCAAAAAGGGCTCTCCATTCTGAATTATACTCCGCAATTTTCCATTGATCCTCCATGTTTGTATTATTCACTTATAGAAATTTATTTTTCATATTTTGTATTAAACCGATCCCATTCCCTACTGGATCTACTAAATAGGCTAGATAGAAATCATCAAATTCCATTTTACCCCTAACAACTTGTGCTCCCGATTCAACGGATTTAGTAAGTGCCTCATCGATGTTGTCAACTTCGATTTGAATTCTTATTCCATGTGGAAAATCACTGGGTCCCTTAGAAATACCGCCATTAATTCCAGGTTTATCATCATTACCTGTTGTCACAGGGTGATATCCCCAGTTAGGCTCTGCAATCTTCCAACCAAAAACAGACGAATAAAAACTTGCAGCACGTTCCGGATCTTGACTATTCATTTCAAATAATACAACACGGCCCAAATGATTCAACCTCCATAATTGGTATTTATACCCATCTTCATAATACCGAATATTTGTTCCCATGTAAATGAATTTATTTTGAAATGAACAAATAAAAAACCGATCCTTGATGACCAAGGAACGGCTTCTTTGGGGTATTAATTATAAGTAATCTTTAAACCTAATTCCAAGGCACGGGCAAGCGCCCCGTCAGAAAATTTAGGTTTCTTATATCTCTCTTCAAATTCTTCCTTAGATAGAGGTGTCCAGATGAAATCTTTATTCTGATAGATCCACGTTTTGGTTCCCCAATCGACGTGAACCGTCCGGCTTGCAACCTTTTTTACGACGCCAATCTCGATAATAACACCCGTTTTACCGAATATTTTGGCACAGTATTTGTTAAGCATTTCGCTCACAACAACACCCCATTTCTATACGCCTGATCTTAGTGAATGCAGAATACTTGAAGCTATTTCAATCGACTGTTCGTCTGCTTGAAATTCATCACGAAAAGAATCAATCAACACCTTATTCATCGCATTGCCGAGTGACAGAGCATCCAGATCGTCAAGATGTTTAGTGATATAAATGGTAATCGATCTCGTTTCACCATCATACTCATCTTCTGGACTGCCCAAGGCTAGAAGCTTTATGGGGTCCCATCTATCGATGTGATGTTTCACGACCTCCATAATTGGCGTAGGGTCATAAGGTAAGGATTCTAGATACCTATTCTCTTTCATGATTTCCTTTTTAATACTCCAAAGCATAACATTCACTTTCGTTTGATCAGATACTGCTCTAAATTTCAATAGAAAAGCCTCCTTTACAGGACGCTTTCTCGATCTTCTGTCACAATCTTTTCAGACCGCTCAATTATCGCCCCATTGAAGTTTAGCATTTTACCTGTACCTTGAGCAATACATTCCATCGGGTGCTCTGCGAGATGAACGGGTACTCCTATGTCCTGCTGAAGTCGCTTATCTAATCCTTGCAATAATGCGCCTCCCCCGCACAGCAGAATACCCTGCTCCATCACATCCCCGGCAAGTTCCGGCGGGCACTTCTCCATCGCGAGTCGAATACAATCTATAATGGATTTAATAAAATCATCCATAATCTCGAAAATTTCCTTCGATGAGATCGAAATCATCCTTGGCAAGCCCTCCACAAGGTCACGCCCTCTTACATCCATCTTCACTTCATTCATAGGCCTGACAACGGCAGCGACGTTCTTCTTGATTTCCTCCGCAGTCCGTTCTCCAATAGCCATATTATACGTTTTCTTCACATACTCAATGATATCTTGATCTATCGACATGCCTCCACGGCGAACCGACTCGCTTACTACAATTCCACCCAGAGAAATGATGGCTACTTGGCTTGTCCCTCCGCCGATATCAAGGACCATACTACCAATTGGCTCTGCAACAGGAAGCCCGGCGCCCATAGCTGCAGCCAGCGGCTCCTCGATCGTGATTGATCTCCTTGCTCCTTTATGTACAATCATTTCTTCGACGGCACGCTTTTGCACATTCGTAATTCCACAAGGCACTGAAATCAACACTTGGAAGCTGCGAAACCATTGATAACCTCTTTTTATTTTGCCAATAAAATATTTCAGCATCGCTAAGGTCATATCGAAATTCGCTATAACCCCATCCTTTAAGGGATAGATGACCTCCACATTAGCTGGAGTTCTCCCAATCATGTCATAGGCTTCCTTGCCAAAAGCTTTAATTTCCCCCGTATCCGTTTGAATGGCGACGACAGACGGCTCTGACAATACAATCCCCTTTTTTTGTTGATAAATAAGTGTGTTACAGGTGCCCAGATCTACTCCAAACAGTTCTTCCAATCTCTTTAACATGACTCGCTCCTTCTCGCTGATTAATAGACTATGCCCATAGTAGCGTGTATATTAGTTGATTTTGACTTAACTGCATCTTTCATACTTGTTCGCATAGAGCAGCTATTTTAGGAGGGTAAGCAAAAAATGCTGCCCACCCATAACGGTGAACAGCACTCTTAAGTAAGCTTAATTTATTTCACAGCAGCTGGTTCTGCTACTGCTTTATACGCTGAGGAAATGTACGTTACGGCTTTCGCCTCCGTGATCACTTCCGCATACATCGTGTCCGGTTTTGGATCTTGCAGGATATACGAAATCACCGCTTGACCGTTCTGGTCAAAGTGAACATTTTGAATCGCAATACTGTAACCTGCATTCGGTTTTTGACCTCTTGATAAGGTAACCTTGTTCACATCGTCATTTACTTTCTCCACAGATACAGCTACATCTTCGATAGGTGCCGGTTTTTGGATATGTGTATCCAAGAAACGAATCGCATTATAGATCCAGCCTGCAGCTTCTCCACGAGTAAGTTCAGCTTTAGGATTAAACTTGCCATCGTTGTCTAATTGTGTAATTTTATAAAGCAGCAATCGCTGTAAAGCCCCTTGATATTCAACTGTGATCTGATCTTCATCTTTGATCGGAATAAACATTTTCACCAACGGAAAATTGCCCTTCTTTTCCAAAGCTCGTACGAGCATTTCCCCAAATTGTTCACGAGTAATCGTAGCGTTCGGGTTTACATCCTTCGGAATGTTCATACCATTGTAGTGTGCTATGATAAAGGCCTCCGCATACCAAGCATCATTCGGAATGTTGGTGTAAGTGTCAGAAGCTAAAGGCTGTTTAATAAAACGCAATGTATCCATGTTTAAATTCATGCCTTTTACAATCATCTGAACGGTTTGGGCATAACTAATCTTTCCTTTTGGTACGAAATGATCCTTATCAATACCGCTCACGATTCCGCGATCTTGCAGAGCAGTGATTGCTGCAGCTTGTCCTTCCTCTACATCCGTAAAAGCGAAGGCACTGCTAAAAGTCAAACTGCTAACTAGAGCTGTTGTCAAAGTTAAAGCTGCTATCTTTTTCATAGTTAATTCTCTCCTTTTAGTTGATTATCTTATTACACACTCTTAACGTATCGTACGTGAAAAATGTTTCAGCGATTTCAAAAAAAAAATTAAACCGTAGGATTACCCCCGGTTTAATTACTTTAAATGAAAATCTAACATCTCCTGCTGATCCATTATTTTCGAACGACATACGTCAAACAATCACTCTTGAGCAGAATTTCGTGCCCGTTTCTCTCAATGTTGAACTCCAACTGCTTTAAAGTAGTATAGATTATTTCCCAATCTGGATACGCCGATGATAATAATTGTTTCGCATCATTTGTTGTTAAGTTAAGTTCCATCAATGGTTCTAGTTCGATTCCTGATTTTACATCTATTTCTCGAATGTTAGTGCTCATAATAACGCAATTAATCCCGTTCTCTTTCGTTCCTCGTGCCATTCTCTCTAAGACTTGTGTAAATTTCGGGACGGATTCCACATGTTCTAATGCAGAAACCGCAATGATGTAATCAAAATGATTTTCTTCAATGAAATAGTCTCCAATATCAGATAACTTGGGTTCTATGTATGCACGAACACCATTCTGTTCACTATAAGCTGCTAATTTCTGAAGTGCAGATTCAATAATATCCACACAAACAATTTTTCCCGTCTGGCGCTCCTTTAATAATTCAGCAATTGGAATACAGTTTCTGCCCACTCCGCAACCTAAATCTAATACAGTGAGATTTTCTTTGGATTTAAAATGAGTTAATGTTTCCATCACTGTTTTTACAGGTTTTGAAAGCCATGATCCCTCTTCAAATAATTTGTAGTTATCATAACAAGCTTCATGATATTTCCGCTCTTCATCTCTAATGATTTTGATCCTATTATCCATTATTGTTTTCCTCATTTTCTTTTCACATAAATATACATTCACTTTACATTCACATAACTCATAAATAATAACTATTTGATAAAATAAAAAGACGATACGTTCCTATCCAAAAACTTTAATTAGAAAGGAACTACACGATGCCCCATAAACACTCTTACGAAGCTGCTATTAAACATGAGTCTTCTTTACGTTATTGGGAAATTTTGAAATCAACGGCCCGCTATGTGCTTTCTCGCACGATTATAAGACGATGGCGCACTGACCGAATTGTGCTTCCCGGTTCATCTCGTATTCTGTATGTCGATCCAACCGAAAACCGCGGAAGAATTCTGTATATGACAGGTGGCATGACACAGCCAAGGCTTAATCTGTTCTGGAAAACGGCAGTTTCCTCATTCCGACCTACTTTGATCGTTGACGTAGGCGTAAATTATGGCGAATGCCTATTTTCCGTGATCTATCCCAAAAACAGTAAAGTGATTGGAATTGAAGCCAATCCTAATTTGCAGCCGTTTATTGAGCGTTCCAAGAAAGTACATCCTAACCGCAAAAGAATTAAAACCGTTTATGCTATGGCATCTAATGAAGATAGCGAGAAGCAATCTTTCTTCATTAATAAATATTGGTCTGGCCTTTCAACCGCAGCTCTTGACAAGGGAGGCGTATCCAAGCATTACCAGCAGCGCGATATTCCCAGCATTACACTCGATGCTATACTTAGCCAGTATCAGCTGGATAAAGAAAAGATCTTATTTAAAATTGATGTGGAAGGTCATGAAGAGAAGGTCATCCAAGGGATGCTTCGATCCATTAAAAATTGTCCTAATTTACTTGGATTTATTGAATTTGACAGTAAATATTTAGCCAAAAGTGAGACAGATGCCCATGCATTTTTAGCTTTTTTACAAGAGCATTTCAATCTTTATGTTTACTTAAATAATCAGGAACTGTATCACTTTGAGCAAATATCTCTGGAAAAACTGCAGCTGTTATTCAAAAAGAAACATATTCATACGGATATTATCTTGGCCTCACCGGGCGTGATGATTCCAGAAATCTATTCGCAGATTATACAATTGGATTAGGACAGTTTCTTACTCATTACATACCAGCTATCTGTCCGATCAGGATAATATTTTTGTTCAATTACTTCGTATTTGAGCCTTTTATACACGTCTATATTCTCTGGAATTGACAACCGTACCCCAACTCTTGATTCTTTAATTCCACTTGACAACGCTTTGTTTTCTAAAAAATTTAATAATGATTTACATATTCCTCTTCCGCGATATTCCTGTATTACAGAAACTCTCCCAATATACATATAATGATCAATGTATCTATATCTGGCAGAGCCTACAGCACAAATTTCGTCCCAAGCTAATACGGCTCCTCCACCTTCTTTAAAGATATTTATTATATGTTGAGTCGTTTCAGAAAGCGCTCCTGAAGGTGGATTCAGTTTCCCACTATATTCCATAAACGACTCTTGCATGGTACGAAATACAATGTCTGCTTCTTCTATTTTAGCTTCTTTAATTTCTATTGACATGTAACTCACTCCACTATTTGTTGTGATTTCAATCTTCATGTTTCCCATTTAACCATTTGTTCAGTATGTCTTTCCTCGTTACAAGCTCAATCGTCTTTATAAAAAACCATGTAAACCCAGAATAGAAACCTATAAGTGGATAGCGAAATGATGCTGGCTTATTCCCCTCAAAATAGAAATGTCCTATCCACGACAGAATGTAATGGAATATGGCTAATATAAATGTTACTTTTAGATCATAAAACAAAAATAGCCAAGCCAAAAAAGCCGACATAAACGCAAAATAGTGCAGTATTCGATTGGTCTTATTCTGATGCTCTTTGAGATAAAAATCTAAGTCGCGTTGTACTCGAACTATGAGCTTCTTTTGTCTCATCTCTATTTTCCCTTATTTATCCTTGTCCCTATCTTTATTTTTATCATTCATTTTGTTCAAATAAGTCTCAAGCTCATCTTCAATTTCCACATTAATCTTCTCAAGTTCCTTTTGTTCTGATTCACTAAGCACTTCAAATTCCCCTTCAAGTTCCTCTTCAATTTCCTCATTCGTCATCTGAAAATCGTTACGATCCACGATGCCTAATCGTTCTTTTATTCTCTGTACATCTTCATACATTTTTTTATTTCTTTGATGTGTACTTAAAACAAGCCCAAAAATACCTGCCAGTAAAACGATCCCCCCATATGGCCCAAGATAAATAGATATCAATATTGCAAAAATAATGGCTGTAATAATTCCAATAATCGTCATTCGTTTATTCCTTTCGGTGATTGATCAATTTTCAACTACTTCCTTTGGTTTAATTCAATAAATCCCAAAATATCCCTGCACAAACCCCCACATTTCCCAATTCTTATGGTCGAATCAAAAAGGACAGCCCTATGTGAAGTGACTGTCCGCAGAAATCTTTTTTTCAACCATGATACGAATAAAAACCCTGACCAGATTTGCGCCCCAAACGACCTGCTTTGACGTACTTCCGCAGAAGTGGACACGGTCGATATTTTGAATCCTTAAAGCCTTCATAAAGGACTTCCATGATGGATAGGCATGTATCCAATCCAATGAAATCCGCCAACTCTAGCGGTCCCATGGGGTGCTTCATACCAAGCTTCATCACCGTATCGACTGATTCAACAGATGCAACGCCTTCATATATGGTAAAAATTGCTTCGTTAATCATCGGCATCAAGATGCGATTCGACACAAACCCAGGAAAGTCTTTCACTTCCACAGGGGTCTTCCCCATCTTTTCGCTCAGTTTACATACAGCTTCGAACACTTCCTGTGAAGTTTCCAAACCACGGATGACTTCAACTAAAGGCATAACCGGAACCGGGTTCATGAAATGCATGCCAATTACCTGTGCCGGACGCCCCGTAACCGCGGCAATTTCGGTAATGGGAAGCGAGGACGTATTCGATGCCAAGATCGTTTTTGGCGGGCATATCGCATCCAACCTTTGGAATAGTGAAGTTTTCAACACCATATTCTCGGAAATGGCTTCTATCACAAGATCTACCTGTTCCGCTAGTTCTAATTGCTCCGCAGGCCCAATCCGACTTCGAATTTCAGCTTTCCTAACTTCAGTAAGACTTCCTTTCTCAACACCTCTAGATAGTTGTTTGTCTATCGAAGCTAACCCTCGATCAATAACCGCTATGGAAATATCATGCAATAGCACATTCAAGCCCGAAGCTGCAGCAACTTGAACGATGCCACTCCCCATTTGTCCCGCACCTACAACCATGATAGTCTGTAGAATCATCTTTTCACCCCCTTCACGAACTTATGGATCTACATGCAAAAGAATCGCATCTCCTTGAGCTGCGCCGCTGCATATCGCAGCTATGCCATAGCCTCCACCAATTCTCCGCAGTTCATGGATCAAAGTCAGAATAATCCGCGCTCCGCTGGCGCCAATGGGGTGACCCAGAGCAATCGCTCCGCCATTTACGTTGACGATCTCCGGATTCCAGCCAAGTAATCTTCCACTGGTTAGCATCACGGCCGCAAATGCCTCATTTACTTCAAACCTATCGATTTGCTTAAGCGACATAGCCGTTTGACGTAATAGCTTCTGAATCGCCATGGCTGGTGTAGTCGCGATATATGGCGCTCTTTCGCCTACAGCAGCGTGACCTATAATCCTAGCCAGAGGCTTTATCCCCTGAGAAACTGCCTTCTCTTTGGACATAACCACCATAGCTGCAGCACCGTCATTAACGCCAGGGGCGTTACCGGCTGTTATAGTTCCATCCTTAGAGAACAAGGAAGGTAATGCAGCAAGCTTTTCAAAACTTGTATCTGCTCGGGGGACTTCATCTTGACTAATCGCAATGGTTCCTTCTTTACTCTCGATCGTTACTGGAACGATTTCCTCCGCAAAATATCCTTTATTCATCGCTTCTACAGCTCGAATATGACTGCGGAGAGCCCATTCATCTTGATTTTTACGGCTAATTCCGAACTCTCCGGCAACCGTGCTGCCATGAACGATCATATGCACGTTGTGAAAAGAACACCATAAACCATCATGAATCATAAGGTCCACGAGGCTTTGATCTCCCATTCTTGCTCCCCACCTAGCGCTTGGCAGGGCAAATGGTGCGTTACTCATGCTTTCCATCCCACCGGCTACAATAATATCTGCATCCCCTGAACGTATAATTTGATCGGCCATTGTCACACATCTCAGTCCGGAAGCGCACACTTTGTTGATGGTCTCCGTCGTTACGCTCCAATCTAAACCAGCCCACCTTGCAGCCTGGCGAGAGGGAATTTGTCCCGTTCCTCCCTGCAGCACCATACCCATAAGCACTTCGTCAATCGTTGCCGGATCAATCGAGGATCGAACTATTGCCTCTTTAATTGCTGTTCCACCGAGAGTGACGGCCGGGACACCTTTCAAGGCACCGCCCAATTTACCAAACGGGGTTCGGGCACCGCCAACAATGACACTTTCCCTCATGGATACGTCCCCCCATCGTTCTCAATAAATGATCGTTTCTTGATTATATTGTTCCAAATAATACTTAACCCGCTGCATGAACCGACTGCAAATCAACCCATCCGCAATCCGGTAATCATAGGAGAGGCAAAGGTTGGCTATCGAGCGGATTGCAATCATCTCCTGAATAACTACGGGCTTACGGACGATCGACTCCAAAGTCAGTATCGCTGCCTGCTGATTATGAATAATTGGACAGGAAAGCAAGGATCCTACCGAGCCGGTATTACTAAATGTAAATGAAGCCTCAACGAAATCAGAAGGCTGTAAGGAACCACTTCGCGCTCTCTTGACCAATTCATACAGCTCAATCGCGATTCCTGCTATGGATTTATGATCCGCATGATAGATCACTGGGGTTGCGACGGTATCGTGTGAAATAGCAACAACAATCGATAGGTTGATATCCTTTTTGACAAGGATGCTGCCCGAGTGCCAGGTTGAATTCAACAAAGGGAACTCCTTCAAAGCATTCACAATCGGTTTCAATACGAACGGGCTAAGCGAAAGCGGGATGCCCTCTCTACGCATAAAATCATCTTTCAACTCTTGCCGTAATGCGACGATATTACTGACATCCACTTCGATCATCATCCAAGCATGGGGATTTTCAGAGCTCCTCTGCATACCCAGCCTCCTTCAGATTTCCGCTAATTGGCGCATGGCTTCTTTGACGATGTCGACATTCGGCAGGTAAAACTTCTCTAAGGTTGGCGCCATGCCAACAGGGGGTATATCAGGAGGGCAGCATCTCATAATAGGTGCATCCAATTCGTACAACAGGTGTTCTGCAATTAGAGCAGATATTTCAGCACCAATGCCACCTGTTTTATTATCTTCGTGGACGATCAATATTTTACCGGTTTTGGCTGCCGCCTCATAAATAGCAGACTTATCGAGCGGATGAAGCGTCCGCAAATCCAATATCTCTGTACTTACCCCATCTTGTTCCAGCTCAAACGCAGCTTTTATTGCGTAATGCACCGACAAACCGTAGGCAATCACTGTGATATCCGCACCCTCGCGCCTTATGGCTGCTTTGCCAATAGGAACTGTGTAATCTTCATCAGGTACTTCATCGGATATCGAGAGATAGCATTTCTTATGTTCGAAAAAAAGGACAGGATCCTCGTCCCGCACGGCCGCTTTCAGTAAACCTTTGGCATCGTATGCTGTAGACGGCGCTACAATCTTGAGTCCCGGCGTGCCAAAAAAGACCGATTCCGGACACTGTGAGTGATACAATCCGCCTCCGCCTGTCGCGCCGTAAGGTGCGCGAATAACGATTGGACACTGCCAGTCATTATTCGAGCGATAACGGATTTTCGCGGCCTCGCTTATGATTTGATTAGCTGCTGGGAAAATAAAATCGGCAAATTGGATTTCAGCAATCGGCCTCATTCCGACCATAGCTGCTCCAATTGCCACACCCACGATGGCAGATTCTGAGAGTGGCGTGTCTAGGACCCTCAGTTCACCGAACCGATCGCGCATGCCTTTCGTCGCATTCAGAACGCCGCCCTTCCCAATATCCTCTCCGAGCACAAAAACATGCTCATCGCGTTCCATTTCCTCGATCATCGCACGACGAATGGCCTCCAAATACGTTAAGATTGGCATTTAAGCATCACTCCCATCTTCCGCATAAACATGCCGTAAAACATCCTCGGGAGCCGGATATGGGGCTTTTTCAGCATATTTCGTTGCTTCATTCACTTCTTTAGTAACACTCTCATTCAGCATTTGTTCGATCTCTTCAGACATAACACCGCATTCGATCAAATAACGACGAAACCGCTGCAAGCCGTCCTGCTCCTTATGGTATTCTACCTCTTCCTTGGTCCGGTACAGCATATCATCATCTGCGGTGGAATGCGGCGGAATTCGATAAAGCATCGCCTCGATCAACGTCGGCCCATACCCGCGAACGGCACGCTCCCTCGCTTCTTTGACCGCGCGATACACCTCCAGCGTGTCATTTCCGTCAACTCGCTGACCCGGGAAGCCATAGCCTGCGGCACGATCGACAACACGTCCGGCAACCTGTCTATGCGCAGGAATGGAAATAGCATACTGGTTATTTTCACAAAGAAAGATAACAGGCAGCTTGAATACACCGGCAAAATTGAACGCTTCGTGGACATCCCCTTGATTGCTCGCCCCTTCGCCAAAGCTGACAAAAGCGACATGATCTTCCTTTTTCATCATGGACGTTAATGCGATGCCAACAGCATGCAAGGCTTGCGTGGCAACCGGACTTGATCCTGAAACAATATGATGCTTCTTATAGCCAAAATGCCCTGGCATCTGCCTTCCCCCGTTAATGTCCTCCGCTTTAAATAAGGCTGCCAGCATGAGTTCACGCACGGTCATGCCTACAGTTAGGACAAAGGCATAATCCCTGTAATAAGGCAGAAAATAGTCGTGCTGCTTATTTAATGCGAACGCCGCTGCCACCTGGGTAGCTTCTTGACCGATGCTGGAGATATGAAAGGCCGTTTTGCCTGACCGTTGAAGAAGGGTTGCTCGCTCGTCAAACTTCCTTGCTTTGAGCATGAAGGTATACATCTGCAGCACCTGTTCATCGGTTAAACCGAGCTGTTGATGCTTGGTAACTTGCTGAGAAGACATAGGAACTCCTCCTCTCTCCTGCTGCTACATATTTCTGCGATATTGCCCGCCTACCTGATACAGCGCGTGGGTAATTTGCCCCAAGCTTGCTACCTTGACCGTTTCCATCAATTCGGCGAAAATGTTGCCGCCATCCAGCGCAATTTGCTGCAGCTTTGCCAAAGATTTGGGTGATTCTGTTTGGTTTCTCGAGAGGAACTCCCTGAGATTCGTAATTTGCTGCTCTTTTTCTTGCGTTGTTGCCCGAGCGAGCGGGATATTCAGGTCATTTTCTTTGGAAGGATTAGGATGAAGGAACGTATTCACACCAATAATGGGCAGCTCGCCATGATGTTTTTTCATTTCATACAGCATCGATTCATTCTGGATTTTACCCCTTTGATACTGAGACTCCATGGCTCCGAGTACGCCGCCCCTTTCGCTAATTCGTTCTAATTCCTGCAGTACAGCCTCCTCAACCAAATCGGTTAATTCCTCAATAATGAAAGATCCCTGCAGCATGTTTTCGTTTTTAACAAAACCAAGCTCCTTCGTGATGATCAATTGAATCGCCATTGCTCGGCGCACAGATTCCTCTGTTGGTGTTGTTATCGCCTCGTCATACGAATTCGTATGCAGCGAGTTGCAGTTATCAAGAAGGGCCATCAGCGCTTGCAGCGTGGTTCGGATATCATTAAAATCAATTTCCTGCGCATGCAGAGATCGCCCTGACGTTTGGATATGATATTTCAACTTTTGGCTGCGTTCATTAGCGTTATACTTGTTCTTCATAACCGTAGCCCATATTCGCCGAGCCACCCGTCCAATCACGGTATATTCCGGATCAAGTCCATTGCTGAAAAAGAAGGACAGATTCGGAGCAAAGTCATCAATCGGCATGCCTCTAGCCAAATAATACTCCACATAGGTAAATCCGTTAGCCAGTGTAAAAGCGAGCTGTGAAATCGGATTCGCCCCCGCCTCGGCAATGTGATAGCCCGAAATAGAAACCGAGTAATAATTACGGACTTCATGATCGATAAAATATTGCTGAATATCACCCATCATCCGCAGTGCGAACTCCGTGGAAAAAATGCACGTATTCTGTCCCTGATCCTCCTTCAAAATGTCAGCCTGTACGGTCCCTCTCACCGATTTCAGCGTCTGACTGCGGATCTGATTTGCCTCTGCATCGTTTGGAAGTCTACCCTTTTCGCGAGAGAATTGTTCGATCTGGAAATCGATCGCTGTGTTCATATACATCGCGAGAAGAATCGGTGCTGGTCCGTTGATCGTCATTGAAACCGAAGTCAACGGATCACACAGATCGAACCCGGCATACAACTTTTTCATATCGTCTAATGAACAGACACTAACTCCGCTCTCACCGATCTTGCCGTAAATGTCCTGCCGTTCATCTGGATCTTCTCCATACAAAGTGACGGAGTCGAAAGCTGTGCTGAGACGCTTGGCTTGATCGTTCTGGGACAAATAATGAAAGCGCAGATTCGTGCGTTCCGGCGTCCCTTCGCCTGCAAACTGGCGCTTGGGGTCCTCCGCTGTTCGTTTGAAAGGAAAAACACCTGCTGTAAAGGGAAATTCACCTGGAACATTCTCACGGTACATCCAGCGAATGAGATCTCCTGCATCGCGGTATTTCGGTAGGCTTACCTTCGGGATGTCCAGCCCTGACAAGCTTGACGTTGTCAGCTCTGTCACGTAATCTTTATCCCTTACACGGGTAGTGAATGTTCTGCCAGTGTATTTTCTTTGCAGCTCTGGCCACTGAGCGAGTAGGTTGCGAGTTTCTTTTTGCATACGGTTCTCGACATTCATCTTAAGTGTTTGAAGCACAGATATACTTTCGTCCGCTACTAACTCTTGCTGTAAGGCTGATATAGCTCCTTCAATTCGGTAGCAGGTAGTGGCCAGCTCAGCTTCCCCTTCTGCAAACGCATGATATGCCCGAACCGTATTCGCGATTTCTCCTAAATACCTTGTGCGATCAGCTGGTATGATGACATGCGTCTTAACAGCAGCATGACCAGTCGATAATCCATGAACAGGCCACTGCAAAGCACATTTACGATTCAAGGAATCGACGAGTGCATGGAATAACGCATCCACCCCAGCATCGTTAAATTGACTAGCCATCGTGCCATAGACAGGCATGTTTTCAAAATTCAAATCAAATAAACCGTGATTTCTCTGAACTTGCTTCTTCACATCTCGAAGCGCATCCGCAGAGCCTCTGCGATCGAATTTATTAATCGCGATCAGGTCTGCGTAATCAAGCATATCAATCTTCTCTAATTGCGAAGGTGCACCGAATTCGCTTGTCATCACATAGAGAGACACATCGGCAACTTCAGTGATCTGATGATCACCTTGACCTATTCCGCTGGTTTCCACCATAACGAGATCAAAGCCGGCCGCCTTCAAGACGGCAATGGCAGGAGCAACAGCCATGGACAGCTCATTGCCTGAACCCCGAGTTGCCATACTTCGCATATACACGCGGTCGTTGTGAACAGCATTCATGCGGATGCGATCCCCAAGCAAAGCGCCGCCGCTTCGCTGCTTGGTTGGATCGATCGATAGGATAGCGATGGTTTTATCCGGGTACTGGCGCAGAAAACGCTGGACTATTTCATCGGTTAGGGAGCTTTTTCCCGCTCCGCCTGTGCCCGTGATGCCAATGACTGGACATGCGGTCACAGTCGACTGCATATTACCTATTGTCACTAACTCCGATTTGGATTCCCTGCTTTCACAAGCTAGTTCGACAGCTGTAATGAAGCGGGCTATCGACCTATGATCTTTGAATTGCCCTACTCCGCTTACTTCACCTACTTCACAACCTTGGGCATAGCCAGAAACCGGACTAAAATTACACTCCTTCATCATGAAGTTAATCATCCCTTGCAAGCCAAGCTCCCTTCCATCGTCAGGTGAAAATAGGCGAGTAACGCCGTAGTCATGCAGCATTTTGATTTCTGAAGGAAGGATCACTCCCCCTCCGCCACCGAAGACTTTGATCTCAGGAGCTCCTTTTTCCCGCAATAAATCCATCATATAAGTAAAGTACTCGACGTGCCCGCCTTGATAGGAGGATACGGCAATTCCTTGAACGTCCTCTTGAATAGCTGCTTGCACAATCTCACTAACAGATCGGTTATGCCCTAAATGAATGACCTCCGCTCCGCTGGCTTGAAGAATTCGCCGCATGATCGTAATGGACACATCATGGCCGTCAAATAAAGCAGAAGCCGTTACGAATCTCACATTATGCTTCGCACGATAGTTGGTTTCCGAACCCACAGTTGACACGGCTGCACCTCCCTTCCTCAATCTGCCAGAAGGCTCCGAGAAATAACCATTTGCTGGATTTCGTTCGTCCCTCCATAGATTTGCGAAATCTTGGCATCGCGCATATAACGTTCAACGGGGAAGGCTTTCGTATAGCCATATCCCCCAAAGATTTGAACAGCTTCTACCGTCACCTCCATGGCCGTGTCTCCAGCAAAAAGCTTGGCATAAGCAGATTCTTTGCCATACGGTAACCCGTGACTTTCTCGCCAAGCGGCTTGATACGTCAGTAGTCTAGCTGCCTCGATTTGGGTTGCCATATTCGCAAGCTTAAAGCCAATGGCCTGCTGCTGAGCAATCGGCTTTCCAAACTGCTTGCGGTCTTTGGCATAGGAGAGCGAGGCATCCAGCGCACCTTGTGCGATCCCTACCGCTTGAGCCGCGATTCCAATTCTAGCTCCGTCAAGCGCACGCATGGCGATCTCAAACCCATCTCCTTCATTTCCGAGGCGATTTTCCATGGGTATGCGGCAGTTATCAAAGAGGATCTCCGAAGTTGGTGATGAACGAATGCCCAATTTTCTTTCCTTTTTGCCAAACGTAAATCCGGGTGTATCTTTTTCTATAATAAAAGCGCTGCAGTCCTTATGCTTTTGCGAGGGGTTTGTCGAAGCCAACACGATATAAATGTCCGCAGCACCTGCATTGGTAATGAATTTATTGGAACCGTTTAATACATAGTGATCACCATCTAGTATGGCTGTTGTTTCCATGGAACCTATCTCGGAGCCTGAGCCAACCTCTGTCAGACCACATGCTCCAAGCTTCTTTCCTTCTGCCATCGGACGTAAAAACCTTATTTTCTGCTCCTCCGTCCCAAATGTATAAATTGGCCATCCCGCAAGCGAAATATGTGCTAACAGAGTAATACCTGTAGAGGCGCACACACGAGATAATTCCTCTACAACTAGACAATATGTCACATAATCGGAGCCAAGCCCGCCATAGTCTTCAGCCCAAGGAATCCCCGTCAAACCAAGCTCTCCCATTATGTCAAATAAGGTCCGATCAAACCGTTCATCCTCATCTCGAAGTGCCGCACTCGGTGCCACCTCGTTTTCGGCGAAATCACGGACCATATTGCGAACCATTTCCAGTTCCTCCGACAAGCCAAAGTCCATAGCCATAACGACCTCCTCCTGATGACTTATGTGTACGCAAAGACCCCACCGACAACAGCAGATCAGTGAGGATGTTTCAAAGGCCGCTACTCATTTTCATTCAAAATCGTTTTAGCAATTGTTTCATCTAATGCTTCATAATCGTAATATCGAATCGTATCATAC
This sequence comes from Paenibacillus andongensis, assembly GCF_025369935.1. Classification (NCBI taxonomy): domain Bacteria; kingdom Bacillati; phylum Bacillota; class Bacilli; order Caryophanales; family Paenibacillaceae; genus Paenibacillus; species Paenibacillus andongensis. Next base: position 3,732,930 of record NZ_CP104467.1, on the reverse strand, counting down.
AGCTCACTCCGGGTTTGCATATGGCTAAGAGATTCCTTCTGAGATCCTGTTTGACTGATTTCCTCAAATACTCTTTCATAGGCTTTGGCAGCTACGCGAAGCGAAGTCACCGGGTAAATCACCATATGAAATCCCCAGCTTTCAAATTGCTCCGCCGTATAATACGGTGTTCGTCCAAATTCCGTCATATTCGCTAAAAGTGGTCCCTTCACTTCTTGGCTGAAGTATTGAAAATCCTCTTGACTCTCCAGAGCTTCTGGAAAAATCGCATCCGCTCCGGCTGCGAGATATTGCTGTGCTCTACGAATCGCTTCCTCCATGCCCTCGACGCTTTTGGCGTCCGTACGCGCAACGATATATAAAGTCGGACTCACTGCTTTGATCGTTCGAATTTTTTGAACCATTTCCTCAGCCGAAATAAGCTTCTTTCCATTCAAATGACCGCATTTCTTCGGCATATCCTGATCCTCGATCTGTACGGCTGCGACTTTCGCCTCCACCATTTCCTTAGCTGTCCGTGCTACGTTTAAAATACCGCCGAATCCCGTGTCTATATCGACAAGTAGAGGAAGACCCGATGCCCGAACCAGCTCTCGGGCACGTTCCGCCACCTCATTCGAGTAAATGAGGCCCAAATCAGGCAGTCCCCTGCTAGCTGTATAAGCTGCTCCCGATAAATAAATGGCTTTAAAATGAGTCTGTTTAGCTATTCTCGCAGCCATTCCGTCGTGTGTACCAGGGATTTTGACAATGGGACCAGCATCAACAAGCTGACGAAATTCAGCGGCCAATCGTTGTTGATCCGGTTCTTCTTCAATCAGCCATGACATAGTGACCTCCTGCATCTTGCGAGCTTTATTAACCAATGATCAAATAACGAAATGCGCCATAAACTCATGAACGGGCGTACGAGCCAACGCCTCATAATCAAGAGAGAGCTTCAGTATTTCTGTCGACTTCTTACGAGGAAACCGAGTCAGTAAATTAGCTTCATATTTTTCAATCACTTTCGGCAAACCTTCCTCACGCCGTCTGCGATGCCCGATCGGATATTCGCTAACGACTTTCTCCGTTTTCGTGCCGTCTTTGAAATGAACTTGAACCGCGTTGGCGATCGAACGTTTATCAGGATCCAAGTAATCTTTGCTATACTGCTCATCCTCGACCACGACCATTTTCTCCCTAAGTGCATCAATCCGAGGATCTACAGCGACCGTCTCCTCATAATGCTCAGCGGTCAATGAGCCAAAAAGCAGCCCTATCGCAACCATGTATTGAAGACAATGATCCCGATCAGCAGGATTGTGCAAGGGTCCCTTCTTATCAATAATTCGAATCGCAGATTGATGGGTAGTCAATGTGATATGAGCAATCTCATCCAGTCGCTTATGTACCGTAGGGTACAGCTCCAAAGCGCATTCGACGGCGGTTTGAGCATGAAATTCAGCGGGAAATGATATTTTGAATAAAATATTTTCCATCACATAGGAGCCTAGTGAACGACCTAATGTCAGTTCTTTTCCTTGAAACAACACATCTTGGAAGCCCCAGTTTTTCGCAGTAAGAGCAGACGAATAGCCCATTTCACCACCTACAGCCATCAAAGCTAACCGTACCGCGCGACTAGTCGCATCACCGGCTGCCCATGATTTACGTGAACCTGTATTCGGTGCATGTCGATACGTTCTTAAGCTAGCCCCATCAATCCATGCGTTGGAAAGCGCGCTGCACAGCTCTTCTCTGTTTGCTCCCAACATTGCCGCAGCAACGGCTGTTGAGGCTATTTTCACAAAATGAACATGGTCCAGCCCTACTCGGTTTAAGCTGTTCTCAAGAGCTAGCACTCCCTGAATCTCATGTGCTTTAATCGTCATGGTGAGGACATCCTTCATAGTGAGCGGCTTTTTCCCCGCAGCAACTTGATTGCGGCTAAGATAATCGGCGACGGCAAGAATACTGCCTAGATTATCCGAAGGATGCCCCCATTCGGCTGCCAGCCATGTATCGTTATAATCCAGCCAACGAATCATACAGCCGATATTAAAAGCCGCATGGACAGGGTCTAGCTCGTATCTCGTCCCTGGCACACGGGCACCCCCTGGTAAGTTTGCACCTGGTACAATCGGACCCAAATGCTTCGTACAATCCGGGAATCGTAAAGCGAGTAATCCGGTGCCAAGTGAATCCAATAAAACATGCTGCGCGATGTGGTATGCTTCTTCACTTTCAATCCCTTTAGCCATTGTATAATCGGCAATCTCCTCGATTAAGGGATCAAAGGTCATCTCCTTATTCTCTAAATACCCGGAATCACTCATTCGCATTCGCCCTTTCTGCTTAAGCGATTCTGCTGTTGAGGAGGGTGTAGATCTCGAGATCCCTTATAATGAACACGCGGTCGAAAGAGTCGATTATGATCATGTTGTTCAATCACATGCGCGCTGATGCCGATGGTCCGGGCAGCAAGAAATACCGGTGTAAACAATTCAATTGGAATTCCAAGCAAATAGTAAACAGGAGCTGCATAATAATCCAAATTCGGATGCAAATTCTTTTCACGCTTCATGACTTCTTCCCCAAGAACACACATGTTGTAGAGCTCTGGTTGATGTTTCTCTAATGCGAGTCCAGCTAGTGCTTCTTTCATTAGCAGTGCACGGGGATCTGCCTTTTTCATATAAACCCGATGTCCAAAGCCCATAATTCGTTCTTTCTTTGCTAATTTATTTAACATAAGTGCTTCAAGACTTGCTTCCGATCCCGCTTCCAAAAGCATAGCCATGACCGCTTCATTCGCACCGCCGTGCAGTGTCCCTTTGAGTGAAGCAACCGCGCCAGTTAAGGCACCATAAAGATCGGATTGTGTAGATGCAATGACACGCGCAGCAAACGTAGAATTCGGCATTTCATGCTCACTATAGACGATCAGTGATTGATCAAAGATAGCTTCTTCCATCTTGGTTGGGATACGTCCCGTGATCATATATAAGAAATTAGCGGTATAGGATAGCTCTTTGCGCGGGTCTATGAATGGTTGCTTCTTCTGCGCGCGATATCCGTTGGCTACAATTTCCGGCACTTTCGCGAGCAATCGAATGGCTTTACGGGTATTGGCTTCTCTGGAACGATCCTCAAGATCGGTATCGTAACTAGCTATAGCGGAGATGCCTGTTCGCAGAACATCCATGAAGTCGGCTTGCTCCGGGAGTAGTTGTAGAATCGCGTTCACATTTGAAGGTAAACCATATTCCGCTCTCAACTTCTCTTCGATGTCATGCCGTTCATCTGGATTAGGCAGCGCTCCGTCTAGAAGCAGACCCACAATGTCCAGATAGGTTACATGTTGGGCAAGCTCAATAAGGTCATACCCGCGAACAACAATTTCCTCCTTCTCCACATCCAGATACGAGATGTTCGTCTCGCTAGCAATGACATTTTCAAGTCCAGGCACATAGTCGTCACTCATTTCTTCACTCTCCCTTCCTCCGTTCGTTCACTTTCTTCAGTCGGCAAGAAGCATTCGTGATATCACAATACGCTGAATCTCATTCGTCCCTTCGTATATTTGGGTCACCTTCGCATCGCGCAAAAACCGCTCCACAGGGAAATCCTTAGTATAACCGTCCCCTCCAAAAATTTGCACAGCCTCAATGCACACCTTAACGGCGGTATCACTGGCGAAAAGCTTGGCTATTGCAGCTTGTTTGCCATAGGTTACCCCCTTGCTTTCACGCCAAGCGGCCTGATAGGTAAGCAGTCTAGCTGCTTCAATCTGCGTTGCCATATCAGCAATTTTAAAAGCCATCGTTTGCTGTTCACCGATCGGCATTCCCAATTGACTTCGCTCTTTTGCATAGGCGATTGAAGCATCTAGCGCACCTTGCGCAATGCCAAGTGCTTGAGCAGCAATGCCGATACGTCCGCCATCCAGACTTTTCATGGCAATTCGGAAGCCTTCACCCTCCGGCCCTAGCAAGTTTTCCGCAGGAACACGGCAATTCTCAAACCTCAGTTCCATTGTCGGCGAAGAACGGATGCCCAACTTCTTTTCTTTGCTGCCTAAAATGAATCCAGAGACTCCCTTTTCCACGATAAACGCGCAGCACCCTTTTTGCCTTTGCTGCAAATCCGTCATCGCAAAAACAATGTAAACCTCCGCCTCCCCTCCGTTTGTTACAAATAGTTTGGAGCCGCTCAGGACATAACTGTCCCCGTCCTTTGTCGCTGTTGTCCTCATCGCCCCAGCATCGGAGCCGGAACCACTTTCCGTCAAGCTATAAGCTCCCAACTTCTTGCCTTCTGCTAAAGGCAGCAAAAACTTTTGTTTCTGTTCTTCTGTGCCATACTTATAAATCGCCCAACTGACTAGAGAGGTATGAACGGAAAGCATAACTCCAGTGGAACCACATACCCTAGAAAGCTCTTCAACAACCATGGCATACGTTAGAAAATCAGACTGGAGGCCACCGTATGCTTTCGGCCACGGAATACCCGTCAAACCAAGCTTCCCCATTTTATCGAATATAACTCGATCAAATCTCTCTTCTTCATCCCGCTCAGCAGCCGTCGGCTCTATTTCGTTAATCGCAAACTCACGCACCATGGAACGAATCATGTTCTGTTCATCCGTATAGGTCACATGCATCCGTCTGCCTCCTTCGACATGATGGTCTTTCCTTCATGTGCTGCTGAGGTTATATTCGGTCGATAGATAGAATGGGACAAGCTGTAATCGCTTTCATATTTATGTTTTATATATACACCCTTTTACAAATGCTTATACCTTCGGGGCTGCATGATTTTAAACGACGCTTCGTAATGATAATAAAAGCATCCTATACTTTTAGTGTTCCACTCCTAAGGGTGAAAAAATGAAAGAGCCAGACCTTGTACAGGTTGGGCTCTTCCATATTCATCGTTATGCCATTATTTATGCCGGATCATTGACTAGCTGTTGATTAGTTTTGCCAAAAGAAGCGAAATAAAGCAAAGTGCATGCTATTACAACAAAGCATAAGATCAGAATGAGATTACCATACAAGTAGGCATGCGAGTCTGAAATTAGTGGATGAAGCGGGAAAGCAAGCAGCTCTTTCTCCATCACTTTGGCAACGAGTGCCGTCACGACCGCTCCGGAAATCGTTGAAGTCATATTGAAAAAGCCCATCCCCACGCCAATTTGATGAACTGGCAAGATTTGCGTTACACTTTCCGTTAATGCCGTCTGCATGAAAGAAAATCCGATGTACATCAAAATGAGTGCTACTCCAATGTACCATACCCAAAGTCCGATCGCTGAAGATTGCAGAAGAAGACTTGCCGCGATTAATATCAATCCAAGATATACGACATAATGGCTTCCTCGCTTAACCGTCATATTGCCGGCAATTTTTCCGAAGACAACCGCGCTTATAGCTCCTGGAAACATAATGAGCCCAATATGTTCCGTATCTAGGCCGTACATCTTTCTAAGCATCAGCGGAATTACGAACATGACCGACATTACTGTGCCAAAAATAAGAAACCCAATGATGAGACCATTTCGATAAAGTGAATTTTTGAAAAGAGCAGGCTCGACAAACGGTTCCTTCGCTCTACGAATTTGTACGATAAATAGGACAAATGCGATCAGTACGATTCCTAAATATATCCAATTCCCATTTGTCGTAAACAAGATTAGCATCGATATCACAATGCCAAGCAGTACCGCTCCTACTACATCCAGTTTACCGGTTTTCCGCGGTTCAACGGGCAGAAACCTTTGAAAAAAAGGAATAGCGATGACTACCGGTACCGAAACAAGAAACAAAAAGGCCCAGTGGAACGATCCAGCTATGTATCCGCCTAGTACAGGACCGATCCCAATCGCGAAGGAAACAGTCGATGTGATGATACCAAACATTTTCCCCCGTTCTTTCACTGTGAAAAATCGGGCAACCATGACGAATATCAATGCAGGGATCGCTGATCCGCCAGCACCCTGAATGGCCCGTGATAAGATAACAGCTGGGTACCACGATTGGCATACAAAGCCAAGTATTGATCCAATTGCGTATAAAGAAATTCCGATTGTAATCAATTTTTTGATGCTGTAGATATCGGATAGCTTTCCGAATATAACCATGCCCATACCGAAAACGATAAAAAAGATCGTAACTACCCAGCTTACACCGGAAGCATCCAGCCCGAACTGCTCAGCTATACTTGGGGTGGATACGTTGAATACTGATTCATTCAATACGGCAAAAAAGATAACATAATAAATCCAAATGACACTCTTCTTTATTTCTGAGTTGCTCTCTGCAGAATTAGTTTGACTCTCTACGATATTCATTTCGATTGACTTCCTTCCTCTTTTGCGAATTTCATTTCAATTTCAATTTCAATTTCATTACATCGATCAGACTATTCATTTACTCCTTGATTCACCCCATTTTTTACCAACTTAGTTTTCAATAGTATACCAAACGCACGTTCTCATGTATAGTACTTAACACAACAAAAATAATTGGCTCACGCCGTCCTTTGGTGAGAGCTTTTTGTAGCGGTTGGTGCAAAGGAGTTACTTAACACGTATTTGGTAAAAAATCTACTTGCTTATCAGGGAATTGTTGTATGATGTACAACTTGCCTTTCTACTTCACCATCTCTCCTGCACCGATTCGTATGTCTATACATGTTCCATCCTCTCACTCTGCTCGACAAGTACCCTAGCTACTTACCATGCTAAATAGGTGTAAAGCTTCGTCTTAACAAAAAACTGCCTACTCTCCGTTGTCAGAGATTAAGCAGTCCTTAAGATCGTTTAATTTACATCCACACTCACCATCGCATTAGCTGCCTCGCTATAAATGGTAATCTTATGCGTGCTTTCTTTCAGTGGCTTAGCAGTCAGCCTAACTTCGAAACGGGCGTTCCCATTTTCATCAAATAAATCAGTTGTCCCGAGCGTAGTGCCCGCCTTCACAATCTCGAGGCTTGGATTTTCAGGTGATACAACAGGCACCAAGCTCTTTGAAGTTACCTCTCTGAGATCTAACTGTTTTTTGATGATGGGGTTCCCATACTGGTCAAACAAATTCAATGAAATGGAAGCTTTATCGCCCACTTCAATCAATCTTGTTTTCATATTCGAATAGATAATTTTGTTCGGTTCAATGAAGCTCAGCACAGGCGCGTTGCCAACTTTGAAGCTTCGGGCTGCACTAAGTTTGCTATTATGCACATAAACGGTTACAGGCAAATGTTCGTTCATTTGGGACATTTTGACGTTTGCAATTATATTGAGGTTGCCCCACTCATCCTTTTTAAAATCTGCTGGAGCTGAACCCGCTACAATAGCCGTGAATCCCGAAGTTCCTAGAGTTGCCGTCTCTCCATATTGATTTAGGGCTTTTACTTTAATCGTTGCAGCTGAGCTGTTCGCAATGGTTTCCTCTGGATTGACGAAATTGATTTCGGTTACCTGCTCCGCTTGTGCTCTGAAATAGACTTCATTTCTCGATACCGTTGATGCGTCTAATCCAGAAATTGCAACTGTATACTCACCTTCACTGATCGTTGAAGATGTGAGTAATGTAGCCGATTTGCCATCATCAGACCATGTCACAGTTACCGGAACATGCAATGTTCCTTTACTTAATGTAAGGTTTGCTTTTGTCTTATCTACCGTTTGATTAAACCAAACTTTCACTTTACTTGCTCCAATAGCTTGTGCGCTAACTAACGCGATTTTACCCGGTACATATTGTTGTTTTGCTTCATAAGCGCCAGTGACCAAAAGCTCGCGGGTGGCAGGCATCAGGCCTTCAAAAGCACCAATTGTTTCTGGAAAAAGCTTCAAGTTCAAGGCAAGAGCTACATACCCTTTGGCCCAATTGGAGACAGATCCATCCGTTAATGTCTTATGGCTTGCCTCTGCATCCTTACCTAAGATTCGAATCAAGAAAGCAGCTAACTCTTCCTTTGTCACTAGTCCAGCTGGGTTGTAAGCACCATCGCTAACGCCATTCGTAATGCCAGCTGTTTTCAAAGCTTCAATATAGGGTAAGGCATAGCCATTAGCTTGATCATATGTACTTACATCTGTAAAAGAGGAAACTCTTAGACCAGCATTAATCGGAAGCTCCAAGATCATCGCTGCCACTTTAGCGAACTGTGCACGGTTCATTTGACTCTTTAAGCCGAAAGTCGTTTCGGTCATTCCATCAAAAATACCCGCGCTAATCATCGCATCGAATTTGGCTTTGGTAGCGGCGTCTAGTTGACTCAAATCCGTGAAGTTAGAAGACGTTTTGCCCAGTGCGACAGATGAGAACATGGATACAGCCATTACGGATGTAAGTACGAAAGTTAATTGTTTTTTCATAACGTTTCATCCTCCTAAGTCTGGGTTTTGTGTTGATAGGGAAAAATACCCAGATACTTCGAAATCGAAACGTATCTTATCATTTTTTTTAAAATTACCTTCTCGCTTGATACTTGGATAAATTCCAGGCAGGCCATGAATCATCTCCAGAGTCTGCTTTAATACGATCTATCGTTGCTTGTAGTGTCACCAACTCAGGATGCTTGACTTGCAGTTCCTTGAGTGGTGGTACCACGTCGGTTGAGAGTCTCCCTAGATATTCAAGGTCGATGATTCCCGTTCTTTCGTACCGCTCCATGTTGTTGATGACGATTCTTTGTTCTATATTCATATAATTCATCACGAGATAGGCCAGAATTGCCGTTGTGATAACCGCTTTTGATAAGGACATCCGTTCTATCCAGATTCGGAAAAAAGCAATGATAAACAGAACACCTAAGAAAATCATGAAGCCATGAACAAGCAATCTCGTTTGGGTGAATCCATAAGCCTCTTCATACAGCGAAAGCCTTCCGTAAGCGGAAATGAGCATCACGATCGTGCATCCGACAAGCATCGTCAGCAGCCCTTTTCGAATATTTTCACCCATTTGCCCGCTGCGGCGGATCGCGTGCAGGCCTGGAAATAGCAGAGAGATGTTGATGATTGCGACAGCTACGAGCTCAGCAAACCCTCTTCGCGCGTACTCCGCATAGAGCACACCATTTGGCAAAAGCCCATTCGCTGCTCCGAATAAATAGGAGAACTGAATGAAAGCGAACAGCACATAGACGACATTGACACATACAAGCAAAGTACCGGCTGTTATTGGATCAATCAGGAACTTTTTGCTTTCAGCAGCAGATTCCTCACTAAACTCTTGAGGCGTCTGGCTGACTTCAAGGACTTTTGGAAAAAGAATTCCCCATAAATAGCAGAAGGTGTATAGGGTTATTGCAATCCCAAAACCGGTACGTACAACCCCCTCAGCAACTGATATTCCGTTGAACCAATGCGGGATTCCTTCTATCCAAGATTGAAAAACACGATCCGCAGAAGCTAACAACCCAATGACGATGAACAATATAGGGGCTGCCAACAATAGACCTGCACCAACTTTCCCTATCTTTCCCCAAGCAGACTCCTTTTCGGTCTTTCTACTCGGCAGCCAAGCTTTGATCATCCCAAATGGTACTGACAAGTAAGCTATCGGCCTGCCAAAGCAGTGTCTCAGCAGATCCTGCAGGAATGTAGCATGATACCATGCGTGTTTACTATTGCGCGATAAGACAATCGTCTGCATCGCCATGCATAAGGGTAAGGCAAGCAAATTAAGCGTATGAAACAGTTTGTTAGCAAACAATGTATACGTCAAAGCAATTAACACAACGGGAGCTAGAAGGAACCAACCGGCTTTATTTTGTCCTTCCCACGGCTCAAAACCGCCTAATCTTCCCTTTATGGCGTAAAAGTAAAGGCTGTAAAAACCAACCACACTAATTAGAACAGAGATGCCGGGAGCATGGTCCCAAAACATGTATTGAACCATGAAACCAAATAAACATGCGTACACAAGCATTAAACTGTATTTTCTTTGCCATGGAGCAGGATCTCTCATTGGACTTTTTCTCCTTTGTTTGACAGATGGTAAGGCAGCCTAAACGTTTGTTATTTCCTGCCTTTTATTGTAACCTGTAAAACAAGAACAAAAAGTGTAAGTTTAAATTTCATAATTTCATATTTTATAAAACGGAGGCTTAAGGGTGAAAATACGCAAGCATTATTTGACACTTCGACGCTCATTTCCCCATGTTCTTGAAGATCATCCACTTGACATAACGCTGGAAGAGCTAGCGTTGCATTTGGACTGTACACATCGCAACATGGTGCTGCTTCTTAAGCGAATGCAGCTGGACCAATGGCTCACTTGGCTGCCCAAGAAAGGCCGCGGCAATCGCTCTACCCTTATATTCCATGTGCGCAAAGAAGATATGCTTATGGAGGAAGCTAAGGAATTAGTCGCGAAACAGGATTTGCATTCTGCACTTGAACTGCTGCAAGCAGCCGAGCATGCCTCTTCCCTGCGAGAACAATTCCAAGTTTGGTTGTCAGGGCAGTTCGGCTTTCGGTCTGAGGTACAAGGCCAGCGGCGAACGGATATTTTGCGCTTTCCACTCCCTCAAACGATTCACGCCTTAGACCCTGCAGCCATTCATTATACCGGGGAATCCCATCTAGTGAATCAACTCTTCGATGGACTCGTTCGCATGGATGCCAAAGGGGATCAGATTCTTCCGCATCTGGCTCACGCATGGGATGTAGATGATTCGCGCACCCGATGGACCTTTTATTTACGCAAAGGCGTGCAGTTTCATCATGGCCATGAGATGCTGGCAAGTGATGTGAAATATTCACTCGAACGGCTTGGGCGCTTAGCGCCGCGCGGTCTTTACAGTTGGGCTTATGCGGGCATCACTGACATTACAACACCGGATGAAAGAACGGTCTGTATTCAATTGTCTGAACGTAACGAATTATTTCTAGGATTCTTAACTACTAATCGCGCTTCCATCGTTCCTGCGGATGTATGTGAAGCAGCCGGCGGACTGATGGACAAGTCGCCCGTTGGCACTGGACCTTTCCGATTAATTGGACATGAACAAGGCATTTGGATCTTAGAAGCTTTTCCTGCTTATTTTCAAGGGCGCGGGTTCTTGGATCGGGTTGAGGTGTGGACATTGCCGGAGAATGAACAGACGGAATTAACAGCGCAAAAACAGCCCTTCCAAGTCATGCACAATGTGCGAATTTCAGACATGGAAGCACAGCGTTGGCAGCAAGTACGGCAATCTGGCATGACGACAAAATTCATGACCGTGAATGAGTTGAAAGACGGACCATTAAAGAACCCATTAATTCGCGAGGCACTTCACTTAGCTTTGGATCGACTCTATTTGCTGGAACAGCTCTCTGGCGATGTCATTGAAGCGGCAAGTAGCTTCTTCTTGCAGCCACAACAAGATAAGAGTCGATCCAATCATGAAATTAGCACGACGAGACAGCCACTTGAAGTCGAACGCCTGCTTGCAGCTGCTAATTACAAGGGTAATGTATTGAAGCTGGCGACCATCCCGCAATATGAACAGGATGCGCTCCTCTTGCAGAAAATGTACGCCATGTCCGGAATCACACTGGAAATTCTGCTCATTCCTGCAGAAGAATTCAAGGGCGAGCTGCGCATGACAGCGGATCTGCTGCTTTTTGCCGTCATGCTAGACGAGCATCGCGAGCTGCGGCTCTACGATTTGTACAAGAGCATGCGGCAGCATGCTGCGCCAGAAGTGCAGACCATGCTCGATGACAGCTTGCGACAACTGCGTTCCGAGTCCGACCCGAAACGCAGAATAGCGCTGCTCGAGCAGTTGGAATCCCAGCTCAAGCAGCGCCACAGCCTGCTATTTCTATATCGAAAACATCTCAAAACCGCTTACCATCCATCGATTCGCGGCATCTCCCTCGACTCACTTGGATGGGTTCGATTTCGCGACATTTGGTTCACATAGTGTCACTCAGCGAAGTGAATGGCTCGCTCTTCAGTGTTACACCAGCGGGTAAAATACGAACAATATGATCGCGAAGCACCGCGTTATCATGCAGCTCATCATGGAAGATGGCAATTATCCCACTGTCTTCACGGGTCCTAATCAAACGTCCTATTCCCTGTCTAAGCCTTAACAGCATATAAGGAATATCCACCTCTTCGTATGGTGAGTTTGATGCTTGACGCTTCGCATTGAATACGGGATCTTGTGGAGGAAACGGCAGTGACCAGACAATGACATTGGACAACGAAGGACCCGGTATATCGAGTCCTTCCCATAAGGTGACTGCCGACAACACGCTGTGTTCATCCCCTTGGAAAGAGGCAATCAAATGGCTGATTTCTTGATCCCCTTCAAACAAGAATGTCAATTCCGAACAATCGGATCGACCTTTGATTTCCCGCTTAAACCGCTGCAGCTCCTCGTGGGTTGGGAACAGAATTAGCGCTCTTCCTTCTGTTCTTTTTAACAACTGAACCGCGGTTTCCATCTTTTCTTGAAACGTTCCGCCAGACGCCCACTTAGGTGCGATCACTTCCATCCGCTCTGCATAATCAAATGGAGAATTTACAGAGAATGATAGATACTGATCAAGGCCCAAACTATTAGCCACATAATCGAATGAACCTTCAACAGATAGAGTAGCCGATGAGAAAACGATTGGCATTTTGGAAGAAAAAACATGTTCTTTCAGCACTTCTTTCACGGTTCTCGGCATTATCACTAGGCTAAGACCTGTAATGCTTTCTGTGGCCCAACAAATGAAGGTTTGATCGTTGCGGAACAAAGCCAGCGCTTTCTGCATCATTTCCAAATGTTCTTCCACGATCTTAAGTTGGTAGTCGTTTAAAGTGAACATTTCACCTTCAAAGACAAGCTCCTCTTCAATCTCCGATAAAATATCACTTAACCGATGGATTTCTCGCAGCAATCGATCGTTGATGACAATCTGCTTGCGATCCGATCCAACAATCGGTTGACAGCAGCTTTCAAGCACTTCGAACATGAGCTCACTTTGCTCAATGGCCTGATCAATGCAGACGGCTAACGTCTCGCGTACTTCCCCTTTTAACAAACGAACCACTAATTCCTCGAACACGATATGCTTCAGCTTGTACGTTAATGCTTTCTGAGCAGCCGATTCCATCAGATGTCCTTCATCGAAAACAACCGTACAGTGATCCGGCAGCAAAGGAAGCTGGCCTTCACGCTTTCTTCCGTCGTACGTCCACACATGTTCCATATAGAAATCATGCGAGCAGATAATCAGATCCGCCGAACGTCGATACGCTTCACGAGATAACGTTTGACCGCAGCGATGGCGCTTATCACAGACGAAACAATCCTGATAGGCATCCCAACTCACTTTGCTCCATTGTTCATCATTCAAGTGTGGGTAATTTTTGCGGTCCCCATAAGCATGAAAGGTTTGCAGCGCTTCACGTGTATGAACGAAGTCAGGAAGACCTTCATGCAGCTCTCTATATAAGCCAATATCCTCATGTCCGAATCGCGCCTCATCAAGCTTGACGAGACATACGTATTGGTCAGGTGATTTGGCAAGTCGCGCATCAATAACGAGATCCAAATGACGCGATATTTTATCAATATCCCCACCAGGCTTGACCAATTGCTCTATTAAGGATTCATCCGCACAAGCGATGATAGCCGGTTTCTTCATGAAACGCGAGTAACATATCGCATACAATAAATAGACAAGCGTTTTCCCTGTACCCACTCCTGCTTCAGCAAAAATGGTCGATTTCTCAGCAAAAGCACGTTCTAATTGGAACGCCATGTAAATCTGTTCGTCACGCACCTCAAAGCCCGCTTCAGGCAAAACTTCATAAAAAATATCCGCAATCCAGTCAGAAACCTGCTGCATGAATGGCTGTGCGTGATCATATGCAAATGGATAACGTCCCACGTAATGTGCCCCCAACGAATAGAATGGAATCAAACTTGTATTATCCCACGAATGCTGTTTAAAAGCAAAGATTCACTAGAAAAAGAAACATAAGAAAAAGCCCATCCCCCAGCACACATGCTGCTAGAATGAGCTCCACTTATTTTACATGCTAAAACGTTCGCGATATCCGCACTTGCGGCATAATTCCTCGACAACTTCACGTCTGGAAAAACCCTCAAACAATCGATTCGCCCGTTCTCCCTCTACGATTTCGGAAAAAGGAGTTTGGTTGATATTGCCCAGATTAATGACCCCTTCCCCATCCAGACAACAGGGTATCACAGTGCCATCAACAAGAATGCCTGCTTGATTCCGCAGCGCGTGACAGAAGCCCGGCCCTTCAATTTCTTCTGCTTTCAAATCCGGCCACTGGAACTCATGATCCTGATTCAGATAGACACGATCAGCCAGCTTAACACCCGTGCCGCGAACGAATTTCTCATCGATTTTGTAATCCAGTTCGAACTCTTTCTCGAGCAATTCCAGCACTTCACGGTTTAGCTGCCGTTCTTGATTCGTCTGATTGTCCGTATCCAGATTCCATAAACGGAATGAGATAATCACATTGGACTTGGCGACGATTTCCTTAGCAAATCGCAGGATACTCGTGACATATCCTTCTTTATCCTCAGATCCTTCGTGGCCATCAAAGCTGTGCAAGGAGAAATTCATTTGGCGCAGCGCCGGTTTATCCAGCAGCTTGTGTCTATTTTTGTTAATCAGCGTACCGTTGGTTGTGATATTCACCTTGAAGCCTTTCTCATGGCTCAAATCCAGCAGTTCGTCAATCTTCGGATGCAGCAAAGGCTCCCCTTTGACATGCAAATAAATGTGATCCGTGTGGGGCTTTATTTGATCTAATATATGGGTAAAGGTATCGATTTCAATAAAATTAGCTTGGCGCTTCGTCTGTGGGCAGAAAGTACAGGCCAAGTTACAAACACTTGTAATTTCGATATAAAATTTCTTGAACTTCTTCATTCTATGGCTCCGTTTCTAGCTGCGCTCCTATGATATTTGCTATTATACCAAGCAAGCGCTGTGAAGGAAAGGAAATCGAACAATTAGAAGATCCATTTGACCACCCATCCAATAAAATGAGCAGATGGAATAAGGAAAACTTGCGCTAGCAGTGTTCCCAGAAATCGAGATGTCATGAGCAGCGCATAGATCTTGCCAAGCTGTCTACGCTGCGATTCGTCATGCAATGCTTTGTCCGTGATAAGACCTAACTGCGGATCTATGAATATGGTAAGCAAAATAGTAGCAATACCGTTAATAAGTCCAGATGCTTGCGACGCTGTCGTTGCAAATTCAGGCAATAAATGCGCGGCATATAAGGAAGAAAGCACACCCACCGAATAGAAAGCTGTCACAATTATATTAATCAAAAGAAATCGCTTTGGAATCCCCAAATAACGGAATTGGCTAAGCAGCTTGACATTCGGCTTTTTCAAATATTTTTTCGTGTTCTTCAACTGTGTCACCGTTACACTCGATATGAGTTTTGGAATCGAACCAGCGACTTCCAAACGGGAAATGACTCGAACACTGAGATTGATAAAAGACGGGAATAAAGCAATCGCAATCAGTGTCCCAATCGACGAGGCGAATAAAATGATTCGCAAATAGCGCTCCAAATCGAAGGTCGATTCGATCTTCGCAAAATCAACGAATTTCGCAGTCATTGGCGCCTGAATCAAATTCGCAGTACGAGATACAAGGACGACAATGCCGACTAAAGAAAGTGCCACGGCCAGCTTGTTCACTCGCACTCCAGCGTACCGAATCGAGTATGACAACGTTTCCGCTGTATGGATAATCATCGTCAGAATGAAAACTAGTATGAGCGTGTTCGTCATCGTATGGACTTATCCTCAGAAATGGCTAATAACCCGCTGATGACCTCTTCCCAATGTACTTTCATAGCTTCTCTCTGCTCCGCAGTGTCCAGCTTCTCTTGATGGAAGCTAATCGTCGTTTTTCCTGGACTAGCGGCAGGCAGCAGACGAATTTGAAGTGTTGACGAATTCGGGAAGCCCGCAGGCTGCCAACTCAATCGAAGCTGTTCCTGCGGCTTTACCACACGAAATTCCCCCGTCGTTCCTTCTTGCGTCGCGAATTTGTGACCCTTCACGATCTGGGCTGACGGTGCATCGCCTAACCAAAGCTTTCGCCCTCTTGTTGAAGTCAACAACTCCCAAGTTTCCTCTTGAAAAAAGGGTAGTGTACGTCTAACACCAATTTGAAAGCCTACCGAAGCGGTCAGACCGACTGGTTTATTGGTATTCATCTCTTCTAGCCTCCTAACAGGGTAAAATTTATTGATTTTATACCGGAAGTCGTTTTCTCATCCAACGAATCTGTCCCCGATGATTAATCTCATCCTCAAACACGTGGTACCACATGAAATAATGATTGGCTGGCTGGTTCTGCCAGAATGGATACTCCTCATATAACCAATCGTCTGTCTTCGTCTTGAAAACTTCATACGTTTTGCTGCGCACCTCGCTCAAGATATTGAGATAATAGTCAAGGTTATTTCCCTTTATTTGGGCTCTACCTTGATCACCAAGATCAAGGGCTGCTCCCCAGATCTTCATTTCTTCCTCGTTCAAGTCACGGTGCTCGAATGTCTCCAACTGATAAGCAACCTCGACAGCTGCGAAATGCAGCAGCAAAGAGCCGATCGAGTTGCTTGTCGCGTCGATTGTGTAGTCTAATTGCTCAATTGTGAGTCCTTCCACACTTCTCAGCGTCGTACTTCTCGCGTAATTCATCATTGACATCAGCCTACTGATTTGAGGAGTATAGCCTGGTATATCTGTGATTAAGAGAAGATTTGGCGAATCATGCATATGTACTTTCGCTCCTTGTTTAATTGTCAGGATTATCTTAAATAGATTCGTTCTTTTGGTAGATTTTCCCTTCTTGCGCATAAAACGACTCTATGAAACTTCCGTTCGGTGATTTCCATTAGTCTAAATTCTAAAGAAATTGCTTCTTCCATAATAGCAAGAACAAGATCAAGATCAAGATCAAGATCAAGATCAAGATCAACTACAAGAACAACTACAAGAACAACTACTACACTTAGCCTCTGACAGTGCCAAGCTATAGTTCCAAGCTTCAATTTCTAAGACCAGATCCCAGTTCCCAGTCCCCGTAAGACCACTCAAACAATATTTGCTGTAAAACATACAGTTAATTTTTCTTCAATTACTCTACTCTCATGAATTACATGCATTTCCTACATCAAATTCAACCGAAAAGCTCAGTTTGAGCCTTTGATGAGGAAATTAGCTGCACATTTTGCAGGTAATCCCCTCCAAATAACGTTCAACGCCTAATTTTGATGCACAAAATGCATGTTGTGATTTCATTCCTCCCTCATGGTTGGACAATAATCATAACTTTTCCATCGTTATATCCAATGATTAATGAACTGACCATGCGAGTAAATAAGCCATTATCAACAACACCTGGAATCAAGTTAATTTGTTTATTTAGCTCTGTTGGCTCTACTATTTTTTCAAAGTTACAATCTACGATTATGTTGCCATTATCCGAAATATACTCCTTATCGTTACTCATTCGTATCCTTGTGCTACACCCTAGTTCCTTTAATTTATTTATCGTTAAATTCACAGCAAAAGGGACGATTTCGACCGGTAATGGAAATTCGCCTAAATGTTCTACTCGTTTTGATTCATCTACAATGACGAAAAATCTCTTACTATTACTTGCTAATATCTTCTCTCTGACCAATGCGCCGCCTCCGCCCTTGATTAAGTTTAAATGCGTATCAACCTCATCAGCACCATCAATTGTTAGGTCTATTACATCTACTTCTGAAAAAGGTACTATAGGAATTCCTAATTTGTTTGCCAAATCTTCCGAGTCTTTAGAACTCGCTACGGCCCGTATACGAAGTCCTTCCTGTATTCTTTGAGCAATTTTTTGGATTGCCCAATAGGCTGTTGATCCAGTGCCTAATCCTACTACCATGCCATCCTCAATAAATTCAACAGCTTTCTCAGCTGCTAATTGTTTGGGGTTCATCATTTTCTATTTTCACTCCCTAAATTTGCTTTTGAATATTAATTTTGCCCTTAACCTAACTGAATTACAATCTTTGTCCTATGGAAAAGGAGTTCATATATGTTCGTGAAACCCGCACAATTTTCCTTTATATAAATAAAAAAAGGAGCTGTCTCAAGTCTATTTGGAACATTCAGCCCTACTTCATGCATTTCACTTGTCTACCTGCTACCTGCTACTTCCATTGGAGTTAATCCAGCGGAAATAGCGATTTGGCGCCAATTCGATTGGAGTTATTCCAATAGAACCACGAATTTCGAATGCTGAGAGTCGATTCCATTGGAAAAACCCAATGGAAGTATGGTTTTCGCTTAGAATACCGATTCGAATGTCCGATAAACTTTAAGGGGCTGTCCACAAGTAGATTTATCTACTTACGGGACAGCCCCTCTACTTTTTCATTAGGTATGCCGCTCATCGCCATACCACAGTTCCCGGAACGTCGCGCTCTGCCGAAGCAGTTCGTCCGAGTTTCCTTCAGCCTCAATGCGGCCTTCCTTCATCACAATGATGTGGTCCGCCCGCGTGAGCGCCGTTTTGCGGTGGGATACGACCAGACAGGTCGCGTCGCTTCGACGCTGGAACATCCGCTCCCACAGCTTCTGTTCCGTCTCGACGTCAAGCGCGCTTGACAAGTCGTCGAAGACATACAGCTCGGCGTCGCGCACGAGCATGCGCGCTGCAGCCGTCCGCTGCGCTTGCCCGCCGGAGAGCTTCACCCCACGCGGACCGATGACGGTGTCCAGCCCGCCTGGCAGCTGCGCGACGTCGAACTCCATCACCGCCGCGTGTAAAGCCAACTGCAAGCTATCGCCTTGCTCCGCTTGCCCGAGCAAAATATTGTTGCGCAGCGTATCGCTGTATAGCCGCGGCACCTGCGCGGTATATGCGCTCCGCGGCGGTGTAAAGAATGTGCCCGGATCATCGACGGGCACGCCGTTCCACGCAATCGTTCCCTCTCCCTTGGGCAGCAGCCCAAGGAGCGAGCGAACAAGCGTGGTCTTGCCCGAACCAATCGTTCCCGTAATCACGGTGAACGATCCTCTTTTCAAGCTGAAGTGAATGTCCGAGATCCCTCTGCCTGTATCCGAGTAAGCGTAGCTCAGTCCATTCACATCAAGCCGCTGCAGCGAGGCCGCTATCTGGTTTTCATCTTTGATGTGTCCTTGCCCTATATTCACTCCACTGGCACTTACTCTCTCGAGTCCTCGCGCTACCTTTTCACTTCCCTCACGATCATCCCCACTCTGACGCTCACTCTCTCTCCCATTCTGAGCCAAAGGGATAGCGGACACAGCAGCCTCTGCAACTTTACTCTCCGCCTTCAAATGCAGTGAATTAACCATCGTAAGAACCTTCGCTGAAGCCCCCTGTAAAAGAAACGTCAATCGCTCGAGCGACACACTCATCTGCTTAAAATATGTAATAAATTTACCCACGTTTGTAATAAACTGCGTAACAAAAGTTAAATAGTACACGAACAAAGCGAAATCTCCGACGGTAAACGTCCCAGCTCTCATTTTCGTTCCAGCCAGCAATAAGATAAGTCCCGTTCCCAAATTAACCGAGTTAGAAAACACCGAATCCAGCAGTTCACCCATAAGCCGATCCTTCAGCATAGCTTTCCTACGATCGTCACCGAAGCTGCTGAACCGAGCGATCACTCGTTTCTCCGCACCTGCGACTTGAATCGCCTGCACATTGCCGAACATTTCGCTGATCTCTCCCGTTACCTTGGAGGTCGCTTCGCGGCTAGCTGCGCGATATTTCTGTAAGCGTACCGTCGCCAACTGTGCAGCCGTAATCACGAGAACGATTGGCATAAACACAAGCAGCGTCATTTGAGCATCAATCCGAATCAGGATATAGCCCGATACGAGGGCAAAACAAGTCATTCCGAACACATCGACCGACCAGCTTGCTGCCTCTTCCGATTGATCGACATCATCTCGGAAATGACTGATCGCTTCCCCCGGAGAAACGGGAATGGCCTGTGCCCCTGGCTGCTTTAATACATGCTCAAGCAGATTTCGTCTAAGCAGCATCCCCATACGAAAGCGAAAATTAACATCCGTAATGAAACCAATAATAATCAGCATGATGCGTCCTAAGGCCGCAGCCATCAACAATGCGATCAATCCCCATACACCGTAACCTAGCGCCGATGTACCTGTCAGCGAATCAAAAAACTCTTTCGTTATAAGTCCAGGCGCAATTGGCGCCAAATAAATAACGGTCCAAGCAATAGCGTTAATCAGATACCGTATGGGTCGGTACATGATAAGCCGCCACAAATAATGATACGTATTCATGCCAATACCTCCTCTAAGCCTGTGGCCAGTAATTGGCTAAAGCGAGAATTCGGATCTGCGGCCAGATGCTCTCTTTTTCCCGATTCCAAGACTCGCCCATTATCCAGAATAAGAATATGATCCGCTCGTTGAACGGTAGTGAGACGGTGCGCAATCATGATACAGGACCGCTGTGTCAACAGCTTAGAAACCGCTTTTTCCATACGCTGCTCGGTCAGCGGGTCAAGTCTTGAAGAAGCTTCATCCATAATCACAAGTCCGGGGTTCGTTAAGAAAACACGTGCAAAGGCTAGCAGTTGCGCTTCCCCGGCAGATAGGCTTCCTCCACCTGAGGCTAAACCTGTATCGAGTCCTTCAGGCATGGCTTCATACCACGCGCCGAGTCCAAGCTCCTTGAGTACTTCAATAATTTGTTCGTCCGTGATCGAATCGTCGTAGAAAGTTAGGTTATCTCGAATGGTCCCTTGCATAATTTCAATATTTTGCGTCACCAGGGCTACACGTTTACGAAGATCAACTAATTTACAGCTTCGGATATCCGTCCCACCAAGCGCGATACTTCCATTTTGAGGATCGTAAAAGCGAAGCAGCAATCTGGCCATCGTTGATTTTCCGCTCCCCGTGCGGCCAAGGAGTCCTAGGACTTCTCCAGGTTTCAGTGTCAGATTTAGCCCCTCAATCGTAGGCTGATCCCCATCATAACTAAACGTGACATCACGGAACTCAACACTAAGCGGTCCTTCCGGTAACGGTGCTCCGGGTCCATCCTTGATCTCGGACTGGATGGC
The DNA here is from genome assembly GCF_025369935.1 of Paenibacillus andongensis. Taxonomy (NCBI): domain Bacteria; kingdom Bacillati; phylum Bacillota; class Bacilli; order Caryophanales; family Paenibacillaceae; genus Paenibacillus; species Paenibacillus andongensis. The sequence goes on along the minus strand of NZ_CP104467.1, from coordinate 3,711,811 downwards.
GAACAGCTCGCGAATACGTGAGATACTGGCGTCTGCTTTTTGCAAATCTTCCATTTGCGTACGAATCTTCTCAATCGGCTTGGCTAATAATTCCGTATAGAAGAAAATCAGATACACAGTACCTAGAGAAATATGCTGGGTATGCCACAGATAAGCGCTAATGCCAAACGCCATGGCGTTGCCAAGCGCAAAAACGAAAATAGACATGTTCCACATCGCACAGAAACCGAGAAAGGCTTTGACCCGAAGCGGCAGCATTTTTCTGAGCATGGTATAGAAACGATTCATCACGAACCCAACAGCACCATTGGCACGAATATCTTCAGTACCTTCCAGATGCTCACCAATAAAACCATAAAACTCCGCATTCGCCTGCCGCCATCCCGCCCAAACTGGAACAGCAAATTTACGGATCCACTGAATCATAAAGACCGCAAAAACGACGAAAAAGGCCAGCCCCGCGCCAATCAACCAATTTTCTCGAAGCAGCAAAATAATAATACCAGCCATCAACAGCAGATTACCTAATAAATGAATGATCATGCTTGAGAAGAAATTGGCCAACGCATTGACATCCCCATCTACGCGCTCTATGAGCAAACCGGATGTATGCGATTTATGGAAAGACATATCCAGTGATAGGCAATGAGCGGCCAGATCCACTCGCAGTTTATTCGTTGTTTTCCACCCTACATTTTCACTAAAATAGGTAGCAATGACCGAAACCAGCTGCTGAACAAGCGCGAAGCCAATAAACATAATCGCTGCTGTGATCAGTGGCTGCATCGCCCCTTGCGTTTGAGCGGTATCGATAAAATAGCGAATAATTTGCGGATTTATGAGCTGAAGACCAATAGATGCGAATAAGAGCATCGTCAAGACAATGAGCGTACTCTTTTGCGGGAACAAATATCGGCTAAGCAGCTCCGTATATTGCCCCATCGTGTTATGCTTTTTTTGTTTATGTTTCATCATGGAAGCGTCCTCCACTGATAATTAATGACATTAATATTTAATGCTACTAATCAAACCATTTCTTTTTTCTGAATAACAAGTACATACCGAAACCAATGCCGAACATGATAAATAGAACAGTGAAATACCCCCAACGCCAAGTAAGTTCCGGCATATTTTGAAAATTCATTCCGTATATCCCAGCAATAAATGTAAGAGGCATGAAAATGGTCGTAATCACCGTTAAAGTCTTCATAATCGTATTCATCCGATAGGAATTTATGGAAACATAACTATCTCGTATATCCGCAGTTAAATCTCGGTTGGAGTCAATAATTTCGGAGAGCTTTAGCAAATGATCGTAGATGTCTGTAAAATAGACGACATGTTCTTTAAGACCTTCAATTTTTTCGGTATTAATAACACGGTAAAGAAGATCCCTCATAGGTACAATTGTCTTTCTAATCTTTAATAGCTTAGCTCTTATTTCAAATATTTCATTCATTAAGATATGAACCGGAACACTTTTACCTCTTACTTCGATTTCATCTAACTGATCTTCGATTTGATATAGACTCGGGAAATATTCATCTACCAGCTTATCTATAATTAAATAGGCCGTGTATATGATGCCTTTCTCACAAAACTTTTGTTGGTCTGCCATCCGATGCCATGCCTCATCAATTTCCTTAGACGGTGAATAATGAAAGGTAACTATGAAGTTGGTGCCCCAGAACAAGTCCACCTCTTCCGCAGCTAACGTTTCAGGATGCAAAGCATGAAGGACAAAAAAATGAGTATCCTCATAGTGATCTAGTTTAGGTCGCTGTAGATGATGATAGCAATCTTCTATAGCCAGTGGATGAAATTGAAAGTGCTTCTGTAAGAGTAAGGCCTCCTCCTTGGAAGGCGCATTGAAATCAACCCAGTATCGATCTATCTTTGCATGTTTAAGATCGTCTAATGAGGAGATATGGATAATCTCCTGTTCTTCGTTAACAGCCAATATTCGAATCAATTGTGTCTCCCCCTTAATTCCTTATTCTTAAACCTACATCAACGATTAAAGCTTGTCCATACACGACGGCAAAAAAGCCGCAATCGCTCGCGGCCCTCATTCCCCTATTTTTTAAAAAATAATTTCAAAAATAACGTGATGTTATCATCTTTTTCTTCGTATAAAATTCTACACCATCTTTGCCATTTGCATGCAAATCCCCATAGAAGGAGTCTTTCCAGCCGGAGAATGGGAAAAAGGCCATCGGTGCCGGTACGCCAACGTTTACGCCAAGCATTCCCGCTTCCACTTCTTCTCGGAATTTGCGTACGGCTTTGGCATTTTCCGTATAGATAACGGCTGAGTTGCCGAATCGCGATTGATTCACAAGGAGCAGCGCTTCGTCCAGATCCTCGGCACGGAACAGGGATAAGACCGGCCCAAATATTTCCTCTTTCGCAATCGTCATATTCGGTTTCACATGATCAAATACCGTAGCTCCAAGGAAAAATCCTTCAGCCGAACAAGCCTCCGCACGTCTTCCATCTAATAAAAGCTCCGCTCCCTCTTCTATCCCTTTGTCAATAAAAGCTTCAATCCTAGTGCGCTGCTCGCTTCGAATGATCGGCGTGAGTGTTACTTCTTCCTTCATCCCATTGCCAATTACCATATTACGTGCTGCTTGATGAAGCTTATTTACGAAATTCTCCCCATCGCCAACAACCACAACAGCTGAGCATGCCATGCATCTCTCCCCCGCGCTGCCAAAGGAAGACATGATAATATTCTCAACCGATTTTTCAACATGGGCATCGGGCATCACGATATGATAATTTTTGGCCCCTGCTAACGCTTGCACACGTTTACCAGCGGAAGAAGCCTTCTCATAGACATATTTCGCAACAGGCTGCGAGCCTACGAATGAGATAGCTTTTACGGCGGGTATAGTTGTTAAGGCATTGACGACATCATGTGCACCATGGACGACATTCAATACTCCATCAGGTAGACCCGCTTCTTGAAAAAGTGCCGCTAATTTCATAGCAGTCAGCGGTGTTCGCTCTGATGGCTTTAACACGAACGTGTTTCCACAAGCAATGGCTAAGGGAAACATCCAGCATGGCACCATCATCGGAAAATTAAAGGGGGTTATTCCCCCAACCACGCCAAGCGGAACTCGAAATAACTCAGAATCCATATCTGCGGATATATTAGCCAATGTCGATCCCATTATATGCGAAGGCGTTCCTGCTGCAAATTCTACGCATTCGATCCCACGGAGCACCTCACCTAACGCTTCTTTATAGCTTTTACCGTTCTCAGACGTGATGAGCTCTGCAAGTTCTTGTTCATGTTCCTGCAATAACTGCCAGAAGTGAAACAATACTCTTGCTCGTTTGGGTACGGGTGTTCTGCTCCATGATTCGAATGCGGTTTGTGCTGCAAAGACAGCCGCTTCCACGTCTTCAGATGAAGAAAGCGGCACACGAGCGATGATATCTCCTGTTGCCGGATTCATCACATCACTCATTGAACTGTTTTCTGAATCGATCCAAACGCCATTAATGAAATTTTGTAAGAGTTTCATATTCGTTCATCTCCTGGTAGGAAGAATTTTTCCCAAAAGTCTCTGAACACATTGTATAATAGGTGAAATTACAATTTCGCTATGTCACGTCAACTTTCCTTACATGAAGGTGGTGAGCTCGCTTGGTACAGACACTTTTACAATTAACAGTGAAAGATATTTTGCAGAGACCGCTATTTCACAAAGCAGAAGCCATCGCAAGTGAGGAAGCTTTGAACCGAAAGGTACGTTGGGTACATATCATGGAAGTGACCCAGGTCGGCCATCTTCTCAATGGAAACGAGCTTATTCTAAGCACAGGCATTGGTTGGCATGATAACGAGGAGCTAAGTCTTTCCTTTTTGCAGCAGTTGATCGACAGTGGTGCTTCAGGGTTATGTATCGAGCTCGGCATATATACGAAACAGCCGCTTGAACGGATGAAGAAGCTAGCCACCCAAGAGAACTTTCCACTTATCTTTTTCCACGAAGAAGTACGATATATCGACATCACGCAGGATCTACACACCTTCTTCATCCATCAGCATCACAAAATGGTGTCAGACCTGGAATCCCTCTCAACCCAGCTGAATCAGTTACTCCTCTCGGGGAAAGGATTGCAAGCCCTCTTAAAGATGCTGCATCAAACAACCCACTCACAAGTCGCCTTCTTTCCTTTCGGCGCGGAGGCGCAGTTCGTCCCTGCCATGCCGAAAACGAAGGCCGATGCCTTTTATGAGAAATGGATTTATGGCGAGATCTTTCAACTTCCTAATGCCAAAAACAAACTGGCCCATCGACCTATTTTAGCCTTGGAACATTTGTTCGCAGACTTACTTTTATATGCCGATCAAGAACTCAGTGAATTTCAAATCCTTGCTTTAGACAGGTTCGCAACGGCTATTGCACAAGAAATGATGCGCACGAAATATATGGAGGAGAAAACGCGGTACAAACAGAATCTCTGGGTCACTGATTGGCTGAACGGTAAACATACAGGGCAAGAAATTCGCGATTATATGTTCTCCATCAAACCCACCATGAAGCTGAACCAAACCATCGTCTGTCTATTTGACATCGTCCCAACAGCCGAAACTTCCAAGGACTATGAAGACCTCCTTTTACAGAAGCAGATGATTGCCCGCGCCCTTTTCGAAGGTGAAGGTTTCTATCTCATGCCAAGCGTCATACAGGATCAAATCGTATTCATCCTTCTTGACCAATTGCCTGCCATACCATGCAATGAACGAATCTCCAGAGCCATACAAAGACTTCAAAAATCAGAGACTAATCAGGAAACAACCTTACTCTCCCCTTGGTTCGGTATCGGAAAACCATTAAGTGACCCAACTCGCGTTAAGGAAAGCTATGAGACCGCTCAAGAAACGATTGAGATACAGAAAGATACCGGTATGCTTACAAGTCCTTTCTATCATGATCAGCATGTGAACAAAGTGATACTAAAAATGAAACATACCGGTCAGCTGGAGTCATTCATTGATGAATATCTCGGAAAAATAATTCATTATGATCGGGAGAAAAATGGACAGCTTCTGAAGACATTGAAAGTTTATTTAGCGCTATGCGGATCCAAACAAGATACTGCCAAGGAGCTGTTTATCGTCCGGCAAACCCTGTACCATCGTCTGTACAAAATAGCAGCGCTGCTTGGTGAAGATTACATGCATCCACACAAGAGGATTGCCATTGAACTGGCCCTACACGGCTACGAATACATACATGGCGCGATCGTTTAAGCTTGCGTTTGTTCTTGCTTAAGGAGCAAGGACACATAATACTTCCTAGCACTGGCCGTCTTTAGATGGAGATTCGCCGTTTCACCGCCGGGATGTTCGAGATCGAGCCACGCTCCCTCCAGATCTTCCTTCACCCCGACGATTCTGAACTTCTGAGCCACAAAGTCATCCAATTTCTGCTTCTCTAGCTTAAATTGCACATACTCAGACATGTGTGGCTCCCCCTTTAACAACTTCTTCTTGCTTCGTCTTTTCATCACGTGAGGCTGAATGGTAAATGCCTCGTTTCACGAATTGGCCACTACCTGCCGTACCTACGAATTGTTTATTCCGAATCACATATTCGCCTCGAGACAGTACAGTGACAGGCTCCCCAGTGATCACGATCCCTTCAAATGGATTGTAATCCACATTCATATGGTGGGTTTCAGCTGAGATCGTCCGAGTTACGTTCGGATCAAAGATAACAATATCCGCATCGCATCCAACGGCGATGGTCCCTTTTTGGGGAAATAAGCCAAAAAGCTTCGCAATTCGCGTAGACACGATATCTACGAACTGATTCAGTGTGATGCGGCCCTTCATTACGCCTTCTGAATACAGGATGGAGAATCGATCTTCAATGCAAGGTCCTCCATTCGGAATTTTGCTAAAATCGCCAAGTCCCAAGTCTTTTTGCCCATTGAAATTAAATGAACAGTGATCAGATCCGAGCGTCTGCAGCTGTCCATTTTTCAATGCGGTCCACAGAGCCTCTTGGTGATGCTGCGGGCGCAGCGGAGGCGACCATACATATTTTGCCCCTTCGAAGTTCGGCTTTTCCAAGTAGGTCTGATCCAGCATCAAGTACTGCGGGCACGTTTCCCCCCAGATATCAACGCCTTGATTCCGCGCTTCGGCAATCTGCTGAACGGCTTCTTCGCACGTCACATGAACGACATAGAGCTGAGAACCAGCCAATGCAGTAAGCTTAGCCGCACGCCCTGTCGCTTCTCCTTCAATTAAGGATGGACGCGTTAATGCATGGTAAATCGGATCTGTATTTCCCGCTTCCAACGCTTCTTTAATCAAATATTCAATCACATCGCCGTTCTCTGCGTGTACCATGACAAGAGCTCCGTGCCGTTTTGCCTCGAGCAGTGTCCGATACAGCGTGCCGTCGTCGGCTTGGAACACATTTTTATAAGCCATAAACACTTTGAGCGAGGTGATCCCTTCATCGTGAATCATTTTCGGCAGCTCTGCCAGTACCTCATCGTTGATTTCCGCAATCATTAAATGAAATCCATAGTCGATGACGGCTTTGCCTGCGGCTTTTTGATGCCAAGTTTGAACAGACTGACTTAGCGGTTTTCCTTTGTTCGTTAAACAAAAATCAATGATCGTTGTCGTCCCACCGAAAGCGGCCGCTCTCGTGCCTGTTTCGAAATCATCGGCTGTAACCGTGCCGCCAAAAGGCATGTCAAGATGGGTATGCGGATCAATACCGCCTGGGAACACGTAATGACCTGCGGCATCGACAATTTCTGCCCCTTCCTTGGAGAGGTTCAAACCTATTTGCGTAATGATCCCGTTCTCGATAAGGACGTCCGCTTGGTACTGGTCAACAGACGTCACGATCGTTCCGTTCTTAATGAGCTTGGACATGGTTACACAGCCTCCTTCTTGGTGGTTTCTTTGCCTGCTGACAGCTTGGCGACGGCCTCCTGCCTTTCGTTCCAAGTCATTGGCGCTTCTGTTCCTGATACCTCAATCATAGAAATGGCGCCTTCAACGGGACAAACAATCGCACATAAGTTACATCCCACACAATCTTCTTCGCGTACTTGCAAATAGGACTGACCCTGATCGCCCGTCAACATATCTATGCATTGATGAGACGTATCTTCGCAAGCGATATGGCATTTGTTGCAGTTGATACAGGTATCCGTGTCAATTCGCGCCACAACCGCATAGTTCAAATCCAAGTTCCCCCAATCGGAGTAGCGCGGAACGGATTTCCCGATCAATTCTGTGACGCTGGCGAGACCTTTTTCATCCAAATAGTTGTTCAAGCCATCGATCATATCCTCCACAATGCGGAAACCATGGTGCATCGCTGCCGTACACACTTGAACGCCCGTCGCGCCCATCAGCATGAACTCAACGGCATCTCGCCAATTGGAAATACCGCCAATGCCAGAAATAGGTACGCCAACCTCTAGGTTTCGCGCACAATCAGCAACCATATGGAGGGCAATGGGTTTAACTGCTGGTCCGCAATAGCCGCCATGAGAGCCCTTGCCCCCGACATGCGGAATCGTGTTCCACGAATCGATATCCACGCCAGCTAATGAGTTAATCGTATTGATCAACGATATCGCATCCGCTCCACCTCGAACCGCCGCCTTAGCGGTGCTCGTAATATCTGTGATGTTCGGCGTCAACTTCACGATGACCGGCGTCGTCGCCGCTTCCTTCACCCACATCGTCTGCGCCTCCACGAGATCTGGCTGCTGCCCCGAAGCAGCACCCATGCCGCGTTCAGCCATGCCATGCGGGCAGCCAAAGTTCAGCTCCAAGCCGTCGACACCGACAGCTTCGACCTTTTTTACAATCTCATGCCATTTCTCTCGGTTCGGCTCAACCATCAGGGATACAACAACCGCATGATTCGGAAAACGCTTCTTCGTCTCATAAATTTCTTTAAGATTAACCTCTAACGGTCGGTCCGTGATGAGTTCAATATTATTGAAGCCTGCAACGCGTTGTCCGTTGAAATGAATAGCTGCAAAACGCGAAGACGTATTAATAATGGGATCACCAAGTGTTTTCCAAACCGCTCCACCCCACCCCGCTTCGAAAGCGCGTTGAACTTGATAACCCGTGTTGGTCGGTGGCGCCGATGCTAACCAGAACGGATTAGGTGACGCTATACCTGCTAGATTTATGCGTAAATCAGCCATGTTGAATCCCTCCCGATCCATTTAGAAAGTCATTAAGCCGAAGCATTTTCCCTTTTCACCAGTTGATTATAAATAGCATAAGCCGTTTGTTTGCCTTGCTGAGCCGCCGATACAACCATTGCTTCTCCCTGTCCTTCTCCGAAAATGACGTCGCCCGCTGCATACACCTTGGGATTGGACGTTTGACCTGTTGACGGATCAACTGTAACGGTTCCTCGTGTATGTGCAAGTTCGAATTGATCAATGAGGGAAACATGCCTCGTCTGCCCAATCGCCTTAATAACGGCATCTACCTCCATGATAAATTCTGAGCCTTCAATGGGAAGCGGACGTTTGCGCCCCGCATCTACTTCCACTAGTTCCATGCGCAAGCATTCTAATGCTACGACATTCCCATTCGCATCCCCAATGATCCGTTTTGGAGCCGTAAGCCACTGAAACGCAACGCCATCCTGCTTAGCGAAATCATATTCAAAATCATACGCCGTCATCTCTTCCTGTGTACGCCGATACACAATTTGCACTTTTTCAGCTCCTAGCCTTACTGAGCACGTCGCCGCATCTATTGCTGTATTCCCCGCTCCTATGACAGCTACCCGCTTACCAACGAGGGATGTATCCAGCTCCTGTTCTGTCTTCGTAGATTCCACAAAATCGATGGCATCGTACACGCCTTTTAAGGCTTCGCCTTCAATACCCAGCATCGGAACCCTTGACATTCCCACAGCCAGAACAACGGCATCATAGTCGCCCAGTAAATCTGCGCTGCTTATATCTATGCCGACTCGCGTGTTCATATGGAATTCCACACCTAACTGCTTAACCTGCTCGACTTCCCATAGTGAAATCTCCTGGGGCAGCCGGAACGAGACGATTCCGTAGGTATCTAACCCTCCAGCCTGCTCCTTCGCCTCAAACACCGTAACCTTGAACCCGAAGCGGGCAAGCTCCCGAGCTGCCGATAAACCAGCAGGCCCGCCACCAATCACAGCAACTGACTTCCCATTACTTGTCCCGGCCTTGAACAATATTTGTTCATTCTTAATAGCCCAATCCGTCGCATAGCGCTGTAAGTTGCCAATTAGGATAGGCTTGGACGAATGATTGAGTACACAAGCTCCTTCACAAAGCTCCTCTGTGGGACATACCCTTGAGCAAGAGGCCCCTACCGGATTCGCTTCCATAATTGTACGTACGGAGCCTTTGAGATTGCCGGAAGCAATCTTTTTGATAAAAGAAGGAATATCAATCCCCGTTGGACAGGCACGAATGCAAGGAGCATCATAACAAAATAAGCAGCGGTTCGATTCCTCGATCGCCTCTTTCGGCTTCATACCGGATTTGACCTCCGCGAAATTGCGTTTCAAATCGGTTAAGGAAATAAATGTTGAACTCATCTTCGCTCCCCCTCCCACGCTTATAAGCTAACAATTTGTTCATAGGTTTCAGGCCTGCGATCCCGATAAAATTGCCAAACATTGCGGACTTCACGGATTAACTCTTTGTCCATTTCGCCGATGACCACTTCATCTTGATTCCGACTTCCGATGGAAACAATCGAACCGCGCGGATCCACCAAGTAAGATTGACCATAGAATTCTCCCATGTTCCACGGAGCTTCGTGACCAACACGATTAATGGCACCGACATAATACCCATTGGCCACGGCGTGAGCCGGTTGTTCAAGCTTCCAGAGATACTCCGACGTCCCCGATACTGTAGCGGAAGGATTGAACACAATCTCTGCTCCGCCAAGTCCGAGAGCCCTTGCTCCTTCTGGGAAATGGCGATCGTAACAGATGTAAACCCCAACCTTAGCAAACGCTGTATCAAAAACGGGATAGCCCAGATTACCTGGTTTAAAATAATACTTCTCCCAGAACCCGCAAGTACCGCCTCCCGCCGCCACATGCGGAATGTGATGTTTGCGGTATTTGCCCAAATAGGTGCCATCCGCATCAATCACAGCAGCCGTATTGTAATACGAAGCGATGCCTTCTCTCTCATATATAGGAAGGATGATGACAACCCCGAGTTCCTTCGCCAGTTCCTGGAAGAGCATAGTCGTTGGCCCCTTTGGTATTTCCTCTGCGGCATCGTACCACTTAGTTGTTTGCTCTGCGCAGAAATAAGGGCCGTAGAATATTTCTTGCAAGCAAATGATCTGCGCGCCTTGCTGCGCCGCTTTACGAACCAACGCGATATGCTTTTGTATCGCTGCTTCTTTGTGTTTGACCACGGCCTCATCGCCATGCACATCATGCGAGGCTTGAATGAGGCCAACTTTCACTTTGCTCATGGCTGGAAGCCCCCCTTTTCCGTGGCGATCCGTCGTGCGGTACGGTATAAAAGCTCCGTGCCCATCGTAATGTCCTCTGGACTAGCATATTCTTTGGGATTGTGACTGATGCCTTCGAGGCATCGAACGAAAATCATCCCATAGTCACAAACATAGGACATGGTAAGCGAATCATGAAAAGGTCCGCTCATCAGCTCTGGCGGAGCCAACCCCATCAGAGCTGCTTCCTGATGCAGGCTTTGCTTGATCCAGTTCGCACAGTAGCGGGGTTCACTGTTCGTATCTTCGCGAATCGTATACGTGAGACCATGCTCGTGCGACACGTTCTCGATCACGCTGATCAGCTCCGCTTCTACCGCATTGCGACGCCGTAAATCAATGTCCCGCAAGTCAATGGTGAAGGATACCTTCTCCGGGATGATATTGCGGGAATCCGGAAACACCGTAAGGGAGCCTACCGTTCCGACGGTCGGAGCACCTGGCTCCTGCCGCACTAACTCATTGAGCGCCACAATGATTTTGGCACAGCCTAGAAGCGCGTCTTGGCGCATAGACATCGGCACCGAACCCGCGTGCCCAGCGAAGCCGGTCATCTCTACCGTGAGCCATAATGGACCAGAGATTCCGCTGACGATACCAATCGGAGCATCGAGTGACTCCAGAACTGGACCTTGCTCGATATGCAGCTCCAGAAAAGCGCCAATCCGACCTTCTTGGAACACATAGCTCTCGAATTCAACAGGGTCACACCCAAACTGAACCAAAGCTTCTCTACGTGTAACGCCATTTTTATCCGTACGCTCCAACTCATTTGCTTCAAGCTTTCCGGTCATACCGCGAACGCCGAAAAGCCCTTTGTTGAAGCGGCAGCCCTCTTCATCGCAGAATGCCACAACTTCAATATTACATTCTGGCTTTATCCCTTCCTCCACCAGCGTTTGGACCACCTCAATCGCACCAAGTACGCCTATCGCACCATCAAATCTACCGCCATAAGGCTGCGAATCCACATGAGAGCCTAGCATAAGTACAGGCGCACTCGGATTGCTCCCCTTAAGCACACCAATTAAGTTGGCGAATGGATCGATTGAAGCTTCCATCCCAGCTTCCTGCATCCAACTTTTCACTAACTCCACGCCTTCTCGATCTTCTTTGGACAAGGCTAATCTGCATACGCCCGTCTCTCCAATTTTCCCGATTTCGGCGAGCTCCTGAATTCGCTGTTGCAGTCGTGAAGCGTTAATTTGTATCTGAGGTGCTTTAGGCAAGACCTATCATCCTTTCTCCTGATTGGCATCAAACACAGCAAGCAAGGTCTCGATGATAAAAGCAATATCCTCATTTGTCGAAGATAAAGGTGGACTTAGCGTGAGAATGTTAGCAAATCCAGGCACTGTATCCCCGTTCCTCCCAATGAGCAGACCTTTTTGCTTGCAGCTTGCTATGATCTTCGTCACGCGGTCAGCAGTTGCCGGAAGCTTCGACTCTTGATCTTCTACAAGCTCGATACCCATCGCTGATCCAAAAATGCGTATCTCCCCAACATGCGGGTGGTCAAGCAAAGGTTCCAATTGAGTTCTAAATGTGTTTCCGATATGAGCAGAGCGCGCAACCAGGTTTTCTTTTTCCAAAATCTCCATATTCTTCATTGCAACAACGCAAGAGACTGGATTACCTCCAAACGTATTGATGTGTCTTAAATGGCTGGTCGCTTCTTTATCTTTGAACGATTCATACAGTTCAGCCGAAACAGCGGTTGCAGAAAGAGGCGAGTACGCACTGGTCAAGCCTTTGGCCATTGTCACGATGTCCGGTCTCACTCCATAATTCAGATGACCGAACTTCTCGCCGGATCGACCGAATCCGCAAATCACTTCATCTACAATGAGGAGCACTTTATACTTATCACAAATGCTGCGCACCATGGGCAGGTACTCGTCCGGAGGAACAATCATTCCGCCTCCCGTAATCACGGGCTCTACGATTACGCCGGCAACAGAATCTGGCCCCTCCCAAACAATGGCATCCTCGATGGCTTTGGCGCATTGAAAACTGCATGACCCTTTTGTCTGGCCGAATGGGCAGCGATAGCAATAAGGCGGTGGCACATGCTGAAAGCCTACACCAAGCGGTTCATATTTCAACTTACGCTGCGCTTGCCCTGTTGCACCCAGTGCCCCCATTGAATTGCCATGATAAGCACGGTGTCTTGAGATGAACTTATGTTTGGACGGCTTTCCATTCTGATGATGGTATTGGCGAGCAATCTTGAAAGCCACTTCATTGGCATCCGACCCTGAATTTGAGTAAAAAATCCGATACTCACCATCCAGCCACTCATTCAATTTCGCAGCTAATTCAATCGCGGGTACATGAGATTGGACGAGCGTAGCATAAGCGATTTTCATCATTTGCTCAGCGGCAGCCTCCGCAATTTCTTTTCTGCCGTGACCCACATTCACGCACCATAATCCGGACATGCCATCCAAATAGCGATTCCCATCCACATCCGTAACCCAGCTTCCCTCACCAGAAGCAAGTATCATCGGATTTTCGTTATGTGCTGACATGTGATGCCACACATATTTGCGATCTTTCTCAAGCAGGTCCTCCTTCGTTAGCAGATCACTAACTTCGTTAGCGCTCATAAGCCCAGCTCCCCTCTCCTGATGATGTAAAGAAGGATCGCAGACTACAGTCATCCACGATCCTCTTGCCTTTCCAAAACTCACTTGCCCTGTAAAATCGTTTTATCAATAGCCCCAGTCAAATCAGCTGCTTTCTTAATCAAGCCATATTTAAGCGCAATGTCAGCTGTCCGTTTCACCGACTCATCGACGAAAGAGCCAACTTGCTCATTCGTAAATCCTTCCGGCTTCACAAGCTTCGCCATTTCCTTCAGCATCGTCGTTTGATGTTGTTTTGTTGTACTGCCTGCCGCTACACTTTTCATCACAATATCAACGACTTCGTCCTGATGCTCAATCGCGTAGTTCCAGCCTTTCAGGGTTGCTCTCACGGCTTTAACTGCGAGATCGTGGTTCTTATCGACCCAGTCCTTCTTCGCAATAAGCGTATCCTCCAGCATCGCAACACCGGCATCATCAAAGTTAAACACATTCAAATCTGTCTCTTTCACACCGCTCTCAAGCACAACATAGTACTCGTTATAAATCGTTGCTGTCGCCACATCCAGCTGATCCCCAAAGAATTGATCCATTGTGAAGCCTTGTTTGACCAATTGAATGTCTTTCTTCGGGTCAAGTCCGTTCTTCTCCATAAAAGCAAGCACTTGGAACTGCTGGCTTCCCATCCATGTCCCGACCTTTTTGTCCTTCATTTTGGCTGGCGCATCGATACCGGTCGATTTTTTGGATATTAAACGGTACGAACTCTTCTGTGTTACTTGCGCCAACGAGACGAGAGGTAATCCATTGTCACGGTTGACTAACAAAGAGTCAAAGCTCGATACGCCAATATCGACAGCGCCATTTACAACTTGCTGCTCGATGATAACATCCGGTCCGCCAGGCACAATTTCTACATCGATTCCTTCATCCTTGTAAAAGCCTTTCTCTTTAGCGGCATAGATTCCGGCGAACTGCGCTTGTGGCACCCATTTCAACTGAATTTTGACCTTCTTGAGCGGCTCTGCCGAAGGGGACTTGGTTGCACCTGCTGCGGTAGATGCAGCTGGCGTTGTGGTTGCAGATTTTTCGGAAGCACAAGCTGAGATGATAATTAAAACCATGAACATACTAAACATCAAAGCCAATTTGCCAGTAAGGATTCTCTTTTTCAATCGAACCAATCCTCTCCTATTTATTTCTATGTATGTAAAGATGGTGTCATCCCTTGATGCTCATGTTAAATATTCTTTTTCATCTAGCGATTGGAATTTGACCACGGTATAAAGCGTTTCTCTAGAAGTTGAATGATCGTATATAAAACAATTCCCAGGATAGCTGCGATGACAATACAAGCCCAAGCTAAGGGCATATTGGCCAGTCGGATTTGGTCCGAAAGCAAGTATCCTAAGCCACGCGATGCAATGAAAAACTCCCCCACGATCGCACCGATGATACTCGTTGACATGTTGATTTTAAGGGCTGAGAATATCGATGGTAAGGCTTTGGGTAATCTTAGTTTGAGAAAAAGCTGTCTTGTGCTAGCCGCGTACGAAGTCATTAGCTCTAGGTAGGACGGCTCAATGGAGCGCAGCCCTTTGTAGGTGCTGACCGCCATGGTAGCCATCGTCATGACTGAGACGATACCCATTCGTGAAGCGACGCCGTCTCCCAACCAATTATTCATGATTGGCGCAAGAGCTACGATCGGCACCGCATTGAGCGAGGCCATGATCGAAATTGCACCCGCACCTGCTTGTGGCCTGAAGGAAGCTGCGACTGCAGCAAGCCAACCCAGCAGCGACCCAACGAGAAAGCCGCCGATCATTTCTACACCTGTGTATAGCGTATAAATGAGCAGGATATCGCCATTCTCGCGCATGGCTGTGATGATATCCGAAGGAATAGGCAGCTGATAGCGTTCTAAGCTGAATAAGGTGTGTATCCCTCTGAATTGCCAAAGCAGCAAGAATACGAGACCGAATAAATACGGAAATAACTTCATTGGCTGCGTGAATATAGCCGTGTAGCCTTCTTGTGCTTTTCCCGTGTACACTCTGGTAGGTTCTTCTAAACTCGTTAGCGGCGTTACCGAAACTTGTTGTTCTTTACTTAAAATGACCTCTTTCATGCGCCTCCCCTCCTGCTTTCGCGGAAATCAGGCTGCCACGGTGTCAGCCATCTTTCTAAGAGAACTAGTAGAAGAAAGGTTGTAAAGCCAATGGCAATCGAAACAAGCACCGTGCACCAGAACATGTATACTTGTGCAGCTCCGTAATATAGAGAGCTAACCATTAGCACGCCGATTCCATCGGGAGCCCCCATTAGCTCAACGATGATGGAAGCTGTGATCGCCAGCGGAGCTGAGATCTTGAGTCCGGCGAACAATCCCGGCAGCGCGGATGGCAGCTTGAGCTTCAGGTAGCTGTGCCAGGTTGAAGCAGCTAAGGAGCGCATAAGCTCCAGCTGTTCAGGCTGCACACTGCGCAGCCCGCGAAGCGAGTTAATGGTGACAGGGAAAAATGTCACATAACCTGCCATAACGATCCGCGAAAGACTCGGATCATGGAGGATGCCGTACAGGATCGGTGCAAGACCGATGATGGGCACCATTTGAGAAGCGACCATGTAGGGAGTTAGTGTGTGTTCAACCGTTTTGGAGAGGCTTATGGTAATGGCTAAGGCAGCGCCGAAAATGGTACCAATCAGGAAGCCAGTCATCGCATTGCCGAACGTTGTGAAACCCTGCTTGATGAGCGTGGGAAGGTTGTCTTGTAAAGAGGTTATCACCTTATGCAAATAAGGCAGTTTGGAGTCGGGTTGTGATACTTGAATCACGTTATGGATCAGCCAAGCGAACACTTCCCAGAGGAGGAGCAATGACGCTATCCAACAAGCAATAACAGCAGCTTGATGCCATTGTCTATCCAATTTGATCATCAAGGGCACCACTCTCCTCGTAGAAGCAATTTCGAATGGAAGCGGTCAAAGCATGGAAACGTTCCGATTCTCGGGCTTGCAAAGTACGATCCTCTCCCAAATCGACGTGGTGAACGGAGTGTACGCGACCAGGATTTGCAGATAATACAATGATTCGATTGGATAAAAACACAGCTTCCGGAATACTATGAGTCACGAAAACGATCGTCTTATTCGTCTTTCTTTTAATTTCAAGCAGTTCGAATTGCAGTTTCTCCTTTGTGAATTCATCAAGCGCCGAGAATGGTTCATCCATAAACAAAATAGGCGGATCCAGCGATAAAGCACGTGCAATTGCCACTCTTTGCTGCATGCCGCCACTTAGCTGCCAAGGGTAATAATCTTTAAATTTCGTCAAACCTACGGTTTCAAGCAGTTGATCGACCATACCTCGATACTCCGCGCGATTACGTCCCATCACCTCTAAGGGAAGCTCCACATTTTCGCGTACAGTTCGCCACTCGAACAGCGTGGGATTCTGAAACACAATGCCGAATTTCCTGCGTAGGCGCACTTCCCGCGGATGATCCTTTTGAATCATAATTTGCCCACTCGAGGGTTGCAGCAGGTCAGCCATCAGCCGCAGCAGTGTTGATTTGCCACAGCCTGAAGGCCCAAGTAAGGATACGAATTCATTCTGGACTACATCGAACGAGATGTCTTGGAGTACAGTCACTTGCTTTCCTTTTTTCCCAAACACCATGCAGACGCCATCCACCGATATTTCCACTTTCTGCTGGGAAAGATCTGAATTCATTGGGTCCCTCCTCATTTGAACTTTGTAATTACGTTATATTAATGTAATGTATTATCACTGTATATGTTATATTATATTACTTCTATGACGATTTACATTATACAAAGTGTTCCAAAATTAATTTCTGCATTTGACATAGTGTAAAACAACCACTAAAACAACCACTAAAACAACCACGTAGCATTGATATCATCTAGTTGCCCCTACTCAATTTTTGATTCATGCACGGGGAAGAAAGTTGTTTATTATGAGACTTCCTAAGAGGTTATATACATAATGTATGTTATGTAAACAAAAAGAACGGAAATTGACCCACATCACGTTTATCCATAATTTGCTCATATTCTCTATTTCTTCATTTTGATAGAATATTTAAGTAACTACATAACTTCTAGGAGGAAATTCATGAGAAAGATTATTCTTTCAACCGTAATGGCGACAAGTCTCTTATTCGGCGGAATCGCTACAGCAGCAACTTCCAATCAATACGTCGCTACGGATTCTGACACTTTCTGGACCATTTCACAGAAATTCAATGTTCCTTTAGCCGATCTTATCGCTAGTAATCCAAACGTTAATGAGCGAAATATCTACGCAGGTATTGTTATCAATATTCCTGTTAAGGCTCCTGTTAAACAGAGCTGGGAAGTAAAAGCAGATGCCATCATTGCAACTGGTATGAAGCAGCTTGGAACGCCATATGTATTTGGCGGCAATACGCCATATGTTGCTTTTGATTGCTCTGGCTTTGTTCAATATGCGTTTAATCAAAACGGGTTTAACCTTCTTCATTCATCTCTATTGTTGAGTCAATTAGGAACGCCAGTTGATAAAAGCAATCTGCGTAAAGGTGATCTTGTGTTTCTTCAAGATACTTATACAAGCGGAGTCTCCCATGTAGGTATCTACATTGGAAATAACAAAGTTCTTCAAGCAGGTACGATGGGAACAAGGGAAGTTAAAATTAGCACTTTCTTTGGTACTCCCTACTATGATGCTCATTATTGGGGCGCGCGGCGTTTAATTAACTAGTATGAGAAAAAGCCGGTTTTTACCGGCTTTTTTCGTTTTAGACAAATTGTAAAATATGCGCTAAGCCATTACCGTGGGTTCAAGCACAGTAAGCCTGTTGTTGTATGTATCAAGGTTTACGTTAGCTCCAATGGGGATTGCTGCTTTATAATAGCTATGAGCTGTACTTACATTGGTCATGAGCGGTTTTCCTAGAGGAACAATCAGCCCAGTTATCAAGTCGTTATACGTCGTAGAATATGATATGGTACAATTCGTGCATTGTCCCATGACCACTCCAATGCAATCTTGAAATTTCCTTGCCATAATCAGATGAGTCAAATGTCGGTAAATCACATTCGTTGCTTCGTGTGTTTCTTCGATGACCAATATTTTACCCGTCGTATCAATTTCGTATGGAGTTCCAAGGGTATCCACAAATGAAGTGAGATTCCCTCCTACGACCGGACCTCTCACATTTCCCTCAATCAGACTGATCTGCTGCATGCCGGGTGGATTCTGAATCACTCTTGGACTACTGAGGGTTGATGTAGCCGAATAAAATTGGTTGAAGTTATACGTTGGTGTGCTTGTGCTAAAATCGATTAGCAATAGACTTTGAAAAGTAATTAAATTAGAAAATTGGTATAGGATATTTAATAAAATCGTGATATCACTGTATCCGGTTACGATTTTAGGATTGTTTTTTATAATCGTGTAATTAAGGTACGGCAAAATATCTTTGACCCCTGTCCCTCCTCTTGTAGGTAATATCATCTTCACACTGCGATTTTCAAACATACTCATAAGGTCTTCAGCACGCTGCTGCGCTGTTGAGGCAACAATGCCACCATAAGCATACGCATATTTCCCTACAACTACTTTGAATCCCATATTTTCAATGGTTCGAATTCTTTCATCAATGATAGCTGCATCAAGCGGACTTCCTAAAGTTACAATTCCGATGGTATCACCCCTTTGTAAAATGGGGGGCTTTATAGCCATAACAATGCCTCCTACCAAAGAGAACATATTCAAAAATTGGATCCAACTTTGTAATCTCTTTGTTGCCTTATATGCAACACCCGAACTAATTATTACATGATCTGTTCTATATCCCCATCCCTACTGGAATAAACGCCGAAACCCGGTTCATGGCATCCTGCTTTTGTTTATCTCCGACATGGGTGTAAATCTGTGTAGTTTGTATGCTCGCATGGCCAAGTAATTCCTGTAATGTTCGGATATCCGTTCCTGCCAGAACCTGCATCGTGGCGAACGTATGCCGCAGCTTATGACTTGAGATTGATTTCCCTTGTAGTTCAGCATACTGCATCTTCAGCACCTCGAAATGCTTCTCCGCAATCGTTTGAATCATACGAACACTTATTCGCCGACCAAATTGAGAAACAAAAAAAGGCTGCTCCGCTGAGCTCTTTGTATCCATTCGTTCCGTTAATGCTTTATTCAGGACTTTAACCAGTTCGGCAGGAAGAGGGATGACACGCCATTTCCGCCCTTTGCCAAACACCTGCAGCGTATTCGTTGAACGATTGAAATCAGCGATGTTGAGTCGATGCAGTTCACTGACACGCAAACCTGCATAACTCATCAATAGAAACATGGCCACATTCCGGATCTGATACTTCCCCTCAATAGATTGCAAAAACACAGCAAGCAGCTGCTCGCTGAGAAAGGTAGGGATTTGATTTTTCTCTACCTTCGATTTCTTCACGTTAAGCGAAGGGTTGAGTTGCACAATTTGGAGTTCGATCAACGCCGCGAAAAATGTTCGAATCGAAGATAAATAGCGATTACGCGCGGCATCCCCTGCCCCGCCCTGTCGCATTTTCGTCAAAAAGCGCATGATATCAATTGCCTCAATCGTAGGTAAAGATTTCTCAATATTGGAAAGGAATAACCGAACATCCCCTAAGTATGCTTGTTGTGTTCGTTTCGTAAAGCCCTGATCTTTCATCCATGAGTCAAATAGTTCCAAATACTCATCATCATACTCATATCCTTGCCCCAATCAACTTCACTCCGTCCGTTACAATCTAAGTTGCGTTAAATATAGATTTAGTGCAATTTTTTTGACAGAAAAAAACGGTCAAAACTTAACCCGTTTAGTAACGAACAACGGAATAAGCTTATTAACCGTTTTTATCGGTCTTAGTCCCGAGGGTATTCGACTTTCATTATGTCCATGAACGGTACTTTATCAATTTCACCATTCGTTTCCATATGTACTCTTCCGGTCCGAGAATCCATCGTCGTGATGAGGCCGCGAACAGGTTCTTCACGCCCCCAAACCGTCAGAACAATCTCGGAGTTCTCCTGCTTCGCTTCGGACAATTGATTACCAATCTCTTCTAATACAAATTCATCCCGCGTTGGTCTTTTTGCTACCTTTGCTTTCGCCATCTCACGTTCCCCCTGGATTATAAATCACCTTGTCGGCGATAATATTTCTTTGACACGTCCAACCTGTCCATCTGCAAGTCTTACTTTAATCCCATGCGGATGGGTTGGCGAGTTCGTTAATAAATCTTTGACAATTCCACGTGTTAATTTCCCGCTGCGTTGGTCTTGCTTCAAAACAATATTCACTTCAATACCTGGAATCACATCTTTACGATTTTGGCCATTCATGCTGTGTAAGTCGCCTGCTTTCTTTCATTTGTGTGCTTTATTATAACATAGTTTCCCACCATTCCCCATCATGATGCTTACAATTGCAAAACCCTTTACAACGGCTTACTAAATCCATACGATTAATCTAAAAAATAAATAAATTAAAGAATTAAAATCTGGGCACTCGAAACGCTTCACCTTACATAAAACACGATATTTTTACTCCAAGGTTCGAGTGAATATATTTAATGATATTAATATTTAATGTAGTTAATTCATATAAAAACCACAATTCAAAACGGTTTTCCTAACATTTCGTGCTTATTCCTATTGAATAAAACTTATTTCAGTTAAAATTATGACAGATATGCCATTCGTTACAGAAAGGTTGTGATTCAAAGATGATAATCAGTGGAATTTCTGTATTCTTATTGTTTTGTGTCGGAGGCTTACATGTGTTCTGGGCATTTGGTGGTCAATGGGGAAGCAGAGTTGTTATCCCTGCTGCAAGCGGATCAGGGGAACTGACGTTCAAACCAAGCACAATAGCCACTTTAATCGTAGCCTTTCTCTTGTTTATCGCTGCACTTTTACTATCTATTCAAGGGCGTTTACTTCCATCCCTCCCTTCATTTCCATGGATAAAATGGGGCTGTTGGGTTTGTGTCTTCGTATTTGGACTACGTGCAATTGGGGATTTCAAGTATATCGGTTTATTTAAGAGGGTCAAACTAACTCGTTTCGCAAGATATGATACATTTTTGTTCACACCACTTTGCTTATGGCTTTGTTTCACATTTTATTACACGCTCATTTACAGCTAAACATGTCGCTTATACGGAGGGAATACACGATATGCCAAGATTCATGGACTATATGATTAGTCCTTATCCGCTTCGGATCATTACATTACCAATTGATTCTAGTAAATTAAAGCTGCAATCCTTGATTATCCGTGCCGTTGGGCATCTTCCAGGCCGGATTTCCTTTCGATCTAATGCTTCATTTGAGAAATGGGCGTTTGTCTATATAGCCGGTGGAAAAGGCTCCTATCAAGTCGATGACGGCGGCGTTCAACACATTGAAAGCGGCAGTCTGTTCTTCCTACGACCTGGAGCTGTTTATAATTATGGACCCGATGCAGACGGTTATTGGGACGAGTACTACTTCACATTCGAGGGAAGCCGTATTGCGGAATGGCTGGGCAGTTGGCTTACACAAGTCGATTTGGCGAAACAGGTTGGGCATGAAGATGCCGCGCAGCACAATCGAATCGAGCGCATTTTTATCCTTATGGAAAGTGGTATCCCCGATAATATAGACCGTGCTGCCTTGCTGCTTGAATCCTTGCTTTTTGAATTTATTCTTGAGAATCAAGTGCCGGCAGAGACCACAAAAACGCAACAATTGATCGATCTCATGGACGACCTAGGTAATTCGTTATTCGAGCCTTTTGACGCGACGCTAATTGCAAAACGCCACCATATCTCGCTTTCTACGCTACGGAGGATCGTGAGCGAATATACCGGTTACCCGCTAGGTGCTTATATTCACCGATTGAAAATGGCAGCAGCGAAAAATATTCTATTAAATACGGACGATACGGTTAAGGAAATTGCAGATTCGCTTGGTTATAAAGATGTTTTTTACTTCTCACGGTTATTTAAGAAATACGTCGGTGTATCGCCCCTTATTTATAGGAACAATATGCAGGTTTAGTTTTGTTTACATAATTATAATTATGTAAACTAGATTTTAAAAATAAAATAAGTGTGTCGTCTAGTACGACTTGTCATATGGCAGCATATGATAAAGTAGAAAGAAAATCTTCCTACGGGGAGGTGAATCTAAATGACACTAACACTTACGGGTTGGATGCTCTATTCGATGTGGGCAGTTCTGGGCCTTATGGGGCTTAGCTTTTTACTAGGCTTATATAATGCACTCAAAGCTGGCAGCTTCTCCAGCACTCTGATTCTGACTTATCTGCAAGATATGCTGTTCTATGTTTTCCCTTTATTTTTAATTGCCAACATGATGTCCCTTGATCCAACAGGCTTCGTATTATTAATTGCTTATTACGTCGGCGCACTTGGACTTGTTCTCAAGTATTTGGCAAATTTTAAAAAATAACATGTATCCGCATTCAAAGAATGCTATTATATGAGCTCATTAGAACGCTAGAGCAAAAAGGCTGCCGACTTATAACGGTGGCTTTTTCATTTGGGTACCCCTATTCATAAAAAAGCAGTTTGCACATGGCAAACTGCTTCAGATAGGCATTTTAAAATCGAGGTAAATTAGATAAATTGTTGCTTGGATCGCCATCCGGATAAGATCTGAGCGTTTTTTGACCTTCACGATTCTTTCCAGTGTTCACATCTTCAATCAATCCTGCTTCTGTCATAGCAATGGCATTGGCAATATCAACGATTCTACCATCTTGGAATTGAACCGCACTAATGCCGCCATCTCCATAATGGACAGATTGAATAATCGCTTTGTTGGGGTCAATCGTATGAGGACCTGCACCATACTGTGTTCCATCCCGCATAAAAGTACCGTATTGGGTTGGTTGGCCATTCGCACCATAGCCGGTATATCCCCCTTGAAAGCCTACATTTCTCGCATCCGCATTGTTGATTCCTGTGTTTCGCTGACCATATTCGGCATTCATGTTGCCTGAAGAACCTGGAACTGGCATTCCACCTTGGGAAGTCTGAGTCCCATTGTTACGAGCTTGGGGAAAAAATGACTGCTGCCCACTTTGCCCAGCTTGCTGGTACATCTGTGTTGGAATCGGTTGACCATTCCAAGCAAAATTCCCATTATGGGTAGGTTCAACCGCATTGCTATAATTTTGAGAGGGTTCAAACTGTGTATTCGTCAACCCATACGGTTGATTCTGCATCATTGGTTGTTGCATCGGTTGTTGACCACGTCGGCGTCGCGCCATAGATATCAGCTCCTTTGTTTAAATCTATATAGAGGTTTCCACCTATAGCATGCGTCACCTCTATGAAGCTTATCCCTTATAATCCAATTAACGCCGAAGTCCCATCATATTGCCAGAGGCATATCTCCGGAGCCCTGTGTAAAACAAATAGATGCCGCCTAAGCAAAGCAGCCCTGTTACCGCTATGGCACCTGATATATAAGGAATGTCCACCTGACGTAACAACCCAATGGGTAAGTAGCTAATGAATCCCGCCGGTAAAACTGTAAAAAGCACGATTTTACCCAGCCCCCGAAATATGCTCGTTGGATACGTAGTGAATGTCAGGAGTCCATTATAAAGCTGAAAACTCAGCCCATCTGCACTTCCTAACCAGAATGCAAGACAGTTCACAATAATCGTGAAAAATAAGAAAATCAGCGTCGATAACAGCATGGCTAGACCAAACTTAATAAAGCCTATCATCGATTTATCTCCAAATGAAACGTAAATTAAAAGTGCGAATAAGACGTCCCCAATTGCACTTACCGACATGCGGCTAATGAGAACATGAAGAAGCACCGGCTTTGGCTGAGTTAAATAAATATCAAGCTGTCCGGTTGAAATCAGATTCGAAATTCGCATGGCGTTACCGAAAAACGTAGCCATAACACCAAAGCCGCCAGCTGCTACAGCCCATAGCATCATCACATCCTTCAGTTCCCATCCGTTCAATACAGGAAATCGGCCAAAATAAAGTCCCCAGAACACAATCCAAACCACATTATTAATAATCATCATACCGGCCGTGAGAAAGAAGCTCATTCGGAACTCCATAGCGCCAGCAAGATTAAGTTTCCAACATTGCCAGACGAAACGAAGTAAACGCCTGAATTTGCCTGGTTGATCAAATTCACTAATGGGTGTCAATTTGCGGCTATCCACCATTAACATTGAGCTTTTTCACTCCTTTTCTATAGACCAATGAGACAATTATGCCAATAATAACAACCCAAATTAGCTGTGTGCAGAGCATTCGTGGCAATTGAACGGCATCAAAGGTCACTGTTGACTTAGCCGGGATGTAGACAATGGCTTGGAACGGCAGCCAACGACCTACCCGCTGCAGCATGTCGGGAAATAACTCCAGAGGCATCAGCATGCCGCCAATCGTAAATAAAAATTTATTGTATACGAATTCCAGCCCGCGCGTCTCCTCCACCCAGAATGAGCTAAGCGCTAAAACCATGTTCAACATGAAATTAACCGTGAAACCGCACAATGCCACAATCGGCAACCACAGTAACCCATAACCAAAATCTGGCGGACCCATAATGAGTAATCCTAACAAACCGCCGAGCGCCGCGTTAACGAGAAAACGAATCGAAGCTTCACTCATGTATTCGACATAATGAAAGGCGACAAAATTGACAGGCCGGACAAATTTGAACACGATATCCCCGCTTTTCACTTCTTCCTCTACACGTGAGCAGAGACTAGGACAAGCGAGGATCATCGATTCCGTTATAACGAGATACCACATGATCTGCTTGAAGCTGAAGCCTTCTATGGTTTCCGTTCCCTCGCCATGAAACGTTGTCTGCCAAAGTTGAAGAAAAATATAAAGAATCAACAGCAGAAACAACGAGCGGATAAGAAAATCGGCCACATAAGCAAGTTGATTGCGAAGTGTGATTTTGCCGATAAAGGCATACTTAACCGATTTTCTCCAGTTGTTCATGTCCTATCTCCTCCTTACCGAAGTTCCCGTACATACGTGTGATGATGTCCTCCATCGGTGGATCTTCAACCGTAACGTCAATGATTCGGTGCTCAGCCATGATCTGGGACAGCGCGGCTTCGATCGTCGTTTGACCCATATCGACAGAGAGTGAAATTCTTCCCCCATTGCGTTCGAGTACCTTCACCCCGACAATTTCTATGGCATCCGGCTCAATTTCCAGGACAAGACGAACTGTTTTCTGTGTCAAAAACTGCTGCTTCATAACCTCGACACGGTCATCGAAGACAATCCGTCCATGATTGATAACAATCGCCCGGTCACATAGCCGCTCAATATCACCAGCATCATGTGACGTAAGGAAAACAGTTGTTCCTTCTTCACGT
The DNA here is from genome assembly GCF_025369935.1 of Paenibacillus andongensis. Taxonomy (NCBI): domain Bacteria; kingdom Bacillati; phylum Bacillota; class Bacilli; order Caryophanales; family Paenibacillaceae; genus Paenibacillus; species Paenibacillus andongensis. The sequence goes on along the minus strand of NZ_CP104467.1, from coordinate 3,686,222 downwards.
TTTAACTCTAAAATAAGCTCGCGTATTCGCTGTTTAACGACAACGTCTAGCCCAATCGTAGGTTCATCAAGGAACAGCACCTGCGGCCGGTGCATCAAGGATGCTGCGATCTCACAGCGCATCCGTTCTCCAAGCGAAAGCTTCCTCACTGCCGTATGCAGATAGGGTCCCAGTTCAAATCTCTCTATGAGATCATCTCGCCGGCTAATATACTCACTGCGCCGTAGCTCGTAAATACGGCTCATTAACTCAAAGGTATCGATTGGAGGCAGATGATACCACAACTGCGACTTTTGCCCAAAGACAGAGCCTATTCGATAGCTTAGCTTCGACCGTTCCTTCCATGGACAGCAGCCTAGAACTTCTGCTTGACCTTTTGTAGGATGAAGGATGCCTGTCAGCATCTTAATCGTCGTGGATTTCCCAGCACCATTTGGTCCAAGAAAGGCAAGCGTTTCCCCCTGATCCACAGAGAACGTTATGCCCTCTACAGCTGACTTGTCTACATACTCCGGCTTTAACAGTGCCTTAACACTCGCCATAAAGCCTTCTTCTTTTTTCTTGAGTCGAAAGGATTTCCCCAATTGCTCCACACGGATCGATGCCATCACTGTACCCTCCACTTTTTATTTCGGTAAAGCAAAAAAGACCTCAGTCCGTTTCGCCTAAACAGGCGGAACTTTCCGAAGGTCTTTTATCCCTTACGGTGTAACACGTCATGTATCCGTGTCGGCTTCGCTCGGTTCGCCACCTTTGTAGGTTCGGATCCCTAGAAGCCCTTCCGTTTATTTTCCACATATTAACACATGATGTCATGTACAGACAACACTTTTTTTACGACTCATCCAAGCAAAAAAAGCCTGTTGCAGATGCACAGACTTTTTACGCTTACTCACTGACGTTACCTTATTGGGATTGATGAGATTGCGAAGATTGTTGAGAATGCTGAGTTTGTTGGGATTGTTGGGATTGTTGGGATTGCTGTGATTCTTGTGTCGTTTGTAATTCTTGCTTTAAATCTTCCGTCTTTTGCTGGGCTTGCTGGATTTGTCCCTGAAGATCTTGCAGCTGTTGCTCTGCTTCGGACAGTGCAGCTTCAGTCGCCTGTGAATAAATCTCTTGAGCAACTTGCAGAGTTTGTTCAGCAGCTTGCTCAGCCTTTTGGGCAGCTTCTTTTATTTGCTCAAAGCCTTGTTGATTTTGTTGCTGCGTTTGTTGTTGCATAGAGATACCCCCAGCTGAATTTATCATACCTGATTAATTTTAGTAAATGTTCCTTTTTTTATTCCTAATGAATATACTCGCCTCTCATCGACAAAACATCAGACAGCACAAGAGTCGGAATGATAAACTCTACAACGCCCATATAACCGGGAGCGACCTCGTATTTTTGGAATGAGAGAACGAGTTGGCCGTTAGCGTTGATATAGAAGTTTTGATCCTTGGTGATGGCTTTGAAGTATGAATTTACCTCATTAGAAACACCCTCAACCCAATAAATCTTCTTCGGGTCCAGTTTCATCTGTTCCTTCATTTGCTCCTTAATATTTTCACTAATAACACGGATATATGCATCATCTTTAAACAAACTTGGCAAAGTGATCAACAGCTGTTTCTTCTTGTCGATTGTGTCGTATTTGAAAGTTGTTGAGGAGGATCCAACTGTATTTACCACGTATCTTCCTACGGAGAGGATTTGATCGTTATCGGTTTTAATCACATAACCGCTATCTACACCTAGATGACCGCCGCCATTTTGCTTCAATTGTTCCATCTCAATAGTGAAATCCGTATATAATTTTTTACCTTCTTCCAGATATTTGGTATTTAGGGTATCTTCCAAGGTTTTATTATCCAAATTCGTGATTGAAGGCACTTCTACATTAGCTTTATAGGTTCCATCATTGAACTTATATTCTCTAAAAGTTAGCACCTTAACGAGGTCACCGACGATAGGCACCTCAGACAAAGCATGAGCCAAAGCAGGACTGGTATTGATACCTGTGACAAATATGATAGCCGCTGCCGCAGCTGCAATCCCCCATATAACATTGCTTTTTCTTTTCTTATTTTGCTTAATGGCTTGGTTTACGATAAAATCCAGTTCTTTAGGGATCGGAATATCCATATAGTGTTGTTTCATTTGTTCTATTTTCTCATTCAATTTAGTTGACCTCCTCTAACTTATCGTCGACCATTTTAATCCGAAGTAATCGAAGGGCTTGATACAATCGTGTTTTTATCGTACTGCTGTTTTCTTGTAAAACCTCGGCGATTTCATCAATCTTCAAATCTTCAAAAAATCTTAGTACGATCACACTTCGATAGATTGTGGGCAAATCATCCATTGCCCTTTCCAGATCAATATTAGGATAGGTATCTTCGCTGCCCTCCGCATACGATTCCATCGTGATTTCATCGACGACTTGAATTTTCTTATGCTTCCTCAAGAAATCCAATGAAGTATTTACAACAATTCTGTAAAACCAGCTCTTCATAGATGCCGTGTCTTTCAGTGAGCCTGCAGAGGCAAAAGCCTTATGTATGGCGTCTTGAACGATATCGAGGGCATCTTCTGAATTTTTCACGTAACTGTAGGCTAATCGATAAACATTTTCTTTATGTTCCGTTATACAGGCAATAAGTAACTTTTCTAGCTTTCCATTCATCGTCATGAGTGTAAAAGACGCTCCTTTTTCTACGCGCGTATAAGAATTGGTCTTGTATATGCTAGGACGTGCGAGTGCGTAGAATAGTTTGGTACACTACATATTAGCACATGGTCATATGCTTCGAGTCGACCTTCTTCTACCAATTTCCCTTACCCACTGCTATACTAACAGCAAGAGAAGCTAGCGAGGTGACATTTACCTATGAACATCATTAAAGTCAAAGATCGCCTAGAATTAGAAAAAAGAATCCCCACCATGCCGTGGTATATTGAGAAATTTATCAATTATAAGCTGCCAGACCTCTCTCCATCCTCCTTACTTGAGTATGTGCGTGATTACGAAATCTTTCTATCCTGGCTGTTGGCTGAAGGATTAAGCTCTGCTCCCTCTATGAACCAAGTTCCTCTAGAGGATTTGGAGAAATTACATATGGATAGCGTTGACAACTTTCGCATGTTTCTAGCTACACGTAAAGTTCAGGCTAATGTGAAAACCACGATTAACCGTAAGCTTTCCGCTTTGCGTTCCTTATTCCATTATTTAAGCCAAATTGCCGAGGATGATAATTTCTACCCGCTTCTAAAGCGGAATGTGATGGCCAAAGTGGAAATCAAGCGCTCGCATAGGCCCAAGGACAGTGCCGCTAAGCTTGAGGGCAAGCTGCTTCAAGAAGAGGAGATTGAAGAATTTATTGCGTATGTGAAGAATGGCTATGAGCACGATGTTGCTAGCAATAAGCAAGCTCTCTACTCCTACGAGTTGAACAAGATAAGAGATACTTGCATCGTTACACTCATACTAAATTCGGGGCTTCGTGTATCTGAAGTGTTCAACCTGAACGTTGATGATATTGACCTCAAGAAGAAACTTACGTATGTATATCGCAAAGGTAAGAATGATGACACATTCAAAACTCCCGTATACTTCCGTAATGAAGCAATTCAATCACTAACTGACTATATCGCCATTCGCTCAACCCGTTATAAGCCGCTCAAAAAAGAAAAAGCCCTCTTCCTTGCCATCGCTAATGGCAAAAAAGAGGGCGAACGTATGACGAAACGGGCTATCCAAGAACTCGTTATCAAGTACGCTAAGCGCTTCGGCAAGCCCTACCTGTCTGTTCATAAGCTGCGGCACTCCTTCGCCACCGATTATTACTTACAGAATGACTTGTACAAAACACAAGAGCAGCTCGGGCATGCCTCCCCTGAAACAACGCAAATCTATGCGCATCTCACCGATAAAACAATGTCCGAAGCGATTGATAAACGGCTGGAATCCTGAAGGTTACTTCAGGATTTTTTCAATTTCAGCCAATTCTTCTGGCGTAAATTCCAAGTTTTTAAGTGCAGCTACGTTCTCCTCAATTTGGGACACGCGACTTGCTCCAATCAACGCAGACGTTACTCGCTCGCCGCGGAGAACCCAAGCTAGCGACATTTGCGCCAAGCTTTGGCCGCGAGTGCTAGCTAATTCATTCAGTTGATTAATTTGAGCAAGTTTTTCTTCCGTAATATCTTTCGTATTCAGGAATTGACTCTTCCCGCCCGCGCGAGAATCACTTGGCACTCCACTCACGTACTTGTTCGTCAGCAAGCCTTGTGCAAGCGGACAGAACGCGATGCTGCCTACGCCAAACTCATCCAGCACATCCTGCAGGCCATTCTCAATCCAACGATTCAACATGCTATAGGAAGGTTGATGAATCAACAGCGGTGTTCCCAGACCTTTCAGAATGGATACTGCTTCTTTCGTTTGCTCTGCCGTGTAATTGGAAAGTCCTATGTACAACGCTTTACCTTGACGAACAATTAAATCCAGAGCAGCCATTGTCTCTTCGAATGGTGTATTCGGATCCGGTCTGTGTGAATAGAAAATATCTACGTATTCCAGTCCCATCCTTTTCAAACTTTGATCCAAGCTGGATACTAGATATTTCTTGGAGCCCCACTCCCCATAAGGACCTTCCCACATGTGGTAACCCGCTTTCGTAGAGATGATCAACTCATCACGATACGCGGCCAAGTCGCTTTTCAATACCTTACCGAACATTTCCTCAGCTGACCCTGGTGGCGGCCCGTAGTTATTAGCCAAATCAAAATGAGTAATCCCTAAGTCAAAAGAACGAAGCAGCATAGCCCTTCCATTCTCATGAAGATCTAATCCACCGAAATTGTGCCACAAACCTAATGAAATGGCCGGGAGCTTTAGTCCCGATTTGCCTGAACGATTATATTTCATTTCCGCATAACGCGTTGAGCTTGCTTGATAGACCATGTTTGTCCTCCTTAGAGTTTTCGTAGAAAACTTACTTCGTAAGCATCCACTTATGTTTTCATATTCTTAAGTACTAGTATAGGTTAACCGAGGCAACAAAAAAAGAACTGAAAAAAACGTGTCTTACTTACCTCAAGGTTAGTCATGCATTTATTTGGCCTCTAAAAAGAAACAAAACTGCCGAATTCCTTCGACAGTTACTTCAAATCTATTTACATTTGCCACAACCGCAATGACATTTACGATTAGATTTGTGATTCATTTTTCCTTTTGTTTTCACATTCGACTTTGCGCTACCGCGTAATCCACCACACCGCAGACAATCCGCAATACATTGATTGCGCCCAACTACGAATAATCGTGTACACACATTACGGCAAAAACGACCACAGTTAGGCACAGCGAGAACATTGCCCAGATAAACACCTTTAGGCATACCTAAACACCACCTTTTCAATTGGTGCTATATGGTATTCCAACGGTAGAATTATCGCTTGTACGATTACCCTCATTTTCAAGCTATTTGAGCAAAGTAAGCACAAGAGCTGAGCCATTCATTTGAAGCCACTTCGTTTTGTCAAACGTATTATGAATAATATCAACAAGCACGCCTTCAGCATCTACACTATCTAAGTATCTTCCTAGAAAATGGATAAATACATCCAATCGACGAAGCTCAATCAGAAGAGGCAGCAACGCAATTTCTTCCTCCTCCAAATGGATCGATTGGCGATACCCCTCATAAAAGGCTTTGCAATTGCGTCGTATTTCTTCTACCGGCAGCGTGATATCGATAAGATCCGATAAGCAGACCGCCAGCTCCATCACTCGGACATCTAACGTTACAAACTCAAAATCAAGAACGGCCGCTATTTGTCCATCGTCATCAATCAACATATTAGACCCATTGATATCACCATGGACGAGTTGATGAGGAAGCTTTCGGAGAGCAGGAATAGCCTTATAAAAAGCAGAAAATCGTCCAAATATATAGGAAAGTTCATCGCGCTGCTGCCTGAACGGTTCTGGTGGATGAAGGCAGAACTCATGAATTGAATCTGGCGAGCAGCGGGGATGGATATGTTCAATTTCATAATAAGGCGGGTAGACAGGGTTAAGTTCCATGGAAATCTCAGCCAGTACAGACGACAGCTGTCCGACAGCTTCTCCGAATTGCAGCAGTTGACGCGTATTCCCCCAAGTAGGATTGCAGCCATCTGTGTATGTAAATAAGGCAGCCAGTTTGCCTTCACTAGCGTCTAATCGAACAACGGTCCCCCCTGTTGGGAGCTCCACTGGCACAGGAACACGAAATGGAAGTTTATCTTTTTCTTTATCTAAAGCCAAAAGAACACGATGCTCGAAAATAATTTTGTCCATGTCACGATGAGTTTCGTACAATCGAAGAACATAGGAAGTACCTTCCACGTCTACGAACCGAGTTGTATTATTCATACCACCCGCGCCAACACGTATGGACCACGTTTGAGCAGGAAACCAGTATGTTGGTAGTAGGGTTAATTGCTCCTCTTGATCTTTGACACGCATAATTGCATTCCTCAACTCCTCTTTCTAAACCTGATTGTCACCTTCTACCGCAAACTCAAAATCCTCTACGTCATATGCTTGGACTGGAATTCCCGCTTGAACTATACGTTCAATGAAATCTAGCTGGTCCGTTAACAAAGCAGCCTGTTCTTTAATCGCGGTCAGAATTAATTCGGTTTCAATCGGGTCGAAATTGTCCCCATACTCCTCATTGTCAATCGCAAAAACAACCATCAAAGTCACATGCTCATTAATGGGCAAAGGTGGGCTTTTCCGCCAAGGAACAGTTAACGCTTTTTCAATTTTTTTCTTATTAAAAGATTCCTCGAAGAAAGCAATTAGCTCACCAATCATTTGCTTCACGAAGCCATCGTCTTCTTCCTCTAACATAATCGGCTCGCTGCCTACCTGAAGCTCGTATAGCTCCTGTATGCTGGTATAAGGTATCACATAAGTAACAGGCTGTTCTGGGAGCATCAACTGACCATGCACTGCTAACATGACGGCCTCGATAATAAATGTTTTGCTCATCTGGTTCTCCCCTTTCTATCTAACCTTGTAAAAGCATATTTCGCTAAGAAGCTGAGGAATCCTCTTTTCACAACCTTCTCAACTAAACAAAACCGTCAGTTCCTATGATCGAGGTGACCACTTCGAACTAACGGTTTCTATTTCTCTTATAGGATGCCATCGATGACCTCATGATTCTCATAAATTGGTTGATACGGCTTCTTCGAATAACGATTAGCATAGGCCGAAGCTACATAACAATCCGGTTTAATAACAGGAACCATACCGACAGATTCCACTCGCCGCACCATCTCTTGGACGAATTTAGCCGTCCGGTTCTTATTCTCATCATCACCCGCATCAATATGAATAAACATATCGATTGAGGCACCTTGATACAGATAAGGAAGAATAATGTTTTCCATATCCTGTCGCTTAGACTCATCAAAGTACATCGCAATCTCTTCACTTAATGCGGTTTCCATCGACAGCTTTTCTTTAATCGAATGTAGGGCTCGATGAACGATGACTTGACGATAACACGCCCACGCTCCTTTTCCTAACCGCTGGATCACTACACCGGTAATGAATTTCGTATGACCTGAGTGCACCTGACAATCCGTACCAATAATAAATTTGTAGCTTGCTACGGGGTCGTGACGCATGAAATGGAGAATACGCTCGTGTACGGTATCTAGGTTAAGTCCTCTTTCCGTTGTGTTCCGAAATTCCAATGGATGGGGCGTCGTCGAAGGTTTCAAAGATAAGGCTTCCTTTCTCCTTAGAATGAGGAAGAAGCGGATGCTGAAGCTGCACCCGCCCCTATCTATAGTATATGGCAAAATTCCTATGATCGAACCATCACTTATCGTAAAACACTGCCGCCGAACAAAAATCGATTTTCCCATTGCTTCCCAGCGATCGTATCTGTACGAACACCGCCGGATTCGATCGAATACGTATGCAGCATATTCCCATTTCCTAAGTAAAGTCCAACATGCGTGATCGGTTCTGTTAGAACATTCACGTTATCATAATCTGATGCTTTACTCCCTTTGTAGCTGCTGAAGAACATCAGATCTCCACGTTTCAAAGTTGTCCAATCCTTCTTTACAGGGCCTAACGATTTAACGTAGTTACCTTGTGCCTGAGAATCACTTGGAATGGAGAGTCGAAGGGCATCCCAGAACATCGTTTGAGTGAAATCCGAGCAGTCGAAGGTCGTGGTATCATTGCGTTCCGAACCAAACTCATAGGGTGTACCTAAGTAAACTCGGCCAGCTGCAACAACAGCTTCTATTTCTTCAGTAAGAGGTAGACTGGGTTTGATGACAGAGAAATCAGTGCTTATGTATTTACTATTTGTACTTACATACCCGCTAGTTCCATTAGCGTCTTGAATTTTATACCAACTGTCATTGACTTTATCTGTAACTAGGACATCTTCTCCTTTACTGAGCATTCGAATCACTTTGGAGCCTGTTTCAGAAGAAGGAAGTGTGCGAAAGTTAACGCCATAAATGATTTCCGCATTGCTAGTTATTTTTATGTATTTACTATTCGTCGAAACATAGCCGCTTACACCCTGTGCATCCTTGATTTTGTACCAATTCGTCGTTACATAATCCGTGACGGTGACAATTTCGTTTGTTTTCAATACGCGTATAACATTGCTTGATGTGCTTGGTTGATTTCTGAAGCTTACCCCTGAAACAATTTGTGCTTTTGTCGTTACTCCTTCATCTGCCTTTATTGCTGCAGGATAAACAAAAGTAAGCGCAAGCATAAGCATTCCGATAGCCATTATCCATTTTCTCATCGTTTCTTCCTCCATAGGTGGTGTGTCACTAGCTGAATATGGGACTTGTATAACCGATCTGACGATATGGGTACTTGTGCGTGCCTGACACCTCCAATAGATAGTAAAAAGGACAACCCGTTAGCCTTCATCGGGTCATCCTTTTCTATTAGGAAGATCCCATCGTATTTGGCAGCTTACTAGAACTGTAGGCACGAGACCCTTGTTTTACCCAAGCTTTTGCTCGGTTTGCCATTTCGTTGTGATGTTAATTTTTTCTTCCGTATACTTATTATAGTTTGAGGGGGTTCTTCACGAATATAGGCGAAAGGTTGCGTTTCTTGTCGAACTCATAGTGGCTGCGTACCTATTGACGCTAGGGTTTATTTTTCCAGTTTACGGACTTCCGGTTTTCGTGTATGAGGCCAAAACACATGCAAATTAGGGTCGTTTTTCAACTTCACATTGCAGAGCTTCATTTCACTTTCCGCGAGCTCAGTCACATGCCAAGCATCCGGATCCATTCCCTCCATGTTATGTAGAAAAGTAGGAAACTGCTGCTCAGCCTCTTCTAAATCCGACCAAAATTTAACGCCATAATAGGCTAAACCGTAGTGATTGACCTGTGTACACGTGAAAATCTGTTGCGATGTTTTGTGCTGCAGGACATAGGGCATCTTTCATTCCTCCGATAAAAAGGCACGTTCACCATAGAGGTGAATGTGCCTTCATTTTTATAATGCCGACTTATAAATAAGCATTCTCATGTTTCGCTTTTAACCTATTCCAACGACGCTCAACTTCCGTCTCGAACGATTTCAGGGAACCCTCATACTCGGGCTTCGTCATATGCTTCGTTTTCCCCATCGTCTTGAGCCAATCCGATAGTGGTATCTTCTTGCTCTTATCCTCCGGATTATACGTGATGGTTGTAACCCCGTGCTCCACTTCATAGAGCGGGAAGAAGCAGGAATCTACCGCTGCTCCGACGATATTGGAGCCTTCTTGGTCATCCGAAAGCCAATTCAGTGGGCAAGCGATGAGTATTTTCCCATACACCAATCCCTCATTTTGGGCGTACCATTGAGCTTTCGCGGCTTTCTTCACAAGATCCTGCGGATACGCTTCCGATCCCGTAAAAACATACGGAATATGGGTAGCGGCCATAATTTGGGCTGTATCTTTGTGATGGAACACTTTACCACCTTGATGCTTCCCAACATTCGAAGTTGAAGTACGATGCCCCATTGGCGTCGAATAAGACAACTGTGCACCCGTATTCATGTATCCCTCGTTATCGTACTCGAGGATAATCATTTTATGATTGCGCAAGGCTGCTCCGATCGCTGGTCCCATACCGATATCCATTCCGCCGTCACCAGTGATCATCACGAAGGTGAAATCGTCCTTCAATCCTAAGTGATCAAGTTCGCCACGACGCTTACGTTCCCAGAACATCTCTACAACCCCTGAGAGGGTCGCTGCGCCGTTCTGGAACAGATTATGAATATAGGTCGCTTTGTGAGCCGAATACGGATAACCCGTCGTTACAACCATCGCACAGCCAGTATGGAAGATCGAGACAATATCACCTTCAATCCCTTTGAAAAACAGCTCCAAGCCGGAGAAAATACCGCAGCCTGGACATGCGCCGTGCCCCGGAGCAATACGCTTCGGTTTCTTCGTCAATGCACGTAGGGGCGGAATACGTACATTCAGCTTGCCTGTATTTTCATCCGGCGTTACCGTGATGAGTCCCGTCTTAAGATCCTCATACTTCATCGGCGTCAACACCCGCTTCGGCGCTTTCGAAGGATCACCAGGCGTGTGGCCGTAGTAATCAAAAGGAACTTCCACCTTGCCGCTTTGTACAGCATCAATGGCAAACTGGAACAAGTTATGCCCATCTTCGGCATAAAAGTCCTTGCCGCCTAAGCCGTAGATTCGGCTTATAACAAGCGTATCTCTGTTCCCATGTGTGAACAGGGCCGCTTTAATTTCGTTGACCATATTGCCACCATGGCCGCCATAGGAATCCGCGCGATCCCCAACGGTGATCGCCTTCACATGCTGCAAAGCTTCAGCGATCTGCTTTGCTGGGAATGGACGGATGATATTCGGCGCGATCGATCCGGCCTTAATACCCTTCTCGCGGAGCTGGTCGACGACGTCTTTGATGATTTCGGAAGCCGAATTCATCAAGAACACCGCGACTTCCGCGTCTTCCATCCGATATAGCTCAAGAATCGGATAATCACGGCCCGTCAGCTCAGCGTATTCCTGCCGAATACGATCATAAACACCTTCTGCGTTGTACATGGCCATGGACTGCTGATAGCAGTTATTAATATAATCCGGCTCATTCATATAAGGACCTACAGTGATCGGATTATTACGATCCAGCGTATCCGGGAAGCCCTGTGGCTTCTCTCCGATGAAAGCATGCACATCCTCACGATGCGCGAACGTTTGCACTCTACGCTTTTGGTGGGACGTGAAGTAGCCGTCCGAAGCAACCAAAACCGGCAAACGAACTTCAGGATCCTCAGCTAGCTTTAAAGCTATGATATTCATGTCATAAACCGCTTGCGGATCACGACACATTACAATTGGCCATCCTGTATTTAAAGCATAATACAAGTCCGAGTGATCCCCATGAATATTCAGCGGCCCTGATACGGAGCGGCATACCAAGTTCATTACCATGGGAAAGCGTGTCCCGGATTGTACCGGCATTTGTTCCAACATGTACAAATAACCGTTGGCGCTGGTCGCGTTAAATACGCGGCCGCCAGCAGTTGAAGCGCCATAACATATGCCTGCCGAACCATGTTCACCGTCTGCTGGAATGAGCACGATATCATGCTGTCCGTTGGACTTCATAAGATCTAGAAATTGTGCTACCTCCGTAGATGGAGATATCGGAAAGTATCCCATAACATGATAATTAATTTGATGAGCCGCATATGCCGCCATCTCGTTGCCTGATTCATATACAATGCGTTGTTCGACCTTAGCTTGCCCTAGTTCCTTCTTGATATCAATGGACATGCGAGTAGTTCCACCCTTCTCCCATAAATTCTCTCTAAGAGTTTACAGCTAGATTGAAACGATGCGGCATGCGATGTAAGTCCGCATAACCATCTTCTTCCCGCTCATTAGTGAGCGCTTCGGTCGGACAAGCCTGTACACATTTAAGGCAGCCTTTGCAATATTGATAGTCGATTCCCTGTAAGAACATTTGAGGCCGCCCTTTCTTGTCAGGGAGTTCATCCCAAACGAAACAGAAATCCGGACAAACATTATCGCAGGAAGCACAGTGAATACATTTATCTTCATGGAAATGCGGCATCATCCCCGCACGTGAAATGCTTAAATCTTTTAGAATGCTGTTCCCAGGATTTGTTATAACGCCTCCAATGGATTGCGTTTCAAAGCCAAGTACTGGCGTATCGAAACGAACGAAATCGGGCATCGTCTCCCCTTCTGGAAGCGCATACGTTTGGAACTTAACTTCATTGTAACCGCGGTCAAACGTTCGTAAGGCGGGTGCAACAGCAAGCGGATATTTCTTTTCTAACGATTTACGAATAACGCCTCTCATGACTTCGGGATCAAGAAAATCACACAACCGGAACAGCGCGCCAAGCATTGCCATATTCACACGGTTCTTCTCTTCTAGCGAGATTCCAATCGCATCGATAACGGCAATGGTACCGCCCCGGAGCTTCATCTTTTCCTTCAACTCATCCGGCGTTTTTGTCGAATTTACAAGTACTGTACTATCTTCGTAGATGCCACTGATAACGTTTACAGTTTTGGAAAGCGACTCGTGAAAAACACCCACAACATGCGGTCGTTCAACCGGTGAAGTATCTCGAATTCTCGTATCCATGTCACAAAACCTAATATGTGCTTTGACTGCCGAACCTTTCTTCTCAGAACCATAGGAAGAAAAGCTAACTCCGTTCAACCCCACCCCTACGACTCCCGCTTCCGCCAGCATCTTACCCGCTAGATTAGCGCCGAGTCCACCGATGGATTCCAGTCTAATCTCAAAAAAACCGAGATCGTTCAATTTAGGTAAAGTTACCATGCCAGGTCTCCTTTCAAAAATGAACTGCATAAAGAATGAATAGTATGAATAGTGAATCTACTCTCATTGTAACAAGAAATCTCTGGTAATCAACCTTTTTTTGAAAGGTCCATTCATAGCAAATAATCGATGATGAGGCCGCACCCTCCCAAATAGTAACTTCTCGGTCCTGTATGCTCGTCTTGAGTAGAATTATCTTTCTCAGCATCCTCACAATCCTCACATACGTCCACATAATCTTCATCAATCGGATTAAAGACAACACCGCAAACCTGTGAGCACGCCCGCATTCTCATCTCTCCTTGTTTGCCAAGCAACTGGGATTGTAAACGCTTGCATCGTCGTGTTCCTTTATTATACCGCGGTTTATAGGAATAACACCATAAGTCTTTATCAAATCTTTAGCATTCGAAATGCCCTGTTTCCCTTGATTAGGTCAGTTTTTGTGAGATAATGTAGAAATAAATAAGATACTGTCGGACAGCGGAAAGGATGGCATTCATTTGTTCCATTCAATCATTTCCAATGAACTACATGGTCTCTTCTACATCATGAGTGCTATATTAATCCATCTAGTTCTTACCCCAATTTTCATTTACAAAGAATATCAGCGTAAATCTCTATTCGCAATTATTTTAATCGTACTCATCTTTTTGTATTGGAAATTTGAAGACATTGATCCTTTAATTTATTCCCTCCATTTATTTCCGATCAGCTTGATTGCTGTGCTTCTGTATGTCGGCTTCATACCAGCTTTTATAACCTGTACCTTATTTATTATAGGCTGTATGGTCGTCCTGAATTACTACTGGCAACCCGCTTTAATAAGCAGTGCAGTTATATTATTAGTTGGATTTTTCATCAGAAATACGATAAGTCAACCAACACTCAGGATGAAATTAAAATATGCAACGGGTATGCTGCTCGTGTACGAAGTATTGTATGCGCTTCTAGCGCTACACATACAATCTCATATTACCTTGTATGCTGTATACACCGTAATTTTTTCCTTTTTCTCACTTTGGATGATTACATACTTACAATTTTTTGTGGAAAAGCATGAGATTCACAAACAGAGACTTGTCGCGTTGGAAAAAGATCGAATGCTCGGCCAGTTTGCAGCCACCATTTCTCATGAAATACGTAATCCTCTCACATCAACAAGAGGCTTTCTTCAATTACTGGATCAGAAAGAGCTTTCCTTCATTGATCACAAACGATATGTCGACCTCGCATTGTCAGGTGTAGATCAGGCGAACGCCATCCTCGGTGATTACTTAAACTATGCCAAGCCATATTCTAACTTGCAGGAACAATTAGAACTCAAAGAAGAGATAGAAGCCATGCTCCGTTTCATCACGCCTTTTGCTGCAGATCACCAGGTTGCTATCCATACTAGTCATCAAAATGAAGAACCCCTTTACATCTTAGGTGAATCCAAGAAGCTGCGCCAATGCTTGATGAATCTGGTTAAAAATGCGATTGAGTCCATGCCTAACGGCGGTAAAATTTCATTAAGCACCTGTAAGCTGCCTAATGCTGTACAAATTTCTATTTCTGACACTGGCGTTGGAATGAGTAAGCAGCAATTAAATTCACTCGGAATGCCATTTTACACGACCAAAGAACAAGGAACTGGACTTGGGCTTGTCGTGGTCATGAGTATTATCAAAATGATGAACGGAAAAATCTCCTTCTCCAGTCATTTGAACCAAGGCACCCAATGCTCCATTTTATTTCAGCAAAAGTGAGCACCCAGCACCCTCCATTAACAACCTTGATGATCTGTGCTATTCTGTTAAGACAAGCGATCACAATGACTGGTCAGGAGGGCCTTTGCTATGAATTCAGATTTCATTCCGATTAAATCACTTGAGGGTGACTTGAAAATGTCGCATAAGAAGAGGGATTTCGGTCTTACCGTCTCATCCAAAGAGTTGATCCTTCACAAACCTCACATTAATTATTATTTCAAGTTGGAACATATAATTAGCATTCTTCCATACGATAAATCTGCTCTCAAAGCTGTTACCTTCGTTAACTTGAGGTCAGCCAATCAAGAATTCACACATGTTGCTCCGGGTTCTGATTACTTCCGCATTTATGTCCAAGCAGCAACCGTCCATAATCGCAGCGGGCTGTTCGAAATAGGGCCAACCGATATCATCATTCCCATCCATCCGAGTATGCTCAAAGTCATTTCTGAATATATGCAGCGTGTCGGCTTAACCATATTTTAGAACTCCCCCACAACGAAAAAGCAAGGGTGAAAAGAAAAAAAATCTTTTCTTACCCTTGCTTTTTTATTTCCTAAGAGGTCATCTTACAGATTTTCTTTCTCGACAATAAAGGCTAGTAAACGTTCGCAGCTCTCTTCTACCATCTCGTACACTTCTTGAAAATTACCCGTGTAATAGGGGTCCGGAACATCTTTATTAACGCGATCAGGAGCAAAATCCAGCAATTTATGAATGGCAGCTCGTTTCTCACCTTCTACTAAAGCAGGAGCAAACGATGCCAGATTTGTTACATTACTCTCATCCATCGCAATGATATATGTATATTGTACAAAGTCATCGGATCTAACTTGCCTTGCCTTTAGACCCTCATGATTAATTTGATGCTGATCCAATATGTCCCTAGTTCCTTGATGTGGAGGATGCCCAATGTGCCAATCACCGGTTCCGGCAGAATCAATAGCAATTACAGCATCGAGACCCGCCTTTTTGACCTGGTGACGAAAGACCGCTTCAGCCATGGGAGAACGGCATATATTTCCTAAGCAAACGAATAAGACCTGGATCATACTTCACCAAAGATGAGCTTTTTTTCACGCATAGTGAGCGACCTAGCCGGAATATCCAGCACAATTTTACCTTCAGAGAGTCCCCAGATGCGAGTGGCATATCTCTCCGCAAGTTCAACTTGGTGCAGTGTAGCAATGACGCTCATATTCCGATCTTTGCAGAGCGATCTCAAATCCTGCAAGATATATTCGGTTGATTTCGGGTCAAGACCAGATACAGGTTCATCGGCTACAAGCACTTTTGGTCCAAGTATTAACGCTTTAGCAATAGCAACACGCTGCTGCTCACCACCGCTTAACTGACCAACCTTCTTATCTCCCTTATCAAGCAAACCCACTTTTTCTAAATAATCCATGCTGTCCACATGTTCATCTCTTGAAGTCATGCCAGTTAAAATTCGCAGAGGTGTTTGATAGACACGCCCCATCATGACGTTCTTGACAGCGCTTTTATTTCGATTCAAAGCAGGCTTTTCTTCAAGAAATGCGAAATCTCTACCTAGTTTGAAACGTTCCAATGGACCAGGCTTTGATATATCAATAGAGTTATAGATCAACTGCCCACTTGTCCATTTCTCTTGATGACTGATGCAGCGCAGTAACGTGGTTTTCCCGCTTCCACTGCCCCCAATAACCGCAATGAATTCGCCCTCATCAACTTGAAAGCTCACTTGCGAAAGTACCTGATTGTCCGGAGGATATACTTTACTTAAATTACGAACTGTAAGCATGACAATGTCTCCTTCGAGTAAGTCTTCTTCCGTCTTTCCGATAGAAAGACTCATTTCATAAATTGTCCTTTTGGGAAAAAATCGCCACTCATTTCAAGCAATAGCCTGATTAGAGGGCGATTTTCTAATTCCCAAAGAAGGTTATCTTAATCGCAAGATGTCGGAGCTTCCGCCGTACCTGCTTCTACATTAATTTTATCGGAAATCGTGTCACGAATGACCGACATAACAAGCTGCAATAAATAGTTGATGTCCTCTTGTGTTTGCTTAAATTCATTCACAATCGGAATCTCGTCTAATTGGTCCTGCAGCACTTCAATCTCATTCTCAATTTTCTCGATCATTTTAGCATTCTGGAAAGTCTCGAAAGCAACGATTTCCTTCTGTTTCTTTTTGATCGCACTAATGAGTACTTGGATATCAGGATTCGTAGCGATTTGCTTTTCAGCCTTTTGATAAAACTGTACCTCATTTGAAGTCGTTAACAAATCAGCCAATTCCTTGGCTTTGGTTAAAATATCTTCGCGGACGATCATTTCCGTATTTGTAAACTCCTCTACTTTAAAAGCATGAGGCTCATTATCGTTATGTTTATGATCACATTGGGACACTTCAAAACACGCTCCTATCTATTTCAGCTTCAAATTAAATGGACATTTTCATGGGTTTATGAACAATCTCACCCTTCAAAATCCAAGTTTGTGCATGCGTCACTTCCACTTCAACCATTTGACCAATTAAAGACTTATCGCCTGTAAAATGGATCAATTTATTCGTCCGCGTGCGACCTGCTAGCACATCAGCGTTATTCTTGCTTTCGCCTTCAACCAATACCTCAACGGTCTGACCTAACAAGCTCTCGTTGCTCGCTTTACTGTGTTTATTTACTAGTTCATTCAAACGATAAAGTCGTTGTTTTTTTACTTCCATCGGTACATTGTCTTCCATATCGGCAGCAGGCGTACCTTCTCGCGGCGAATAAATGAATGTAAACGCGAAATCGAAGCCCACTTCCTCATAAAGGGACATGGTCTCATTGAACTGCTCATCCGTTTCACCTGGAAAACCAACAATAATATCTGTTGTCAGAACGACATCAGGCATCGTATCTTTAATTTTGCGGGCCAGCTGTAAATAATGATCTCTGGAATACTTTCTGCTCATTCTTTTCAGAACCTCGGTATTACCCGATTGAACAGGCAGATGAATATGCTCAACAAGATTACCGCGTTTACCTAGAACTTCAATCAAGCGATCATCAAAATCTCTTGGATGCGAAGTCGTAAAGCGAATACGCGGCACATCAATTTTACGAATATCGTCCATCAAATCAGCGAATGAATACGTAATATCCTCAAAATCTTTACCATAAGCATTGACATTCTGTCCAAGCAGCGTAATTTCCTGAAACCCTTGCCGAGCCAAGTCTCTAACTTCAGCAAGCACGTCCTGTGGTCGGCGACTTCTCTCTTTACCTCGCGTATAAGGAACTATACAGTAAGTACAGAACTTATCGCAGCCGAACATAATATTCACCCAAGCACGGATACCTTCACGCTTTTTGGGTAAATTCTCAACGATATCGCCTTCTTTGGACCATACCTCAACGACCATTTCTTTGTTATAAAAGGCATCCTTCAAAAGGGATGGAAGTCGATGAATATTGTGCGTACCGAATATCAAATCTACAAAAGCATGCTTTTGCATAATTCGATTCACGACCGCTTCTTCCTGCGACATACAACCACAAACCCCCAGAACAAGGCCTGGTTTCTGTGCTTTCAGTGCCTTTAAATGGCCAAGTTCACCGAACACCTTGTCTTCTGCATTCTCCCGAATTGCACAAGTGTTGAGCAGAATAACATCTGCTTGGTACTTGTCCTCTGTCGGTTGATAGCCCATTTGCTCGAGTAAACCCTTCATTACTTCTGTATCATGCTCATTCATCTGACATCCGTAAGTGCGAATCAAATAATATTTATCTTTGCCGAACTCCTGCATGTCCTCAGGAATGGTGAAGTCATAGTGTACGGCGATCTCTTCTTTTCCGCGCTTCTTTGCATCTGTCAGTGAAGGAGGCTGAAAATATTGGGAATAATCCTTGTCGGATTTCTCTTGGTTAGCCAATTTCTTTCCTCCTAAGAGTTTTCGTAGAAAACTTTCTTCGTAAGCGTTAACTGAGTTTTGCTATAGTAAACTGACGCAACTTTTATTATAGCATCACATGCCTATATAGTACAAAAAGAAATTAACATATATATGAATATTTACTTACAAAACTAATCAATAAGTTCAGCCAAATCGCCAGTTTTCACCCCAGCAGCATTTCCTTCATCCGTGTCAATATGCATGTCTAATGCATATTGATCAGATACACGCGCGATGACATTCTCGAAAATTAATGGTCGTTCTCCCTTCACTTTGACACGCAGAAGCTGTTTATCTTGAATGCCCCATTTCACAGCATCCGAAGTATGGAAGTGAATATGCCTAGCCGCGACAATTACGCCTTGCTCTAGATCGATCTCGCCTTTTGGACCAATGACTCGGAGCCCAGGAGTATGTTCAATGTGTCCGGATTCACGTACTGGCGGGTTTATCCCCAATGAAAAAGCATCCGTTCGTGATATTTCAATTTGTGTACTCGGACGAGCAGGTCCAAGAATACGTACTTTCTCAATCTTCCCTTTGGGTCCAACAATCGTGACCATTTCTTGGGCTGCAAATTGTCCTGGTTGTGAGAGATCTTTAAACGTCGTCAATTCATATCCCTGACCAAATAAAATGTCAATATGAGCTGGAGATAGATGTATATGTCTTGCTGAAACCCCTACCGGGACTGTTTTCATAGAATCCATCCTTTAACTTTTGTGATAGTAGACAGTATTGCCGCTCAGCAAAAAAGGCATACGGAAAATCTCCATATGCCTTCAAGATATAACTATTATTTGAATTCAGTAAGCATTTTGCTGAAATCAGCTTCTGAAAGCTTAAGGTCTTGTTTTGAAAGCCCTTCTTTAGCAAAGCTTGGAATGGAATCTTCATAGCTCTTTTTCTCTTTGTTTTGATAGATGATACCCGTCAACATGGAGTTTGTTTCCATGATTTTGGTCATTGCCATCACACGGTTTGTATAATCATAATCAGGAATTTCATCCAGATCCACGATATTCTCTTTAAACCAGTCATACGTATTTACTTTATTGAAAGTTACGCATGGGCTAAATACGTTAATCAAAGAGAAACCTTTGTGATTCAAACCAGCTTCGATAACAGCCGTTAACTGTTTCAAGTTACTGGAGAACGATTGAGCTACGAAAGAAGCACCTGCAGCCATTGCAACTTCTAAAGGAGAGATTGCTGACTCAATTGTACCGGATGGAACGCTTTTCGTTTTGAAACCTTCGGCACTACGTGGGGAAGCTTGACCTTTCGTCAAACCGTAGATTTGGTTATCCATAACGATATACGTTACATCAATGTTACGACGAATCGCATGTACAGTATGTCCCATACCGATTGCGAAGCCGTCGCCGTCACCGCCTGAAGCGATAACTGTCAAATCGCGGTTAGCCATTTTCACACCTTGTGCGATTGGCAAAGATCTACCGTGAATACCGTGGAAACCATAAGCATTGATATAACCAGAGATACGACCGGAACAGCCGATACCAGATACGATTGCTAAACCTTCAGGCTCTAAACCAACATTAGCTGCTGCACGCTGAATTGCCGCTTGAACGGAGAAGTCTCCGCAACCTGGACACCAGTTAGGCTTTACATTGTTACGAAAGTCTTTTAATGTTGCCATGCTAAAGTCAACTCCTTACATTTTTGTTCAATTTCTGCCGGCAAGAATGGGTTACCGTTGTATTTAAGAACGTTTTTAATTTTATCTGCATGACCAACATGCAGTTTAATTTGATCTGCCAATTGTCCAGTTGCGTTGTTTTCAACAACGATAACTGTTTTCGCTTTTTCAACAAGAGGTCTCAGCTGCTCTGCAGGGAACGGATGAATCAAACGCACAGTAGCGTGATTTGTTTTAATTCCTTCCAGTTCAACGCGGCTTCTTGCTTCATCGATCGTTCCACCCGTGGAACCCATTCCGATAATCAGAAGATCTGGATTCTCATGAGGAGCGTCGAATTTAATGGCATCTGTAACTTGAATGTGTTTTAGCTTCTCAAGACGCTTATCCATCATACGTTGACGGTTTTCAGTGCTTTCCGATGGACGACCTGTTTGGTCATGTTCAACACCTGTAACATGGTGAATACCATTCTTCACGCCTGGAATCACACGTGGTGAAACACCGCTCTCAGTGAACTCATAGCGTTTGAACAATTGATTCGCTTCTTGCTCAGGAGCTTCTGATACAAGTGCTCCGCGGTCAATCACAATGCGGTTGTAATCTAGCATTTCTGCGGATTGTTTACCCAAGGAAAGCTGTAGGTCCGTCATCAGAATGACTGGAACTTGATATTTCTCAGCAAGATTGAAAGCTTCAATTGTATCGTAGAAGCACTCTTCAATCGTGCTTGGGGATAGAACGATTTTCGGGATTTCACCGTGTGTACCGTAAACCATTGCGTTCAAGTCGGATTGCTCTTGTTTCGTTGGAAGACCCGTACTTGGACCACCACGTTGTGTATCTACGATAACAACAGGCGTTTCAGTCATACCAGCAAGGCCAATGGCTTCCATCATCAATGATAGACCAGGACCTGCAGAAGCAGTTAGTGCACGAGCTCCAGCGTAGTTAGCGCCGATAGCCATTGTACATGCTGCAATTTCATCTTCGGTTTGGATAACCGTTCCACCCAATTTAGGAAGTGCTTTTTGCAAGTATTCCATAACTTCAGATGCTGGTGTAATTGGATAAGCTGGCATAAAGCGGCAACCTGCTGCTACAGCTCCAAGAGCGATTGCATCGTTACCGATCATGAACAATTTTTGGTTGCCGTCAGCTGGTTCCAATTGGAAGTCAGCAATAGGTCCACCGGCTAATTCTAGAACGGATTCTGCACCCTTACGAACAGCTTCAATATTTTTTTCTACCACAGCTGCGCCTTTACGGCCAAATTCTTCTTCAACAGCTTTATTAAACACGTCAAGCGGCAAACCGAGCAATGCCCATGAAGCGCCTGATGCGGCCATGTTCTTAAATAAGGAAGTTCCTAGCTCTTCTGCAATCGCTGTAATTGGAACTGGAAACAACCGTGCTTTAATTCCTTCTGGTAAAACGGGGTTAAACTTAGCATCTGCAACGATAACACCGTTATCACGAAGTTCGTGTGCATTAAAATCGATACTTTCTTGGTCGAAAGCGACCAAAATGTCCAAATCGTCTGAAATTGCGCGAATCGGTTTAGTGCTGATGCGAATCTTGTTATTTGTATGTCCCCCCTTAATCCGCGAAGAGAAATGACGGTACCCATACAAATAGTAACCGAGACGGTTCAATGCAGTAGAGAAAATGCGGTCTGTACTTTCGACCCCTTCACCCTGCTGACCTCCGATTTTCCAAGATAACTGACTAATCACCGTACGTCCACTCCTTTTGATTGTAGCTGCATGAAGACCTCAAAAAGCTAATTTGTAGAAATTAAAGATGATGCTATAAAAAATTTCTTTCACTTGTCAAACAAATTCTATGCCTTTACAGAGCAAATTGCAAGGGGTTTAAACGATTCTAAAACATAGAGTTTTTAGATCGAATCCATATCAATATTAGAATGATTCATAACTTTCATTTCGGAAGATTGGTGACCATGAAATTCCGCCAATTTCCGTACAGGAATGCCTCCACTTGTGATTCGTTATAGTTTTTACATAAAGCTTCTATTATATTTCCGTATTGACCGACATGTCTCAAACCTTTCATCCATTGCTCTATCCCATCAAAATCCGATCCAAAGCCAATATGCCTTTCCCCACCCAATGAACAAACATGATCAATGTGCTTCAACAGTGCCGTAATGGGAACAGCTAAATTAGTGCTATCCACAAAGTAGGGAACAAACGTAATCCCGATCTGTCCTTGACACTGGATGATAGCTTTGATTTGATCGTCTGATAAATTTCTTGGATGAGGACAAACTTTTTGAGCGTTCGAATGGGATGCAATGAATGGTTTCGCATACACCTCAACCAATTCCCAGAACGCTGCTACCGATAAATGTGATACATCTGCTATTATGCCCATACTTTCTAATTCTTTTAACATCAGCTTGCCTTTTCGTGTAAAACCACTTTTACGCGGCTCCATAACACCATCTGCAGCCCAATTTGCATAGTTCCAAGTCAAACCAATACTTCTAACCCCAAGGTGATGAAGAATCCTTAAATGTGTCATGTTACCTGCTAAAGCATCTAAACCTTCAAGAGTGAGAATAGCTCCAATCTGTTCCCCTGCTTCAACAGCACGCCAGTCTTCTACATTTTGAATAAATTTCATTCCTGGATGACGAATAATCTTTCGGTGAAATAGATCAACCATTTGCAAAATATGTTCGAATGTAGGCTGCTGAATAGAGTCCGATAAGTAGATAGCAAAACACTGAACTTTTACTCCCGCTTGCTTAAGCCTTGGATAATTAACATCCAACTCCTGTTCTTCCTTATCGAAATCCAGCTTGGGGTTCATATACAGTTTCGTAAGCGCATCGCAGTGACCATCCATTATTCTCATCTTTACTGCCTCCTATACACCATCTTCTAGACAACACAAAAACCCCTAAGCAGAGGTTTGATAGGCATTGTGAAAAACCTGTCTACTAGGTAAACAGGCTAGGTATTTAGTATGGTACGGTTTAATTACCTTGGCTCAACAATAAGTTTAATGGCCGTCCGATCTTCCCCGTCAATCACGATATCTGTGAAGGCTGGTACACAAATTAAGTCAACTCCACTGGGCGCCACAAATCCTCTTGCGATAGCTACTGCTTTGATGGCTTGGTTTAAGGCGCCTGCACCTATAGCTTGGAGCTCAGCAGCTCCACGCTCACGCAAGACACCCGCCAATGCACCTGCTACGGAGTTTGGATTGGATTTTGCTGAAACTTTTAATACATCCATGAATAGTACCTCCTCGGGAATGATGGATAGATTCCATTACCCATCATATTCTCAAGGTTTAACAAACATGCTATCGTATTCAATTTAAATATTCGCAATAGTTAGAATTATCTGCTAATCCATGAATACTTGATCTTCATCATAACGGATAAGGTTAATTCCTTTTGCCAAACCGGTCTGATCGTTCAATTCAATCACGACCGCATGGAAATGCCATTTGCCCTCGTCGGTTACGAATCGAACCGGAAGCTGGGTTTTGAACTTTTGCAGTACAGCATTACGTTCAACGCCAAGAATACCATCACGAGGCCCTACCATCCCTACATCGGTTACATAAGCTGTTCCTTGCGGCAAAACACGGTTATCATTCGTTTGTACATGTGTATGTGTGCCGACAACTGCTGATACTTTTCCATCCAAATGCCAACCCATCGCAATTTTCTCAGAAGTTGCTTCCGCATGGAAATCAACAAATACAAATTTATGTTTTTTCTTATCAGCTTCAATAATTTCATCCACTTTACGAAATGGGCAATCAATCGGCGGTAAGAATGTGCGACCCTGTAAATTAATAATCAGTAATTCCTGATCCTTGACCTTAATAACCGTATGTCCTCTACCCGGTGTTCCTGGAGGAAAATTAGCGGGTCGAACCATCTTCTCGTCACGATCAATGAAATCAAAAATCTCTTTTTGGTCCCACGTATGATTACCCATTGTTAGAGCCTGTATGCCCATCTCATAGATTTCCTTAGCAATAGCCGCTGTAATACCTTTCCCTGCGGCAGCATTCTCACCATTCGCAATGAACACTGCGTGAGGGTGAGCTTGTTTTAATCTAGGCATCATATTTTTTAACGCTTTTCTTCCAACAGATCCTACAATATCGCCAATAAATACAATTTTCATAACAATTTTATAGCTCCTTTATAAACCATAGATGCAAAGACAAGCAATTGATGTATTCAATGGCCAGCCTGAAAATAAGGAAAAGTGGCTATATCAGCCACTTTTCGCATTGGTATCTTATTTAGCGTATTCAACAGCTCTTGTTTCACGAATGACCGTAACCTTAATATGTCCTGGATAATCGAGTTCACCCTCGATTTTCTTCGTAATATCACGGGCTAGTCGGAACGCTTCGGTATCATCCACTTTCTCCGGTTGAACCATTACGCGTACTTCGCGACCTGCTTGAATGGCGTATGATTTCTCAACACCTTCGAAGGACTCCGAAATCTCTTCAAGCTTCTCCAGACGTTTAATATACGTTTCAAGCGTCTCTCTGCGTGCTCCAGGTCTTGCTGCGGATAAAGCATCTGCAGCTCCTACTAACATCGCAATAACAGAGGTTGCTTCCACGTCACCGTGATGCGAAGCAATACTATTAATAACGACTGGATGCTCCTTGTACTTCTTACCAATCTCAACACCGATTTCCACATGAGATCCTTCAACCTCGTGATCTAGCGCCTTACCGATGTCATGAAGCAGCCCGGCACGTTTCGCCAAAGTTACGTCTACCCCGAGCTCCCCGGCCATCAGACCAGCCAGATAAGCTACTTCCATGGAATGTTTCAACACGTTTTGACCGTAACTTGTTCTGAATTTCAAGCGACCCAAAATTTTGATCAAGTCAGGATGCAATCCGTGTACACCTACCTCAAACGTGGCTTGCTCCCCATACTCGCGAATACGTTCGTCCACTTCTTTACGGGATTTCTCAACCATCTCTTCAATGCGTGCTGGATGAATTCGTCCATCAGCAACAAGCTTTTCTAAAGATGTACGAGCAATTTCGCGTCGGATTGGATCAAATCCTGATAAAATAACCGCTTCTGGCGTATCATCAATAATAAGGTCAATACCCGTCAATGTTTCCAGAGCGCGAATATTACGTCCTTCACGACCGATGATTCGGCCTTTCATTTCTTCATTTGGCAGTGAAACAACTGAAACGGTTGTTTCAGCAACGTGATCAGCAGCACAACGTTGAATGGCGAGCGTGATGATTTCACGGGCTTTCTTATCGCCTTCTTCTTTGGCCTGCTGTTCGATTTCTTTAATAAGCTGTGCGGTTTCGTGACGAACTTCCTGTTCTACATTTGTAAGAATGATACTCTTCGCTTCATCCATTGTAAGACCAGAAATTCGCTCTAACTCCGAAACTTGGCTTTTATAAAGCTGATCAATTTGTGATTGTGTATCCTCGATCCGCTTCTCTTTGTTGGCAACTTGCTCTTCTTTACGCTCGAGAGATTCTAATTTTTTATCCAGCGATTCCTCTTTTTGCAACAATCGTCTTTCTTGTCGTTGAATTTCATTTCGACGTTCACGAATGTCTTTTTCAGCTTCGGACCTCAGTTTGTGCACTTCGTCCTTTGCTTCCAGAACCGTTTCTTTTTTCAGTGCTTCTGCTTCCTTCTTGGCAGATTCTCTAATCTGTTCAGCGGCTGTTTCAGCACTGGAAATTTTCGCTTCTGCAAGAGATTTACGGATAAAATAACCAATCCCTAAGCATGCAGCTCCAACAATGAGAATGATCGCGATCCAGATGACTGGCATCATCTTGTTCACCTCCTCGTTGGTTTCTCCAAGGTGTTAGCCTGGGATTCCCTTCGGTTTTTTAATCCGATTTTTAATTGTTTGACTAGTCATACATACCCTGCTTAATTAAGAGTATGGCTTTTAAATGAATGCGCACCGTGCGTTAGAGGCACTATAGTGCTAATAATCCATAATCAACAGTGTAAAAATTGGCGGTTTCTACATCTGTCCCCTCAAAATCAATGAAATGAGTATGATTTTGAATACATTATGAAAATATACACTGTTATTTTATCTTTTGTCGAAGAAGCTTGTCAAGCGAATGTCCCTGAGAAGAAGGAATAACTATTTCCAGCCCTCAACAATGTTTAATGTCATTAACTAATTAAATATATAATTAATGGCATTAATAATCAAGCGAGTCATCTGAGATTTCGAATTCCTCATCACTCGATTCACTGCTTAATACCCCCAAAACCTTGTTAACAATAGAGCCTGTATAGCCTCTCCGCATAAGAAAAGCTCCCGTCTTTCTTTTACGATCCATGGTCTTTCCTGAGGTTTGCTTCCATTTCGTTTGCCCCAACCTCATTGCCCCCGCAAACTCGTCTTCAGGATCGATAGTTTCCATGGCATTTTTGACCAATTCTTTATCGATGCCTTTTTGTTGAAGCTCTTGTCGTACGAGATTCCGACCTTTTCGCTGCGAAATAATGCGATTATCTGTCCACATTTTCGCAAATTCCTCATCATTAATATAATTTTGCTGGACTAACTTCTCACATGCCCATGTAATAATAGACATTTCGAAGCCTTTCTCTTTCAGCTTACGTTTTACTTCACTTAATGAGTGTGGTCGTCTGCCTATCATGCTTACGGCCTTTATATATGCCATATTCTGTTCCTCATCAAGCGTTATACTTTCGATTTCTTGTAGCTGTATGGTTTCCCCTTTATTTAACCGATGCTTGATGAGAATGTCTTCATGAACGGAGAATGCATATTCTTCATTTAAAAATATATTATAGCGATGATTACCGCGCTTCTGTTTCTCAACCTTGGTGATGATTAACAATGGTTGTTGCTCTTCACTATTCAAAACTAACCAACTCCTTCTATGAAGAAAAGCACCTTAACACAAGGTTTAAGGTGCTTTCAAGTATGATTTATTGAAAAATTACTCGAAATCTGGTTCTAATTCATCATCTTCCTCGTCAACATTAGGAGCGACAACTTTAATTAAATTACTGTTCTCACGAATCCTTAATTCTATCGTTTCTGAAATACTTTTGTTCTCTTTCAAAAACTGCTTCGCATTCTCACGACCTTGACCAAGACGCTCACCTTCATATGAATACCAAGCTCCGCTTTTATTAACGATATCCATCTCTGTTCCGATATCAATAATACTTCCTTCGCGTGAAATTCCTTCACCGTACATAATATCCACTTCCGCTTGTTTAAACGGCGGAGCTACTTTATTCTTAACGACTTTAATTCTTGTGCGGTTACCAACCATATCATTCCCCTGTTTGATTGTCTCCACACGACGAACGTCTAGTCGAACTGATGAGTAGAACTTAAGTGCACGGCCACCAGGTGTTGTCTCTGGGTTACCAAACATAACGCCAACTTTCTCACGCAACTGGTTAATGAAAATCGCGATAACTTTGGACTTGTTGATCGCACCAGACAGCTTACGAAGTGCTTGGGACATCAAGCGAGCCTGAAGACCCACGTGAGAATCACCCATATCGCCTTCAATCTCTGCTTTAGGTACTAATGCCGCTACAGAGTCAATTACAATAATATCTACAGCACCACTTCGTACTAAAGCTTCAGCGATTTCAAGTGCTTGTTCACCGGTATCCGGTTGAGAGAGTAGAAGCTCATCTATATTAATACCAAGCTTGCTTGCATAAGAAGGATCCAATGCGTGCTCCGCATCGATAAAAGCTGCTTGTCCACCAGTCTTCTGTACTTCTGCGATAGCGTGTAGAGCTACCGTCGTTTTACCGGAAGACTCGGGTCCGTATACTTCTATAATTCTTCCACGTGGAAACCCACCTATACCAAGAGCGATATCAAGAGCAAGAGCTCCAGATGAAATCGTTTCAACTTGCATATGTGTAGATTCTCCAAGCTTCATGATGGAGCCTTTTCCGAACTGTTTCTCAATTTGACGTAAAGCATTATCAAGTGCTGCGCGACGATCTGACAAAACACTCACTTCCTTCTTCTATCATTATAGGTATATGATAACTTGTTTTCAGGTGTTTGCCAAGCATTTTTT
Source organism: Paenibacillus andongensis (assembly GCF_025369935.1). NCBI lineage: Bacteria > Bacillati > Bacillota > Bacilli > Caryophanales > Paenibacillaceae > Paenibacillus > Paenibacillus andongensis. The sequence goes on along the minus strand of NZ_CP104467.1, from coordinate 3,657,864 downwards.
CGAACATACATTCGACTTTTTAGCGAACAAACAAAAAACCGCAACAAAGTTATCGCTTTGCTACGGTTCTTCCGTTAACACTTAGTCTTATTATATGCGAACTCTAGCTATCTTTCAACTGTTTCCATAATTGATAGAGCGCACTTTTGGCTGCTCTATGCTTTATCGACTCCCGATTGCCAGATAGCTGCAAAGTAACTACCTTTGTTGCTATATTCTTTTGAGCAAAACCTATATAAACAAGTCCTACAGGTTTGCCTTCTGACGGACTAGGACCGGCTACACCCGTGACGGACAGCCCAAAGTCACATCCAGTCACAGTAATCAATTGCTCCGCTAAAAGGGCAGCTGTCTCGCTGCTAACAGCACCTGGGGAACCCTTCCCTTCAAGCACTTCCATTGGAACACCAAGAAGCTTATGCTTCAAGGCGTTCGAATAACAAATAATTCCTCCAAGGAAAGATTGGGAACTCCCCGATATCGCAGTAATCATATCACTTAGCAGGCCGCCTGTGCAGCTTTCAGCCACAGCAAGTGTCTGGTTCTTCTCACCAAGCAATTGCAGTACAATCGTCTCGATAGGAACATCTTGGTCGGCATAGAGATGCTCACCTAATCGCGTTCTAATCTCTTGTTCGGTCGCTTGAAGATTCCGTTCACCTTCTGCAGCTGACTTTGCACGTGTTGTTAAGCGAATCGTCACTTCGCTTTCTTTGGCATAAGGAGCAATCGTTGGGTCGGTTTGAGCTTGGATAAGATCAATTAGTTGATGTTCCAAGTTAGACTCACCGATACCGGCAAATTTAAGCATTTTGGAATAAAGCGGAATCTCATCCGTCATCCGTGCACGCAGCCAAGGAACTGCATACTTGGTGAACATTGGCTTCATTTCTTTTGGCGGGCCTGGTAAAAGAATGAAATGTGTCTCTTCGTATGTAAATGCAACACCAACAGCAAGCCCTGTTTCATTATGTAAAGGATCACTTCCCTCTATCATCATCGCTTGTCGTCTGTTGCTTTCAACCATATGGATCCCGCGCGACTGAAACATATCCGTAATTGTTTTCATAGAGGGCTCATGCATAATCAATTCACGGCCTACAAATGCAGCAAGTACATCCTTCGTCAAATCATCCTGCGTAGGTCCAAGACCGCCTGTACAAATAACGACATCAGCCCTTGAAGCAGCTAATTTGAAGCTTTCTAGCAATCTCTGTTCATTATCACCAACGACGGTTTGGAAATACATATCTACGCCAATCGCAGCACATTCTCTGGAGAGAAATTGAGCATTCGTATTTACAATTTGGCCTAGTAAAAGTTCCGTTCCAACTGCGATTATTTCTGCTTTCATTTCAAATTCCCTCCTTAAAATGAGAAAATCTCTGTCAGTAGTAAAAAAAAGCAATAGGTTTCCCTATTGCGCCTTTTCTGAAAAATCTATGACATGCTTATTCTTTACAAAGTACTCCACACCCGAATACACGGTAATAATTGCTGCTACCCAACTAGCTATAACATCAAAAGGGAAGTGCAGAAACGTAAAAGGAAAATTATTGATAAGTAGTGCAATGATGGCTGTAATCTGAGCTGCTGTCTTCGCTTTACCCCATTTGCTAGCTGCCATCACGGTGCCTTCCAATAGAGCAATTTGGCGAAGTCCTGTGACGGCCCACTCTCTACTGATAATGACAATAACAATCCAAGCATCTACTTTACCCATTTCCACTAATGAGACAAGCACAGCCGTAACAAGCAGTTTATCCGCTAAAGGATCAAGCAGCTTACCCAAGTTGGTTACAAGATTACGTTTTCTGGCAATGTAACCATCTAAACTGTCTGTACTCGCTGCAATAATGAAAATTAGAGCCGCAATAATTTGATTATACGTTATGCTAAATTCCTCTATCCGTATATGAGGGAATTTCACCTTAATCAACAGAAAAAACATGATAATAGGTACTAATAAAATCCTCGCCACGGTGATGCGGTTAGCTAGGTTCATGCAATTACCTCCCCGGATAAGTCAAACTCATAAGAGTGGGTAATACGAACTTTAGCTAGTTCACCAATGTTAAGTTTCGCATTCGACACGAATACTTCTCCATCAATCTCAGGAGCATCAAATTGGGAACGTCCAATATATACATCACTTCTGCCATCGTATCTTTCGATCAGCACATCAATTTCCTGCCCAATGCGACGTCCGCCACGCAGATTCGAGATTTCACGTTGAATTTCCATAATCGCGTTCGCGCGATACTCTTTTACATCATCAGGAACTTGGTCCGGTAAACGTGCTGCTGGCGTATCATCTTCCTTGGAATAGGCAAAAACTCCAAGACGATCAAACTGAACGTCGCGAACAAATTGTTTCAAGTTTTCGAAGTCCTGCTCGGTTTCACCTGGGAAACCTACAATGAGTGAGGTACGTAGGGCGACATCCGGAATCGCTTCACGAATTTTACGAACTAATTCACGTGTATCCTTCTGGCGACCAGGTCTACGCATCCGTTTAAGAATAGAATCTTCACTATGTTGAAGCGGCATATCGATGTACTTACATACCTTTGGATTAGATGCCATCACGGCAATCAGTTCATCGCTAAAGAATCCAGGGTAAGCATAGTGCAGCCGCACCCACTCGATGCCTTCCACTTCACTTACTTTATTCAGCAAGGTAGGCAGCATAAAGCCATCATAAAGATCTGTGCCATAATTCGTGGAATCCTGCGCAATTAAACTTATTTCTTTAACGCCTTGAGCAGCAAGATTGGCTACTTCCGCAACGATGGACTCCATACTTCTGCTTTTGAAGCTGCCTCGCATGATTGGAATACTGCAGAATGTACATGCGTTATCGCAGCCTTCTGCAATTTTCACATAGGCTGTATATCGTGGAGTAGTCATAAGTCTTGGCAGGTCCGCATCATAATTAAACACCGGATTCCCAACAAGAACCGGTTTCTTTCCGCGAAGCGCTTCATCTACGATATGGTTGATTTTATCGAAATCTCCAGTACCCACAATGCCATCAATCTCTGGCATTTCTTCCATCAACTGCTTTTTGTAGCGTTGTGTAAGACATCCGGAGACGATTAGCGCCTTGAGATTCGCTGTTTGCTTTAGTTCTGCCATATCCAAAATTGTATTAACGGATTCTTCTTTCGCTGCATCAATGAACCCGCAAGTGTTCACGATAATGACAGTGGCATCTTCCTTGTTATCAACAAGTTGAAAACCACGGCCATGAATTAATCCTGACATAATCTCGGAATCGACCAAATTCTTTTCGCATCCGAGAGTAACTACTTTAACCTTTTCTGTCATGAAAGAAACAACCTCCAATAGTCCTAAAAAACACTCCCTACCAGTATAATACAAGCCCTATAGGGTGTCAAAATGTAAAAACCCCCTACATGTAGGGGGAGTCCATCCAAAGAACTTCGTATGTATGCCTATTTCAAGTTTACAAATTGTAAATCAAGAGGAATTTCCGCCTTACGCAAAAGCGCAATAACAGCTTGTAAATCATCTCGACTCTTCCCGGTTACGCGGATTTGATCACCTTGGATTTGCGTCTTAACTTTAAGTTTGGAGTCACGAATAAGGATGTTAATTTTTTTCGAGTTCTCCTGATCGACACCTTGTTTCATGCTAATTTTCTGCCTTACAGTGGAACCAGCCGCTGGTTCGACTTTACTGTACTCGAGATTCTTAATCGAGATACCACGCTTTGTCATTTTGGCATGCATAATATCAAGAACATTCTGAAGCTTAAACTCATCATCGGAAGTGACAACAAGCTGGTCCTTATCTAATTTAATGCTGCTCTTACTACCTTTAAAGTCAAAGCGGGTAAGAATCTCTTTTTCCGCCTGCTGAATGGCGTTGTTTAGTTCCTGCATATCCACCTTGGATACGATATCAAACGAGCATTCTGAACTCATCTTAGACAAAACATCCTTTCCATCAAATTACAATAGCATTATAGCAAGAAGCCGTAAAAAAAGAAACATCCCAAGCCCTCTCAGCCTAGGATATCTCTTCGTATTATTCATTACCCGGGAAAGCGCAGGAACCGTCAAAATGCTAGCTTTTTTGCAAATTGAGCTGTACCCTTTTAGGGTTTGGTGTATCCCCGACAGGAACGACCGTACCATTCACAGTAAGTTCTAAAGCACTGGCTGCACCTACATTTAAATACGCTGAACTGGTTAAATCAAAAGAGTCTGTGTCACCGGCTTTGTAAAGCTTCTGTCTAAGCATTTCTTTACCGCCTGCCTCAGTAAGAGAATCCACACGAATCCAACAAGAACCTGTTATTTTCATCTGAATATCCAGATTGGAAGCGCCGGTTATCGTGTAATTATCTACACCTTTCTCGCTAGTGCTAAACTTAACTTGAACAGATGGCGTTGGTGTAGGTGCTGGTGTCGGTATTGGAGTCGAAAGAGGCGCCACTTTACCGTCACCGGACGTATTCATTGTCGTACTAGGAGCAGGGCTAGTCGCTGGATTCGTAGTATCTGTGATTCTCGGAGATTGCGTTTGGGAAGGTTTTTCGTCTGCAGGCGTCCCCTTATAATTCTTGTACGTATAGTAGTATACGATACCGAATATAAGCAGAATGAAACAGACAAACATCGTACCAGAAGCCCAACGGCTCAATTTCTCGGTATTACGGACACTCGTTCTATTTTTACGAATCGTTTCTACAACTGGTTTCTCTACAACTGGTGATGGATTCGTTGTTTGGTACATGTTAAGAACTTCAGCAGGATCAAGTCCCACCGCCTCGGCGTAGCTTTTAATAAAAGCACGTACATAGAAACTGCCTGGCAGAACCTTGTAGTTTCCTTCTTCAATCGCTTCCAGATATCGTTTACGAATTTTCGTAACTTCTTGAAGATCGTCAAGCGAGATCTTCTTTTCCTGGCGTGTTTTGCGTAAAATGTATCCGAGATCAGACATATGGTCACCTCCTCGCGGGATCTTCTTTATTTAATGACGTTACAGACATTAAAAAGGTTCGGACGTATACGTAAATGAATCATAATTGATTTCTTCATCTGGGCTATTTCGCAGCTCAATAATATAATCGAAGTGATTATATGTGTATTCCGACTCCCGAATAAATATATCCGGATGCTCGATAACCTTCGTAGAAGGCATCCCCATAATCTCCTGCAAAAGGCTGTAATGCTTCTCATTGGAACGTATGGTGGAAACAATACCATCAATAATATATACATTATTTGGAGTCATTTCATCTTCCGACAGTTGACTGCGCACGGTTTGTCTGAGTAATGTAGAGGAAACGAAAGTCCAACGTTTGTTTGCGCATACACTTCCTGCAATAATCGACTCCGTTTTACCGACACGCGGCATTCCGCGTAGGCCAACAACTTGGTTCCCTTCTCGCTTGAAAATCTCACCAAGGAAGTCAACTAATAATCCCAATTCATCACGAGTAAAACGGAATGTTTTGCGATCATCCGAATCACGCTCAATATACCGACCATGACGGACTGCTAAAATATCAACAAGTTTTGGGGGTCTAAGAGCAGTAATAGTAATATTATCTACTTTTCTTAGCATTTTACCCATTAAGTCAATTTTTTCTTCATCATTGGTTTGTAGAAGCATACCACGTGTACGATCTTCTACCCCATTGATGGTCACAATATTAATATCCAGCATCCCCATCAAGGAGGCAATATCCCCTAATAAGCCGGGACGGTTTTTGTGAATTTTGTACTCCATATACCACTCTTTTACGTCCACTCTTTCCACCTCATCGCAATATCTGTAACGAACAAGTCGATACCTATTCAAGTAATTTCTACAATTTCCGTCAATATCCTTCTTTTATCGCGTAAAAATACACAGAGTTATTTCATTTTTAGTTCTTTAAGCTCTTGTTGGTTGTAAATCGCACCACCTTTTTTCCAAGAGCTGCTTTTCATCACTGCCAAACGATTGTCTAGTATTTGGGCCCAGTTAAGCTCAGCCGATACAGCTCCTGAAATATCCACAACCGATACTCCGATAGACTTAGCCTTTTGTACTTGCGCCTCATCTACTGGTGTATAGAAAATAATGGTGCTAGAGCGATGCTGCCTCGTTTGGAAGGATAACTGCTGAAACCATTGTTCATTATTATCAAGTAAAACGATATGATCCGCTTCCTCCGAAGGTGCCCATGCAGAAGGAATCGGACGATCACTTCGAGTCACCCACTCCACAACAATGTTTTGTGCTAACAGGTCTTGGATCCATTTATTTTTCAAGTTCTCAATCTGAAGCGAATCAATTTGCAAGAACGAAGCTTGCTCATTTACCTGACTAGTGATCCCTTTGGCATCAAGCTGACTTTGTAATAAGGTCCATTTCCCAGTCGAAAGCCCTTGTCCAATCACCTCATTAGCAGAAGGAAACAGTTCATTACCAATGACATATATGTAATCATATTTACTTGCTTTCAACTTTGTTATAACGCTTTCATCCAGTTGATTCAAATCCTTGATCCAATCGAAGGCTATAAAATTCGCATCTCTCCACTGTTGAAGCGCATTTCCTACTGACTGTTTAGCTGGCGCAGACATACTAGCGCCTGTCAACATTAGTACAGATAATTTATTATCCAATAACTCTTGCTTAATGGCTGGAATTCCACGATTCCCACACCCTGTTAAAATAAAAGATAAGAGCAAAAAAGCAAGCAAAAAATGTTTGATTACCATGAAATTACAATTCCTTTCTTCCTTATAAAGCGTGCAAAAGCCTCCGAAAGAGGAGGCTTTCACATAGTACCCTATTGAATTGTAAAACGGTTATTAACCTTTGTCTACTAATTTTACCATGAGGCGGGCAATTGTACGCTTTTCTTGCTCATCCCCTGCATCCCATAGCTCTTTGAGCACTCGCTCTTGTTCATTTTCGGGATCTACTTTATTAGCTAGAAATTCACCAATTTGAAAAGCGAGTTTAGAAATGGTTTCTTCACTCATCCCCGCATGTCCAGCCTGACTCACACGTTCAGCCAAAAACTCTTTCCACTTATCAAATACTTTAAGTACAGTAGCCATTGTAAGAAGCCTCCTTTAAATTATGAGAAATGGTCATTACATACGTAATATTCACTTCCCCGCTTAAAATTATGCGCGAGGCTTCCTATTCTGCACTCAGGTTAACCATCCACCGTTCGGACTTATGATTTGACCCGTAATATAACCGGATTCAGGAAGTGCTAGAAAGTATACAAGTGAAGCAACTTCATCAGGCAATGCAAAACGACCTGCCGGAATTTCATTGGCAATCGCTTCCCGCTCCTCGGGCTGAAAACCTGCCATCATTTCGGTCTGAACTGCACCAGGCGCTACGGCATTCACCGTCACACCAGAAGGTGCCAGTTCCTTCGCTAATGCCTTTGTGAAGGCGTTCAACCCACCTTTGGCTGTTGAGTATACAACCTCACAGGAGGCACCTGAGATGCCCCATATAGAGGATACGTTAATAATGCGGCCATACTTTTGTTTGACCATTGCAGTCATGAACGTTTGTGTACAAAGAAAGGCGCCTTTAAGATTAACATTCATCACTTGGTCCCAATCTTCTTCGCTTACATCAGAAAGCAAACCAAAGTGCGAAATTCCTGCATTGTTTACGATAATATCAGGGACCATGTCTCTTTGTTCCAGCTTTTCTTGCATCTTGTAGATTTGTTCACGAGATATTACATCCGCGGATACGGTTAATACTTTGGCGCCATGCTTCATGCAGGATCTGGCCACTTCATTAGCAGCTTCATGCGACTCGCGGTAGTGTATAACAACATTCATACCTACCGCGGCAAAGCGCTCAGCAATGGCTGCACCAATCCCCCGGCTAGCCCCTGTTATCAGAACTGTTTGTTCACTGAATGGCTTAGGAAACGTCACGATGGCTTACGACTTTGCACAATTGAGATAGCAAGTCTGCTCCAATCAAAGTGCTCGCGGAATCGACGGTTCACATCTTCAAGTGTAATTTGCTCGTAAACAGGCAATATATCGAATAAATCAATATCTTTGAATCGGTATTTAGTGAATTCATTCGCAATAGATTCCGGTGAGTTCATCATCCGTAGGAAATTACCAATTTTCTTCTTACGGCTTCGCTCGAAAGTGATTTCATCAAGTCCAGAATCCTTACGTTTCTCAACCTCTTCGCGTATACGTGCTACTAGTTGGTCCGGATCTTTGGTATCTCCTCCAAGAATAGAGAACGCATATCCCTCGCTGCAATTATATTCATGACCAAAATTATCAGAAATCAATTGCTCATCATATAGTGCCTGATAAATATCAGAGCTTGAACTGAACAAAACATCTAACATTAATTTCGTCGTTAATTCTTTAACTAACAAGTCCTTTCCGCTTACGGAAGGTGCAGGTTCTTTGAATCCGATTAAACATTTTGGCAGTGAAACAGGAAGGAGAGTGACTCTGCGCGCTTCCTTCACTTCCAAAGGCTCTTCTGGGAAATATCGTTGGATATTGCCTTGTGGTGGAAACGTTTTGGCAGCTTGATTCTCTTTAACTAACGAAATAACCTCTTCTGGATCTACGCCTCCAACTACAAACAAGCTCATATTGCTGGGATGATAGAAAGTGTTGTAGCACTCATATAAGGTTTCTTTTGATATTTCGGCAATGGATTCTACAGTTCCAGCAATATCAATATGGATAGGATGCTTAGCATATAAGGATTCAATTAATCCATAATAGCTTCTCCAATCCGCATTATCTTCGTACATTTTAATCTCTTGACCGATAATCCCTTTTTCCTTTTCTACATTTTCATCTGTAAAATAAGGATTTTGCACAAAATTAATTAATGTCGTTAAATTGGTTAAATAGTGATCCGTAGATGAAAATAAGTACGCCGTCCGATCAAAGCTTGTGAAAGCATTAGCCGAAGCGCCGTTAGAAGCGAAAGTAGCGAAAATGTCACCTTCAGGTTCCTCAAACATTTTGTGCTCCAGAAAATGAGCAATACCATCCGGAACTTGAACTGACTCTTTCCCTTCTACTTGAAAAAAGTTGTCAACAGATCCGAATTGCGTCGTGAACGTCGCATAAGTTTTCTGGAAACCATCTTTGGGTAGAACAAATACATGTAGCCCATTATCAAGCTTCTCGTGATAAATGGTTTCACCAAGGTGTGGATAAGGAATAACCTGCATCTTCTACTCTCCCTTCTGGTCCCGCAAAAAGTATATCGTATCCAGTTGAACACGTTTGGCAGCCTCAGCAATAGCCGCCACATCTACCTGCTCCACAGATTCAATCAAGCCTGAAACTGTTCGTTCTTTTCCAGATAAAATTGCATTAAAGTCAAAAGAAATTAATTCAAATGCGGAATCCTGAATTTCGCGGAGTTGATTGGCAATCATGGCTCTGGTTTGATTCCATTCAATATCACTGATTTCACCTTGCTCCATAGCAGTCAGCTGCTTTCGAATGATTTCAACCGCTTTCTCATAATTCGCCATTTCAATCCCTGACTGAATCGTTAGTATGCCTTTGTGACCATCAAACCGAGAAGAGGCATAATAGGCCAGACTCGCTTTCTCACGAACATTCGTAAACAATTTGGAGTGTGGGTAACCTCCGAGAACGCCATTATACATCAGAGCTACTGGGTACTGATCATCTCGATACGAAATATTTGTACGAAGTCCCATGTTCAGTTTCCCTTGATTAACATCCAGACGTTCAACGATTGTCTTCACATCTCCCGTTGTTCCTCGCGGTGCAGATGTTACATATCCGACATCCTCCTTACGTTCAATGGAGAAAGCTTGCTTCACAATACCCTCTACTTCAGAAAGCGTCGTATTTCCGACGACATAAATATCGATAGGTGCCGTTTGAAGCCAGTTTTTATATTGTTCGTAAAGTTGTTCGGCATTGATAGGGTCCAAATCATCTATTTTGCCCAAAGGGTGTAGACGATAAGGATCATCCTTGCACATTTCTTCGATACAGCGTTCAGCCGCGTAACGAATTTTATCATTAATGACTGATTCTATGCGCTTCTGGAGAGTCTGCTTCTCCGCATCAACATATTTGTTACGAAAATGTCCTTCTTCGAGCGCTGGCTTTGTCAACGTTTCCCCAACGAATTCAAGTCCTTGCTTTAATAAAGATTGTGCTGATTTCACGAATCGGTCATTGATGATATCCATACGTAACTGAACAATTTGGTAATCGCCCCGTTTGTAAATATCAAAACCGAAACCTGCGCCATATAAATCATCTAAGTATTCTCGAAATTGCTTCGTCTCTGGGCGTAATTCCGTACCTCTACGCAGTACAAATGGTGTCAATGCGGTACTCGTGACCGTTTCATCCTCTAGAGGACGGCCTATGTACACAGAAATTGCAAACGTTTTAAACCGGTCTGTCGGCAGCACATGTAAACGTATATGATTCCATGTAGTGCGCTCAAATTGTATATGCTTCAAAGGTCGGTCTCCCTTCTTTGTCCGTGATATAAATCCATTATATTCCTATACGAAGAGGAGAAGCAACCAAAGCTGGCTCCTTCTCCTTGTCCTTTGTATAATTATTTACAGAAGATATGTTTCCCAATCGTTTTGACTTGCGGCCTGCTCCAAATCCATTTGGATGTCGCAGTTGCCGGATTGAAATAATAGATACAACCACCCGAAGGATCCCATCCATTCAACGCATCTTTTACAGCTTTTTTCGATGATTCATCAGGTGTTAACCATATTTGGCCATCCGCTACGGCTGTGAAAGCACCAGGCTGAAAGATAACACCAGAAACCGTATTAGGAAAACTAGCCGACTTCACTCGATTCAAAATGACGGCTGCTACGGCTACTTGCCCAATATAAGGCTCTCCGCGAGCCTCTCCATGCACCGCATTCGCCATGATCTTCAGATCCTGTTCAGACAAGCCCAGGTTATTGGAAGGAAGCAAATTGGCTGGCTTTTGATTTGAAGTTGCCGTTTCTTTGTCTCCGCCGCTTTGTCCTCCTCCTGTGGTTGGAGCTGTAGGCTTCCAATTCTTCGTAGCTTCCCACAGTTTAAGCTTGGTCTTGGGACCTACAATGCCATCTACTTTCATCCCAAACTCACCTTGGAATCGTTTCACTGCCGTTAAAGTTTTATACCCATAATCTCCGTCTATACTGCCGCTATAGAAGCCAATGAACTTCAATCTGCCTTGCAGTTCGTTAACGTCAGCTCCAGTAGCTCCATAACGCACTTCATTTTTACTAAACGTTTCTTCTGCTGGCGGATTGAACTTTCCTTTCAACTGAAAAGCGACAACTAGTACGAAAACAATGCAGAATGTAAGAACAATTAATCGTTTATTCATTCCCCTTCTCAACCTCACTTTTCAAATTACAGCCTTTTCTTGCTTATTATGAGAAAGGGGCTCCCTGTTTATACAAAAAAAAACACTCTCCTGAGGAGAGTGCTTGTACAATTGTTTATTTAAGCTAGGAACTGATCCGATTATGATGGTATTGTTCAATCGACATCAGCACCTCACGAGGCTTACTGCCTTCGTACGGCCCGACAACCCCTTTGGCTTCCATGGAGTCAACCAGCCTTGCCGCACGTGTATACCCGACTCTCATACGTCGTTGCAACAGGGAAACTGAGGCTTGCTTGGCTTCCAAAACAATTTGAACTGCCTGGTCGTACAGCTCGTCTTCAAATTCATTTTGCTGCTCCGGCATTTCTTCAACATGCGGGACCATTTCTTCTTGATAATTCGCCTGCTCCTGCGTACGAACAAAGCCAACCACTTGTTCAACCTCTTGGTCAGATAGAAAGGCTCCCTGTATGCGAACAGGCTTAGATGCGCCAACCGGCAAATAAAGCATATCGCCTCGACCTAACAACTTCTCGGCTCCGACCATATCTAAAATGGTCCGTGAATCCACTTGAGACGAAACACCGAACGCAATACGCGATGGAATATTCGCTTTAATCACGCCCGTAATAACATCAACGGAAGGTCGTTGTGTAGCAATAATCAAATGAATTCCCGCTGCGCGGGCCATTTGTGCAAGGCGGGTAATGGAATCTTCCACATCATTAGCAGCAACCATCATTAAATCGGCTAACTCATCTACGATAACTACGTAATATGGCAAGGGGGCTGCTGTTCCGCTTTCTGTCAACATCGCGTTGTAACCCTCAATATTTCGCGTTCCGCTTTTCGAGAATAGTTCATAACGCTTTTCCATCTCAACGACGACTTTCTTAAGTGCTAGCGAAGCTCGTCGAGGATCCGTTACAACTGGTGCCAGTAGATGAGGGATCCCATTG